>CAYJES010000006.1:9003-66930 GCA_964369365.1 uncultured Lactobacillales bacterium | reverse complement strand
GAAGGACGTTAATTTCAAGTGGCGGAGGAGGGTGAACCGCTTACGGACTAAATTAATTGCAAAATTTTAAAGTTAATATTATAATTTACTAAAATAATTAGGAGGCGATATGAAAAAGTTTTTATATGTATTAATCGTTGGAGTTATAGGCTGTTTTGCTATTATACAGTTTACAGCAGATAAACCATCTTTATGCGTTGCGAATAAAGAAGAATTAATAGAAACATTTCAAGGGTGGGTTGTTGAAGGTATTAAAGAAGATGATAAAAGAATAAAAAAATACCCTATTGAAGTTGTGGATGTATCTGGAATTATAGAGTATAACACAATCCCTGATAAATTATATGATGATTTAAAAAATAGTAGTGTTTGCAAGGCTACGATATTAATTAATTATACTCCTGACACGGATAGAGAAACCATCGAAGAAATAACAGTAAGATACCAGCGAACAATATCTAATTATGATGAATATACGAAAGGATTGTATATTCAAATGTCTGGACTTGACGTTCTTTCAATGAATGAGAAAGCAATAAAATTGTTCAAAAAACATAATAAATAGTCTTCAACTTGATGTTATTGAGAACATTAAGTTACTTAATGCATTTATAAGCAATTGCTCCTACTTTTGCATCATTATCGCTATTAGTTGTAACATTAGTAATTTTTATATAATCTGCGCCAATAGATGCAGCATTTTCTTTCGCTTTATCAACAGCCATTGATGTGTTCCACCAAAATGAGGTGTTAATAAAAGCTAACTCTTCGTACTTGCAACTAGGATTTTTATCAAAAGAGACTGTGATTTCATTTGGTGTAGTTGCCGGATAAGATTTAAGTATAGTCGTTTGTGTCGCACATGCGGTTAATAATAGCGTAGAAATTAAAAATATTTTTTTCATGATAGCCTCCGATAATAAATATAACAAAATTATTATAATACAAAATTAGGCGTTATCAATATGATTTCTATCTATTGAATTAATAAAAATTTGTTCGGGAGTTGGACTCTATATTTTTTATAAAAAATCAGCTTTTCAAAATTACACAATAAAATCAATATAGGAGTTCGTAAATTTGCTGGGATTGATAGTTTGTCAAAATAGATTTACGAACAAGGTTCAAAGCATTGGAAAACCAATAAAAAAAGACCCCATTGGGGTCTAAATTTCAAGTGGCGGAGGGAGTGAGATTCGAACTCACGGAGCCCGCGAAGACTCGTCGGTTTTCAAGACCGGTGCATTAAACCGCTCTGCCATCCCTCCGTAAAAGAGTAAAAAACTTTTATCATATATAAATAATATTGTAAAGTGTTTTTTTTCTTTTTTTTGAATTTTCTATTTTATTTCCTTTTTTTCTGGATTTAATGCTTCATAAACTTTACTCATCATAGTTCCATAAAGCGGAGCAAATAAAGCCACAACCAAAAGATAAATTACATAGAAAAATCTGTTTTCAAATATCATAACTTCGAAACTAAACGCAGATCCTGATTCAACATTTGTATAGTTTATCAAGTTAAGTAAAGTAAGAATAATAGAAGGGATTCCTATAATTGCAATGACTGCAAATATTCTGCAAACAGATGATTTTGTAGCTTTCCAACAGTTTTTAAATCCTGCTTTTTGTTCCATAAAAGTATCAGGAAGGATAAGGAACAGTCTTAAAATAAAGAACATAGAAACTATAATAGAAATCAAAGCAATAACGCCAAGAATAGAAATAATTAAAATGCTGTTTTCATTATTTTCCAGGCTGTAAATAAGGTCTGTTACAAAAGTTAGGACAAGGAATGTACCAACAAATATTATAATTCCCAAAAGACTTAACATCATATATTTAAACAAGAATTTTAATGTTTTTGTGTCAAGAGCAATAGTGATTTTATTATCAATAACAGATCTTGCAAAAGCCCCAATCAGCAATACGTTTAAAATGTTAATACCAAAAGAATATGCATATGCTTTAATTTTCAGGATATTAGCATTATCCACAGGGTATCCAAGCAAAGTGTAAAATTCAGCCTTAGCCATTTCAAGCGCAGCATCATAAGCAAAGAAAGTAACAATAGCTATCAGCACAAACCAAATAGCAGATAAAGAAAAATATCTTTTTAAATCTGAAAAGGTGTCTTTATATATAGACTTAGCAGTTGAAAATACAGGTAATTTGTTCATTATTTATGACCTTTCATTAGTTTTGTTCAGTAAATTCATTTGATATAATATCGCTTATATTAGTTTTTACAAGGAATTTGTAAATATTTGTAAACATTATTCCATATAAAGGGAGAAGCGCTGAGTATAAAACATTGGCAAAGGCAAATGCGAAAGGATTGCTGTATGCCCATGCATTATGTCCAGCAATAGCATTTCCAGTAATGTCATCGTAATAAATAGTAGGCATTAATAACCCAGGTATTATAAAAGGAAGTCCAACCAGAAAAGAAATAGCAAACAACCTTAAGAAATTACCTTTTGTTTTTTTCCAACATTCAAGGATTCCAACAGGATTTTTTGCATATATATCAGGTATTATCAAAGACAATCTAGTCCCTATATATAATGCGATGAATAATGAAATTCCAATAGCAATCCCAATAACCACCATGAATCCCCACATTTCTGATGCATTTTCTAACTCAGGATCTATATCAAAGATAGCGCCAAATAATAAAGACGCCATACCTCCAATAACAAAGATTGATATAGCAAGTATTATAATAGTAGTAAGGACAAGGGCGATTACAACAAATATAAATAAAAAATCTTTTCCTCCTACGCTCAGCACAGTTCTATTTTCCATAGAAGACCGCAAAAAGTTAGAAATCAAAAACATCCCAGCCAGGATAGAAATTAGCAATAAAGCCAGTGAAAAAAATAAAAGTTTAAGAGGGATATTATTGTTGGAAAAGCCAAGTTCGCCACTGTTTATAAGTATTTCAAATATATCAAAAAGGAAGAAGTAGCAAGCTCCGGTAATCAATAGCCAAAGCCAAGCCAAAAAAGAATATCTTTTTATATCACAAAAAGTTTCTTTAAAAATATCGATAGTGGTAGAAAAAACGGGTATTTTTAACATAGTTACTCTCCTTTGCCCCACATTGCAATTATCGTATTATAGATAAAAAATTATGTCTTTACAAGATTAAAAAGTTGGATTAAATTACATAATATGAAAACAGAAACGACAAAAATTGAAAATCTATCTTTTGAAGAAGCTTTGTCTGAGCTTGAAAATATAGTAAAAAGCTTAGAAATTGGTAGTGTAAAACTAGACGAAGCTCTTGGTACTTATGAACGTGGAGTAGAACTAAAGCTCTATTGTCAAAAAAAATTGGCTGAGGCAAAATTAAGAATAGAAAAAGTAGCATTAAGCAACAGTGGCGAGCCAGAAGGTCTTGCACCTTTTGAATCAGAATAATAATGAAAAAAATAATAGATTTAATTCATCAAACTAATGAAGAAGTAATAGAAGAGTTAGAAAAGCATTTGAAATTACGCGATGTTGCAGAACGTCAAGTGGTTGAAGCAATGCGTTATTCGACCATGTCTTATGGAAAAAGGTTGCGCCCATTATTGGTTTTGGAATGTGCAGGGCTTTTTGGTGTACCAAGATTCCAAGCGATAAGAACAGCAGCAGCGGTTGAAATGATACATTGTTATTCTTTGATACACGATGATTTGCCTGCTATGGATAATGATGATTTAAGGCGCGGTGTGCCAACTTGCCATAAACAATTTGATGAAGCCACAGCAATTTTGGCTGGTGATGGTTTGCAAAGTAAAGCGTTTGAGGTTCTAGCCGCCAAAGAAACACACAGTAGAGGTAAAATTCGCGCGCATTTAGTTTATATGTTGGCAAAAGCAGCGGGCGCAATGGTGCGTGGGCAGATGATAGATATGCTAGAAGTTCCAAAAGAAAACGTTAACCTTAATTATATCAAAAGATTGCAAAAATTAAAAACTGGTGCTTTGATTGGTTTTTCTTGTGCCGCTGGTGCGATTTTAGGCGCACAGGATGAGGAAGACATTGCAAAGTTGCGCGCATATGCTGATAATATTGGTCTTGCCTTTCAAATCACTGATGACATTTTGGACGTTGAAGGTGATGCAGATAAAGTTGGTAAAACTTTGGGTAAAGATGAAAAAAGCAACAAGGCAACTTTTGTATCATTGCTAGGGGTTGATGGTGCCAAAACTATGGCAGCAGAATTGGTTGAAACTGCGGTTGCTATTGTTTCTGACTATGGTGAAAAGTCGCAAACTCTTCAAGATATCGCCCACTTTATATTAAAAAGAAAATATTAATCCTTTCGAAACAAAATCTTTACAAATAAATATTTTGTAATATTATGTGAACACTAATTTAATTATAAAAGGAAACGATAATGAAAAAAGCAGTATTATTCCCAGGACAAGGCTCGCAAGCGATAGGTATGGGCAAAGATTTGTACGATAACTTTTCGTATGTAAAAGACATTTTTGGCGAAGTTAACGAAGTTATGGGATTCGATTTATCGGACATTATATTTAATGGTCCAGAAGATAAATTGACGATAACATCTAATACTCAACCTGCATTGATGGTGGTAAGTATTGCGTTGTTAAAGGTTTTGGAACGTGAATTTAACTTGCCTATTGAAAAGTTGGCAGATTGTGTGGCAGGCCATTCTTTGGGTGAATATACTGCGCTTTGTGCAGTGGAAAGTTTGTCGCTTGCTGATTGTGCTAAGGTGTTAAAGGCAAGGGGCATAGCGATGACAGAAGCAGCATCAGAAAACCCAGGAGCAATGGCAGCAATTTTAGGTTCAACCACAGAAGTACTAGAAGAAATTGTAAAAGAATCAAGTACTCATGAAGGTTGCATGTGCGTAATTGCAAACGACAATTCAAAAGGTCAAGTTGTAATCAGCGGTAATTCAGCAGGTATCGAACGTGCGATTGCTAGTGCTTGGGATAGGGAAATAAAAAGAACGATTAAGTTGCCGGTAAGTGGCGCTTTTCATTCTCCATTGATGGGCAGTGCTAAGGAAAAATTGGCATTAGCATTAGAAGATGTAAAAATACTTACCCCAAAATTGCCGATTATTTCAAACGTAACCGCAAATGTTATGGAGCACGATAAAATAAAAGACTTGTTGCTAGAACAACTTACAGGAACGGTGCGTTTTAGGGAAAGTTTAATTAATATGAATGAAAAAGGCGTGGGCGAATTTACTGAAATTGGTGCTGGGAAAGTTTTGTCAGGACTTGTAAAGCGCACGCTTGATGGTGTTAAAGCCGCGAACGTGTCAAGCCTTAACGATATGGATAGTTTTATAAAAACAATAGAGGAGTAATAAAGAATGTTTAGACTAGATGATAAAGTAGCTTTGATAACTGGCGCAAACGGAGGCATTGGTTCAACGATTGCGAAAACTTTGCATGCTCAAGGTGCAACGGTTATCCTACAAGCAAGGAAAGAAGGAGCATTGGACGCTTTAGTTTCTGAATTAAAAGAAAGAGTGTACACTATATATACAGAAATAGACACCAGCGAAAAAATTGATGCCCTTATCAAAGAAGCAGAAGGGAAACTAGAAAAGCTTGATATTTTGGTAAATAACGCAGGCCTTACTAAGGACGGATTGTTTATGCGTATGGACGATTCTATGTGGCAAAGTGTTATTGATATCAACCTAACAGCAAGTTTCAGACTTTGTCGTGCCGCAATCAAAGGTATGATGAAACGCAGATTTGGCCGTATTATAAACATTACTTCGATTGTTGGGTTGACTGGTAATGCAGGTCAAGCTAACTATGCTGCGTCAAAAGCCGGTCTTACCGGGATGAGCAAAACTATAGCAGCAGAAGTTGCAAGCCGCGGGATTACAGTTAATTGTGTTGCTCCTGGGTTTATTTCGACTGCTATGACTGATGCAATACCAGAAGAAGCAAAAGAAAAACTATACGCAAAAATCCCAGCAGGCAAGCTAGGAACAACAGAAGATGTAGCAAACGCAGTAGCATTTATTGCCAGTGACGAAAGTTCGTATATCACTGGACAAACAATATCTGTTAACGGCGGTATGGCTATGATTTAATAAACAAAAAGGACTAGGATATGAAATATATATTAATAGTAATGACTTTATTTATAATAGGGTGTTCATCTGGACCATCTGGTTATAAAAGTGGCGATATGTTTGGACGATATGGGTCTGGTCCTAGTTGGTTTTAAAAAGATTGTTTTTGTTTAAAAACAATAAGTTGGGTTGCTTTAGAGTTTTTTTTCTTGCATTTCGCTGATAATATGATAATAAAGCAACTCAGGTCAATAATAATATTGACTGAGTAAATATGTAATAACTTTAATTTAAAAGGAAATGATATGAGTGATATAGCTGAACGCGTAAATAAAATCGTTGTAGAACATTTAGGGGTTGACGCTTCTAAAGTTGTTGAAGGTGCAAGTTTTATTGATGATCTAGGTGCAGACAGTTTAGATACTGTTGAACTAGTAATGGCATTTGAAGAAGAATTCGGTGTTGTAATCCCTGATGATGCAGCTGAAAAAATTCTTACAGTTAAAGATGCTGTTGATTATATTGAAAAAAACAGCTAATTTCTAGTAATTTCGGAGATAAAAAATGAGAAGAGTCGTTGTAACTGGTATGGGAATAATCTCTCCTATCGGTAGGGGGCTAAAACGCAACTGGGAAGGTGTAACTAGCGGTAAATCTGCTATTACAAAAATCACAAACTTTGAAACAACTGATGACTATCCATCAAGGGTAGCAGGTCAAGTTCCAAGAGGAGTGGATAATCCTGAATTGTTTGATGCTGATTTGTTTATCCATCCGAAAGAACAAAGAAAAATGGATCCTTTTATCGTTTTTGGGGTTGCCGCAGGAATTGACGCAGTCGAAGATTCTGGTTGGAAACCTCAAAACGAAGAGGACATGGAAAGAACAGGTGTTTTGATGGGCTCTGGTATTGGCGGCATCAGCAGAATATCTGATATTTCTATTACACTACATGAACACGGGATAAGAAAGGTTTCTCCATTCTTTATTCCTAGTGCTCTTATAAATTTAATTTCAGGACATTTGTCGATTAAATATGGTTTTAAAGGCCCTAATCACTCTGTGGTAACTGCTTGTGCTACAAGTACGCACGCTATTGGTGATGCGGCAAGATTAATCATGTACGGTGATGCTGATGTAATGGTAGCAGGTGGCGCAGAAGCTGCGGTTTGTCCTGTTCCTGTTGCTGGATTCTCTCAGATGAAAGCGCTATCATCATCATTTAACGATACTCCTGAAAAAGCATCTCGTCCTTGGGATAGAGATAGAGATGGATTCGTAATAGCCGAAGGTGGCGGTGCAGTTGTGTTGGAAGAATATGAACACGCAAAAGCTCGTGGCGCCAAAATTTACGGTGAAGTAATCGGTTACGGGATGAGTGGCGACGCTTATCACATTACTGCGCCTCATCCAGAAGGCGACGGGGCATTCCGTTCGATGAGGGCAGCAATTAACAGTGCAAAAATTAATAAAGAAGATATCGATTATATTAATGCGCACGGTACATCGACTCCATTAGGTGACGAACTAGAATTAAAAGCAGTAAAAAGAATGTTCGAAGATCACGCATATAAACTTTGCGTATCATCTACTAAATCTTGTACTGGACATTTACTTGGTGCTGCGGGTGTGGTTGAGGCTATTTATTCTATTATGGGAATGAATAACAATATTGTTCCTCCTACACTTAACCTTGATAACCCTTCTGAAAGCTGTGATTTGAACCTTGTTCCTCATACAGCGATTGAAAGAGATTTGAACATTGTAATGTCGAATTCATTTGGATTCGGTGGTACTAATGCTACGGTTATCTTTAAGAAAGTATAAAACTTCTTATGTTTAAATTATTAACAAAATTATTTGTAATTGGCGCGGTTACAATTGCTGTTGCTATTGGCGTGCTTTGTCATAACTATTATAAATCAGGTCCTTTGTCAGAAGATAAAGTTGTAATGGTTAAAAAAGGCGAAGGTCTTGGCACTATTGCAGCCAAACTTGAAAAAGAAAATATAATTTCTGATGCAATGTTATTCAGAATATTGGGCAGATTAACCAATGTTTCAAGCAAGGTAAAAGTTGGTGAATATGAATTTTCACCAGCAATGTCGGCAAGCGAAGTAATGGATAAAATTATTTCAGGAGAATCTGTAATCCATAAATTTTCGGTACCAGAAGGATTTACTTCATCAGAAGTTGTGGGTATGCTAAATAACATTGAAATATTAAGTGGCGATTTGATAGATGCAACAACGGTAAAAGAAGGTTCACTTCTTCCTGAAACTTATTATTATTCTTTCGGCGATGCAAGGGCTGATATTTTGGCCAGAATGCAACGCTCTATGCAATATGAAATTGATAGGTTGTGGGAAAATAGATACCCAAGACTTCCTATTTTCACAAAAGAACAAGCTATAATCCTTGCCTCAATAGTTGAAAAAGAAACCGGTGTGGCAGAAGAACGCGACTTGGTGGCTTCTGTATTTGTAAACAGGTTAAGGAAAGGTATGCGTTTGCAATCTGACCCAACCGTGATTTATGCTTTTAAAATTGACAGGAAGCTGTATAAAAAAGACTTGCAAAAAATGCACCCATATAATACGTACAGGGTAGGTGGGCTTCCTCCTGGACCAATATGTAATCCGGGCGCAGATGCGATTAGGGCTGTTTTAAATCCTGCGGATACGACTTATTTATACTTTGTTGCTGATGGAACTGGTGGTCATGCGTTTGCAAGTGATTTGAAATCTCATAACCGAAACGTTGCAAAATGGCGCGCGATTAATAAATAATATTAATAATTTTCCATTTCAAAATTTATACCAATAAAAAAAGGTTGAAATGACGATTTTTCGGGTTTTGCGATAATGTCGAGAACATGAGTCATTATTTTTTCGATATTATGTCTTGATGTTTTATCAAATTCTTCTTCTTCATAAGCATAAGGAAGAATGCCAGAAACAGACTTGATGATTTCAGATCTATTTTCAAGATAGATTTTAAAAGTATCTTTTTCTGATAAATTGAATTTATCATGTTTAAGAACAATGTCCTGAGCTTGATTGCTGAGTTTTTGATATTCATCGCCGTATAGTTTTTCGTGCAATTCCAAATTAATAGAAGTATGAATAGTATGTTTGTTTGTAATTTTATTAATGTGTGTCATTTTTATACTCCTTTTTGCACGTGTCAAAATAAAGCAAAAAGCATACATAATAATATAAACATAACGAAACAATCGCATTATATTTTGCTTTTACTCTATTTAACAAATTTTTTGAATTTTGTTTTTTTGAATGATTTGGTTTTATTATCTATAATATTTTATGTCAACAAAAATTTTTAAAAAAATTAATTTTTTTGGTTTTGATTATTTTTAATGATTAAACTTTTCAATTGATATCCCAAAACAAGCGACCCTGCAATAACTGATATAATCCCAATATTAGTAATGGCAAAGTTGATCGATAAACTTTTCAAATTTGAAAAACTCATCGGATTATCCAAACACTTAATTACTTCATTGTGAAATTTATGAGTCATTGCTCCTGATGCTGCTATAAACACTAGGTTGCCTGATAATTTAGAAATCCTTCTTATAATTCGTTTTGATAAGCTTTGTTTGTTTATATTTTTATTGCCGCAAACATTGTTCATATTGCTGTAGTAATATGTTTTTGGATTTTTATCATCATTTAAATTATTCATTATTTAAAAGTCCTATGAAAAATGAAATATAAGAAATATAAAATTCACAATACACTCAAAATTCATTTTTGTCAATATTTTTTTTATGAAGATGTGCGTTACCATGTATTAATATTTATTATTTTTCAATTAATTCTTGTTTTAGTGTAAGCAAATCCGCCCAAGCATATTTTTTTTGTGCAGGGGATTTTATTAAAAAACTAGGGGAATAGGTCGCAAGCATTTTAATGTTTTTGCCATCATTTGTTTGGTAATCAACCCAATTGCCTCTTGCTTTATTAATTGGCAGGTTGCTATGGTTTATTGCATTAAATGAAATAGCCCCGAAACATAAAATAAAATCGGGATTAATTAATTCAATATATTTTTTGATAAAAGGCAAACAATCGGCGATTTCTGATGGAGAAGGAGCTCTGTTCCCTGGTGGTCGCCAAGGAATTATATTTACATAAAAACAATCTTTTTCAATATCAAGATTTATTGAATGAAGCATTTTTGTTAAAAGTTTACTATTTTCCCCAGCATAAGGAACGCCTTGTTTGTCTTCATCTGCGCCTGGGGCCTCACCAATAATTAACAGTTTGGCATCAGGATTGCCTTTACCCAAAACAGTATTGGTGGCGGTTTTTTTGATATAACATTTATCAAAATTTTTAATAGCGTTATATAATTCTGCCATAGTTTGAATGTCAGGTAATTCATCAACACTATCTGTTTGATATAAAATATTTATATCATCATCTTCTTCTGTTATATTCGATTCTTGTAGGGCGGGAAAACGATTGATAGGAGAGTTTGCCGAGATTTCTTTTACTCCGGCTAGTTCATAGTTGACAATATCTTGAATTGTTAAATTTTCTTTCATAATTATACTTTATATAGTAAATTGTATAATATATAAATATGAAAAATTATTTTATTTAAGGAATTTATCAAATTGTCTAAAAAAATTATGTTATCATCAGCTTTGATAAGCTTGTTTTTTATTGGAATTACAGATGCTTTTGCGAAAAGCGAAGATTATGGTTCATACCTTGCATTTTCGTATGCACTTAACAAAGGCGATATTAAGGGCGCTTCCCCATATATTGAAAAGTATTTAGAAACCCATTCAGATGACATGGCAAATTTGCGCAAAGGTTATTTGGTTATGGGAATGGCTGGTAATATAGAAGATGCAACGTTTTACGCCAAAAAAGATATAGGCAAGGGCAGAATGCAGGTCGCAGATTTAATCATCGCCATTGAAAATGCTGATAAAGGTGATTATGCCGGTGCTAGAAGCTCTATGCAAAAGTTTGCAAACAATAATAAAAGCATTGAAATTTTAACTAGCTTTACGCAAAGCTGGTTTTATGCAGCTGAAAAAAATTATGAAAAAGCACTAGAAGTTTTGGAAAAAGCAAAAAATCAAGCTGATTTAAAAAGTATGTATGCACTTCATAAAGGCATGATTTATGAAATTTCTGGTAGGGACGAAAAAGCGATAGAGTATTATAATCTTGCATTAAAAACGCCTAATTTTATATCACCACGCGCGATGCAAATGATATCAAAATTAATGATAAAGCATGATAAAGAAAATAAAGTCCTTGATGTTATAAATAAATTGGAACGGAACAAATCTTCTACTTTTATGGCTGATTACAAAAACTATATAACAAACCCAGAAATTCCGACCTCATTAAAAACCTTTAATGATGGATTGTCTGAGGCATTTTTTGGAATGGCACTGTTATTTTTCCAAGCACACAGCAATGAAGTAGCGGAAATGTTGTATAATTTTGCAATTGAATTTTCTCCTGATTTTTATTCTTTGCGATTAATGTTTGGTGAACTTTATGAAGAAGGTGGCGATTATAATAATGCCAGCAAAATATATGGCCAGTTTGATTTAGAAACTCCTTTTGGTTTTACAGCCCTTACTAAAAAAGCATTGATGATGGCAAGAAAGGCTGAGAAGGAAGGTGACGAAGAAGCAAAAGAAAATGCTGGAAAAGCATTAAAATATATGGCTTTTAGTTATCCTGAAATTACTTTGATGATGAATTATGCAGATTTTTTAAGGGAAGATAAACAATTTGCAGTGGCAGGTCCAATATACACTCAACTGCTTGATAAGGTATCTGAAAAGGACGGTAAAATTCCGAATAAATATTGGTTGTTGTTGTTTTATCGGGCAATATGTTATGAACGCACAGGAAATTGGGAAAAGGCTGAGGTTGATTTTTTAGAAGCATTAGAACTTTCTCCTGACAATCCTTATATTTTGAATTATTTAGGTTATTCATGGCTTATTAATGATATTAATCGCGAAAAAGCAGTAGGAATGATAGAGGCTGCTTATAAACAATTGCCAACCGACGGGCATATAGCGGACAGCTTAGGTTGGGCATATTATTTAACAGGCGATTATGAAAAGGCTCAAAAAATCTTAGAATTGGCATTAAGGTTGGTTCCTGATAATTCGGTTATATTGGATCATCTTGGTGATGCATATTGGAAAGTTGGGCGCAAGTTAGAGGCTGAATTTATGTGGAAAAAAGCCTTGCAACTTGATAAAGATTTTGAACCAGGCGATAAAGAAAAAGTTGAATACAAACTTGAAAATGGTCTAGATGAATTTGAATTAAATTATGAACAAGATTAAAAACATATTTGCATTATTGTTTATTTCCATGACACTTAGCGGGTGTTTATGGGACGCTGCAAAAATGGCATATAGCACAGGCAAGTTTGCATATAACGTTACATCTGGGACTATATCCACCACTTATGACATAGTTTCAGGAGGGATTTCTCTTGCAAAATCTTTTTACAATCATATTGATAAGTGGGCGGACAAGCAAGTTCCATCGCAAAAAATATATGTTAAATATACTCACGATTATGAAAACAGGGCAATTATCGATTACGAAAAAGGAACAATAGTAATTGAAACAATTGACGAAGTCGACCCGTATCAAAGTTTAGAGGATGCAATCGTAACCACGCTTTTAACCCCAGACGATCCTAGAATGGTGGATTTATTTTCATCTGATGAAGTTAATTACGGCAATAAAACCCCATTTTTATTGGGGCAAGTGGTTGATAAAAATGGAAATGTGATAAGGACGGAATATCAAGCAAAAGCATTTGCAAGCGAGCTTCTTGCCACTTCGGCGAAAAGTTATGACGTTAATTTTGGAGGCGAAAATCAATCTGTTTTTGGTGTGTCGCTTAATTTGGTAGTAGGGCACTCATATTTGCGTGCACAAAAATTCTTACCTTATGTTACTGAATATTCAAGACAATACAACGTGTCTAAATCTTTGATAATGGGGGTTATGGAAACCGAAAGTGCGTTCAACCCGTTTGCGATAAGTTCAAGTGGCGCAATCGGATTAATGCAAATAATGAAAGCATCAGCAGGAACCGAGGTATATAAATATCTGCACGGAGTTACAAAAGCACCAAGTGACGATATGTTATTTCAACCAAAGGTTAATATCCAATACGGTACAATTTATCTTCATATCCTAGCCACCAGATTTTTGGGTGATGTACGAAATCCTACCTCTCGCGAATATTGTGTAATTGCTGCTTATAACACTGGGCCTGGTAATTTATTAAGGACATTTGACAGCAATAAAGACAGGGCAATCGCAGAAATTAATTCAATGCATCCAGAAGAATTGTTCGAATATCTAGAAGACAATTTACCACACGACGAAACCAGACGTTACATCGTAAAAGTCAGAAATAATAAAAGAAAATATAACTAATATTCTTTTTGATGCTTGTTAAATTTTAACGCAGTCAGCCTAAGTACATCAGCCCTTTGTGTGTGGAAAATCCTAGCAGCATGTTTCGCGGCATTTTTAAGGCCATGTTTACGAGCGGTTAGCAGTTTTTGCAACATTTCCTCTCTTGCATTTTTATCAGAAGATTTTTCAAAAACAGAATAACTAACAGGAATAGAATTAAAATAAATTTCGCTATCCTCTAAATAAAATATTTTGCTAGTCAGGTTGCCCTTATTGTCCCAAGTTTTGTGGGCACCGCATCTTTTTCCATCAACGTAAGATGATTCATTTTTCTTAACCCTATTTTCATGCCATTCTTCGACCACTCCGTGCAGTTCGCCGAATTTGCAAGGGGCAATAAATATTAAATTACCAAAAAAATCAAACTTTCTTATCGTGCCATGTAAATTTCCGTTAACATATGGGGTAATAGTTTTTTCAGAACCCATTCCCCAAACGGTTTCATTGCCATGTTTTATGTCGCCTAAAAAATGTGTTTCTTTGCATTTTTTATCATTATCATAAACAATTTCTTTAATTTTTTGTTGGTTGATGTTGTAATAGGTGGCAACGCCTTGTTTTTTGTCATTTATAATCGGGCATTGATAAATTAAAATGCCACCACTGAACATTTCTTTGTAATTTACGCCATTTCTTAAAGTAAACTTTTCTTCGATTTTATTAATCATAGTTTATCCTTTCATCGAGCTATTTTTTAATAAATAATGCAACTAGCTCTATGTGGGCGGAATAAATGAATTGATCAACTAGGGTTATTTTTTCCATTTTATACCCGCCGTCTTCTAATATTTTTTTGTCGCGGTTAAAGGTTTTCGGATTACATGAAACTGCAACTATGACAGGAACTTTTGACTTTGCGATATTGTTAATAAGGCGCATAGCCCCTGCACGTGGAGGATCTATCACAATTCCTTTATATTCATTTAATTCTTTTGCGACCAAAGGATTTGCTTCTAAATCTCTTTTTGTAAATGGGTGGGTTGTTAAAATATCAAAACCAGTGACTTTATGCCCCATTTCCCAAAGTCCATAAGCAAATGTACCACATCCACAAAATAAATCAACTATTTTAGTCTTTTTAATAAAGCATGCTTTTACAAGTCTTTTTAAAATGTTTTCACCTTCTATGCTTGGTTGCAAAAAACTGCCAGCTGGAAAATCGACTTGCTTGCCATTAAAATCAATCAAAGGTTTGATAAGTGTAACCAAAGGTTCACCATTAATACTTATCCTATTAATATTATTATTTCTCGCAAAAGTGCTCAGTTGTTGGATTAATGCAGGTGCATTGCCTAAGGTCTTAGAGTTAATGGTTAAATCAATACCGTTAGAGGTCTCGGTCGCAAGGATACTAGCCTTACCTAAATTAGGAGCAAGAGTTTGCAAAGAATTAAGGCATTGATTAAGGTTGTCATTTAACAATAAGCAATTTTCAATTTTGATAACTTCATGACTTTTTTCTGCGTTAAATCCGATTTTTTCGCCGTCACCAGTAAATGTAGCGCGCCTTCTGGTCTTTGCTGGTACCATTTCTATTTCGGTTGCTTCATCAACGATGGACAGTTTGAATTTTTTATAACTTTCATGGTCAAGATGTTGTAATTTACAACCCCCACATTTTGTATAGTAAGGACAAGGCGCAGGAATTCGATTTTCAGAAGGAGTAATAACTTCAACCAATTTTGCTTTATGATCGGTTATTTCCGCTTTTATTTTTTCCCCAGCAATGACGTAAGAAACGTGATAAGTTTTGCCATTAACTTCGATTACGCCATCGCCTTCTTTGCCCATTTCTAGGACTGTTGTTTCAATTATCATTTGTTATAAATCCCCCGCCGATGACCTTGTCATCTTGATAAAAGCAAGCACCTTGCCCTGGGGCAACTCCGCTTGCTGGTTCTTTTAATTCTATTTCGGCACCGCCGTTCGTACTTGGCGTTATAATTGCTGGTATTTCTTTATGCCTTGAACGTAATTTCACAGACGCCTCTATGTTATTTGTAGGTATTTCGTCACACAGCCAATTAACATTTTCAACCTTTACCAATGTTTTTAATAATTCATTTTGTTCGCCTACAATTACATCACAATTTTTTGCATTGATTTCTAAAACGAATAAAGGATTTGCAAATCCCCCCAATTTTAAACCCCTGCGTTGTCCAACTGTGTAATTTGCGATGCCTTCATGTTTGCCGATTATTTTCCCATCTGATGTTTTGAAATTGCCTGTTGGATTTTTAATTTTGCCTAATAAAAAATCTTTATAATCATTGGCTATGAAACAAACATCTTGGCTGTCCTTTTTGTTATGGGTTGGGATGTTTGCCTCTTTTGCCATTTCCCTGACCTCGTCTTTTGTATATTCAGCCAAAGGAAACATAATTTTTTCAAGGTTTTCTTTTTTTGTATTAAATAAAAAATAACTTTGGTCTTTTGGATTATCTACTTTATATAAATCGCCATTTTCTATCTTGGCATAATGCCCAGTGGCAAGGTATTCGCACCCTTGTTCCATTGCTATATCAAATAAAGTGCCTAATTTTATTTTACGATTACACACAATACAAGGGCTAGGGGTCAAACCTTTTTCATAACTGTTAAGAAAATAATCGATTACTTCTTTTTGAAATTGTTCTCTTAAATCAATAATGGTATGGGGAATTTTTAAAAATTCAGCTACTTTGCTTGCTGCAACATTTTCGGATTCGGTAAGCAGTAAAGTAAACGCATGAACATTATACCCTTTCTTAGATAGGATATAGGCGGTAAGCGAGCTGTCTACGCCTCCCGACAGTGCGATTGCTACATTTGTTTTTGCTTTTGTCATTTTACTCTTGCAATAGGTTGTATTTATAGATATCTTATAGCATATATATAAACTTTTTAATAGAGGATACTTTATATGACAGAAGTTATTTTTAATAGTGTAGATGTAAAATTAGAAGGCACATACCATAAAAACCCTAATCCAGCAGCGCCTCTTGCTTTGATATTGCCTGATCATATGTCTTTTGGTGGCAATATGAATTCAAAACCTGCCTTTGCTATGTTTCAAGCTTTTGTTGATTTAGGATTCACAGTTTTGCGTTTTAATTATCGTGGCGTTGGTAAATCTCAAGGTAAATTTGATGACGGCAGCGAATTTACTGATGCTGCATCTGCGCTTGATTGGATCCAATTTATGAATAAAGATGCTAGATTGTGTTGGATGGGTGGATATGGATTTGGTTCATGGATTGGAATGCAACTTTTGATGCGTCGTCCTGAAATAAATGAATTCGTCAGTGTCGCGCCGATTACTAATATCAAAGATTATGGGTTCCTTGCCCCTTGTCCTACTTCTGGTCTTATCGTCCAAGGTACAGGCGATAATATAGCATCGGAAACATCGGTAAGTTTTTTAGCTGAAAAACTAGCAATTCAAAAAGGCATTGATGTAGAATATAAAACAATTTCTGGTGCTGATCATAATTTCGAAGGTCATTTAAAACCGCTTTACAGCGCAATAAGAGAATACGTGACTCATCGTTTAGAGAGCACTGTGCAAAAAGTGGGTAAGGGCAAAAAAGCTAAAAAGATTTAATTGTTTTTTTAAGGCGCGTATAAAGACCCACAGATAGTAGCTGAACTTGCCCCAGTTGTCTCAGGAAAACTTGCAGGTAGGTTATATAGGTTTTTGACGGCCAAATATGCATAAACTTCTGCTTCTATTGATTTTGATTTAACCCCCAAATCGTCTGAAAGAATTATTTCATGCCTACCACAAGTTTTTAGTAAACGCATTAATGTTGGATTTTTTGCTCCACCGCCTGAAACTATTACTTTTGGATATTCTTTAATTGCATTAATAATAATATTACCAATTAGGGCCGTCAATGTTGCCATAGCATCTTCTTTATTTAAGGATTTTACATCGTCAAAAAACTTGTTAAAGTAAGTTCTTTCCACTGATTTAGGAATAGGTAATGTGAAATATTCATCTTTCATCATTTTACTTAATACTTGTTCATCGGCCTTGCCTTTTGCCGCAATAGCCCCATCATAATCCATGGCCATATCAAAATTATCCGCCATAAAATCGTTAAGCAGTGCCACACCAGGCGCAATTAATCCAGATGAAAGTCTTTCATTTTCATTTATAAAGGTAATATTTGAAAACCCACTGATGTTAAGGATTGCCAAAGGTCTAGTTTGGTTTTTGTAAAGTGTGGACAGGAAAATCGGGCTAAGCGGACCGCCGTATCCTCCATTTAAAATGTCGTTGTTTCTGAAATGGGCAACGGTTGGAATTCCTAATTCCTCTATCATTAAACATGGATCACCCAGCTGGAACGTAGCTTTTTCTTTCGGATTATGGTAAAGGGTAAGTCCGTGAAAGCCTATGACTTCTATTTCAGATTTTTGAATTCCAGCGTGGGCGATTAAATCATTGACTGCATTAACATTTGCCATTGTGAAATCAAACTCAGCCTTTTTAAGTTTTTTCGGAAAATCTCCATAACCTTCACCTCTGATTTCTTTTATTTGCGAAACCAAATGTTCGTCATAAGGACGAGAGATGCTAGGGCCTATTTCTAATAAATCTAGTCCATTAGTTTTAATCAAAGCGGCCTCTATTCCTTCTAATGAAGTGTCGCTCATCAACCCTATTACGTATATATTATCAAAATTTTGCATTAAACCCTTGTACAAAGTATAAATTATGTTTAAATTAATATAACTTAGGATATAATAAAGGTAAACAACTTTTGTGAATTATTTAGGATGAAATATATGAAAAAAATATTGGCTTTTTTGGTGGTATTCTTAATGGCAGGATGTAGCTATTTTAAATCAGACGATTTATCAGATATTGAACAAAGGCAATTTTTAATTTCTGGATTCGATGTTAATGAAAAACCACAAGGTTACATTACGATATATGATGCGATTGCTCGTTCATTTAAAACCAGCCTAGACGCCAGATATGAAACTTTGGCAGACATAATAGATCAAGATTTGTTAAAGCAAGAATATAACGCAATCCTCCCAAAAATAGTTGAGGTAGCGGGATACAGGGCAAGATACACGCCTGATTTTTATTTCGCAAGCTTAGGCGCGGAACTTGAAACTAGAACTTCTCCTACTACTTCTAAACACCGTAATGCGCTGGCTGCTGTTTGGAATATGATAGATTTTTCTATAACCTATAGCAACGCCAAAACCTATAAAAATAAAGCTCTTTTAAATGATGCACTAAAAAGAAAAGCAATGCAAAATATCGTATCTGATGTGAACTTAGCCTTCTATAAAGTGGCTGGTGTTGAACAAATCGAACCAGAAATAAAAGAAATCGAATTAAAATTGTTAAAAGCAATTAATAATGTCGAAAATTCTCCTAATCGTGCTGAATTGTCATCTTATGAAAATGCATTGAAGGTTAATTTAAATCAAATAATCGCCCTTAAAAAAGAAGGATTGGTTGCAAAACTTGAACTTTCTTCATTACTTGGTCTTGGTAAATATATAAATTACAGGGTTCAACCGCCTGTTGATTTTGCAACAGAGGAATTAAAAAGATATACGTTAAACAGCTTAGAAATTGAGGCTCTTAAAAATCGTAAAAACGATGGTGACGAAGACAATATAGTGTTTTTCAGAGAACAAGTTGGCTCAATTTTACCTGATGCGGAATTTGGTTATAATCAAGTGAAAAACTATGACTATTTTCAAAATCAAGTATGGGAAGAAGCTGGTTTAAAAATTTCGTGGAATTTAATCAGCTTGATGAATTCTGCGCAAATGGCAATTACACAGGAAGAAAAGAAAAGATTGCTTGATACCTATGATATAGCAGAAGGTACCGCAATTTTATCGGAAGTAAACATTGCTTATCTTCGTTTTAATCAAGCCTTGAACAACTTTACAATCGCAATGTTACTAAGCGATGTTAAATCGGACATTTCCGCAAAAAATGGTAAAAGTGAAATCACAAACATCACTGATTTAGAAAAAATATCAAACCAAATCGAAGCAATCATGGCAAAAATGAAAATCTATTATAGCTATGGCGAATTAAAAGACGCCGAAGATATTTTGCTTAGCTCGGTTGGTATTAAAACTTATCCATCATTTTTAAACCCTAAAAATGTAAAAGAAATAGTTGACGGCAAACAAGAAGTTAAAACAAAAACCCCGATAAAAGTCAACCTTGATGATAATATTGAAAAAGAAACTTGGGCAACTGGTGATAATTGGTTAGAAGGAACGCTTGATGTTAAAAAACCACAAACGTTAACTGCTGCTCCTGTTGTTGCTTCTGATAATAATATGATGATGAAAGATGAAATTTTAATTGATGTAAAACGTTATTATACGCCACCGCCAAAAGCACCTACAAAGGCAAAGATTAGGAAAATAACGCCTAAAACCTCTGGCAACAAAACCTTGCAAATAGGTTCGTTTTCAGAAGAAGAACGCGCATTAATAGCATGGCAAGGATTCGTGGGCAAGTATCCTAGTCTTGGGGAACTTTCGCATACGATATCGGTTGCAAATATTTCTGGTGTTGGAACGGTTTATAGATTATCAGCAGTAGGCAGCGAAGCCGCACTTAAACAAGCCTGCAAACACATGAGCGATGATTTAAACGGCACGTGCATAATTAGATAATTTGTATTATTAAACAAAAGCACACAAGCCAAATAACCGCTGGTTTAGCTGTATAATAAGATAGTTTTTTTAGTTATATTTACGAGTGAGCAGATGATTTCAATCTTAACGCTGCTTGGCTAAATCTGGCTGATTTTTCTGCTTCTTCTTGTTGTTGGCGAATTAAAGCTATTGCATAATATCTGTTTAAAGTGCCAGATGGGTAGGTTTTAGCAGTTCTCATAGGCATTCTGTGGATATCAAATCCTCTTTGTTCAAAATACCTAGCAGCAGCAGGATTATGTTTTAAAAGATTAGATTTTAGGGCGATTGCATTTACGCGCGCATTGCTTTTATTTTTATTTCTTTCAAAACGAGCTTTAGCACCACAATTGTAATTTGTGATGTTAAATTTTTGTTTTTTATTACTCATTTCGTTTAAAATATTCATAACCTTACCTCATCATAATTAAATAATATCAAAAAAAATATAAATTGTCAACATTTTTATATAAAATAGACAAAATTGTCTATTTTGTTTTATTTGTATTGTGATATTATGGGTTATGAAAAAATTTATATTTATATTGGTATTGTTGTTATCAAACCCAGCGAAAAGTGAAATTATCCCATATTTTACGCCGTCCATGGATTGTGAAAATTCGATTATCTCGCTTATGGATAATGCCCAATCCGCCATTGATATTGCTGTTTTTGCGATTACTAGTAAAACCCTTGCAAAAGCGGTTGAAAATGCGTTTGATAGGGGGATAGCTATACGAATTATAACCGACAGAAAGCAAGCAGATTTCAAATTAAGCAAGGTAAAAGATTTTTTTAAACATGGTATAAATGTGCGGGTCCATACTCATCACCGTTCGCAACATAATAAATATGTAATTGTTGATGATAATGCACTTGTAACAGGCTCTTTTAATTGGACTTATTCAGCGTCTCATAAAAATAATGAAAATTGTTTGGTCATAACTGATGAGCCAAAAATAGTGGATAAATATATCGAAAATTTCAACTTTTTATGGCGAGTGAACAGCGATAAAGCCTCTAAAAAATGGTTTTTGGATAAAGGGATAAAACAGGAAAATTAAAGGCTTTTGAAAAAATCAACTATTTCTTCATTTTCTGAAAGTTTATCAATATTAACATCAGCCTTATATCGCCAATTGCTGCGTATCCCAGAAGAACGATACATATTGATTTGTTCGTAACGCCCGATGATGTCTTCTAAATTCACCTTCATCATAACGCAAGGAGAACTAGCGATATATTGATATAATGCTTTGCATAATTTTGGCGGAATATTATCATTATTTAAAACATCTTCATCATCGTTAAACCAAAAACCTTTTTCAGCCAGTTTGTTAATAATTTCAATCTTAGCTTGGACAAGTTTTGTTTTTGCCATCGCTGCTTCTTTTTTATTTATCAGTTTTAATTCTAGCTTTTCTTTTATGTTGCTGCCACTCCAAAGCCCGTTAACAGTAGGCATGTTATGGTTCCCAGGGGATATAAGGTTAAGTGGATTATTTTTGTATAACGTAAATTCATCCCATGCAAAATCGCTGATGTATCGAAACGCATTAATTCCCAATATATTCCATTGTTCCAGTTTTTCGTTTAAACCATCGGCCAACATCCTTACATTTTCGCCCACTACCATACATTTATTTCGTACACTTTCAAGCGCAATAATACCCAAAAGTTCGTCCATTGGATATTTTACCATAGCGCCTTTTCCGCCTTTTAAAATCCAATACATTTGTTTGATTTGCATAATGTGATCGAAACGAATTGCGCCAGCATAACGCATATATTTTCTGATGACTTTTATAAAAGGTTCATACTGTTTTTCTTTTAATGCAACCGGCGAAATAGGGGAAATTTGCCAATTTTCAGATTTTTTATAATCTTTATCAATAGGAAATCCAACATTAACGTCGGTGATATAATCATTTTGATTTTCCCAAATTTCAGCTCCACCAATTGTTGAACCAGTTGGTAAATCAGCATAAAGACCAACCTTCATCCCAACGTTTTTAGCCAAATTATATGTTTCTTGGAATTGTTCATACGCAATCCATTGTAAATACATATAATATGATATTTCATAAGAATTCTTGCTAACAAACTCTTTTACTTTTTTCGAATAAGGAGTTTGATAATCTTTTGGCCAATGTGAACATCCGCGTTTATCTTTTTTCGCAAAATGAGCTGATAAAGCTTGATAAGTTGCTATTTTTTCTAAATCTTTTCTATGATGTTCACAGAAATTTTCAAATTCAAATCCTCGTGAATTATGTTGAGCCGTATTCTTTTTCATAAATGCATCAAACAACATTCTTGTAACTTCTAGTTTTAACTCTGTCACTAGTTTGTAATTGACAATATTGCTTTCTTTTGCCTTTTTTATACGGGCTTGGAACGATTCACTTTTTACATGTTTTTTTATGTTTGGATTGGTTTCATATTCATAAACAGCTGAAATGTCGACATATAAAGGATTTATAAAAGTCCTTGACGCCGCGCGATAGGGGTTTGCAAATTGAGGGCTGTCTAAATAAAGCAAGTTAATAGGGTTAAGTCCGATAAAATCCAATCCAAATATTGGTGCTTGTTTTATTAAATTTCTTAAGTCTGTAAAATCGCCAATGCCCCAATTTTTTTCTGACACTAGGCTGTATAATTGAATTGACAATCCTTTTATTTTATCCGAATTAGGCAAATAACATTTATCAGGCGTAGATATGATTTTTGCCTCGCGTCCGATTAAAGGGGCTTTGCCATTAAATTGAATTTTGATGTTATGATAACCCATAGGAATGTTGGCATCAATCCTGATATTGCGTTGTTCCAGATTGCCTTTTGTTGCTATAACTTCACAATCTTCTATTAAAACCGACCCAGTTATAATTTCTCTGGTTTCTTGGGTAATCATCCAAGAAATAGGCATTTTTCCTTGATTTTTTTCAATCACTACGCATAAATCAAAAGGCGAATTTTCGGCTGTGACAACAGTATAACAACACATTTTATCCCAACTGCAATCATTGCCGATTAATTTATCTATTTTCTTTTTTACACCTGAATCTGTTTTTACAACTGCTCCAGAAAGTGTACGAAATTCATCAAGGACTAGGCTCATTTCTTTTTCCTTTCTGGTTTTAAGATAATAGTAGAAAGAGGAGGTAAATCAACCCTCATCATATAATCACGGTTATTGTAATTTTCAAGATAAGAAGTTACTTTTTGATTTTCTCTATACCCGCTGCCGCCGTATTTTTTGCTGTCTGAATTGAAAATTTGTTTAAATTCGACACCTTCGTTTACGCCGATTGGATAAGCATCACGAGGCACAGGGGTAAAATTACAAGCAATCACAAGGTAATCATCAGGGTTTTTGCCTTTTCTTATATACGTCATAACCGATTGTCTAGCGTCTTGATAATCAATCCATTCAAACCCGCCTTGTTCAAAGTCAAGTTCGTGCAAAGAGTTGTGATTAGAATATAAATCGTTCAAATCTTTTACAATTGTTTGGATACCTTTATGATAATCATCGCCCAACAAAAACCACCGCAAGCTGTCTTCTTCATACCATTCATAATCGTGGGCAAATTCGCCGCCCATAAACAATAATTTTTTACCAGGATGAGTGTACATAAATGTATAATAAGAACGCAAGTTTGCAAATTTTTGCCAAGTATCTCCCGGCATTTTTTCAATCAAAGATTTTTTACCATGCACTACTTCGTCATGAGAAAGCGGCAATACAAAGTTTTCAGAAAAAGCATAAATCAAACCAAAAGTCATATTATGTTGATGATGTTCTCTGTACACTGGGTCTTTGCTCATATACTTAAGCGTATCGTGCATCCAACCCATATTCCATTTATACGAAAACCCTAAACCGCCCAGATAAGTAGGGCGCGATACCATAGGAAAAGAAGTTGATTCTTCTGCATAAGTAGCAAATCCAACGTCTTCGCTGTACACTAGTTCGTTCATTCTGCGCAGTAAATATGTTGCTTCTAAATTTTCATTTCCACCATATTGGTTTGCAACCCACTGACCATCTTCGCGGTCGTAATCAAGGTAAATCATAGACGCAACTGCATCAACCCTGATACCGTCGATTTGATATTCGCGCATCCAAAATAGTGCGTTAGCGAGGAGAAAGTTTCTGACCTCATTCCTGCCAAAGTTATAAATCCTAGTCCCCCAAGTTTTATGTTCACCTTTTCTTGGGTCTGCGTGGTCATACAAATGTGTGCCATCGAAGAATGAAAGTCCGTACGCATCTTTTGGAAAATGCCCTGGAACCCAATCGATTATAACTGCGATGCCTGCGCTGTGGAATGCATCGATAAGCGCCTTAAAATCATCAGGCGTGCCAAAACGGCTGGTTGGTGCATAAAGCCCAAGGGTCTGATAACCCCAAGAGCCATCAAAAGGGTGTTCCGATATAGGCATAAATTCAACATGAGTAAAGCCCATTTCTTTTACATAAGGGACAAGTTCTTTTGCCATTTCTTTATAGGTCAGGTATCTCATTCCTTCTTCTGGATTTCTTCTCCACGAGCCAAGATGCACTTCGTAAATAGAAGTAGGGGCATTTAAATCGTTTAATTTTTTTCTTTGTTCCACCCAATTTTTATTTTTCCATTTATATTTTTTAGGATCGTAAACAATGCTGGAAGTAGCAGGTTTCTTTTCTGCATAAAATGCAAATGGATCAGATTTAAGAGGTAATACTTGACCATAACAACCAACGATTTCGTATTTATACATGTCGCCAGCTTTAACATCTGGGATGAAAATTTCCCATATCCCACTTGACCCACGCAACCTCATCGTATGTCTTCTGCCGTCCCAATTATTAAACGAACCAACCACACTAACACGTTTAGCGCTAGGCGCCCAAACCGCAAAACAAACACCTTTTGCTCCGTCATGTTCAATCACATGTGCGCCTAATTTTTCATAAATACGGTAATGATTGCCTTCGTTATAAAGGTATAAATCTTCTTCAGAAATCACAGGTAAAAAAGAATACGCATCTCTGGTTTCATAACTTTTTCCGTTTTTAAGATTGATTTTAAAGCTGTATGGAAAGAATTGTTTTTTCTCTAAATTAATTTGAAACAACCCGCTGTCATGATTTTTTTTCATAACACCAACAGATTTTTTTGTTTTTAAATCGATAACTTCGATTGTATCGGCATCAGGGTGAAACGCCCGGATAAATAGCTTTTCATCGTATCCTTGATGCATGCCCATAATAGAAAAAGCATCACTATATCCTTTGGTTGTAATTTCATGGATAACGTCTTGGTGTAATTCATTTTTCATGGTGCTTGTTTCTTTCATAAATTAAAATTTCGGATTTATTATTTTGATTATAGTAAAAAAATTAAAAAAAACAATTGCCAGTTTAAAAAAAAAGGTGCATACTGAATTCGTTATCTGATATTATTTTTGAAAAGGAGTAAAAAAATGAATGAAGATAAAATAAGAGCAAAAGCATATTCTATCTGGCAAGAAGAAGGATGCCCAACTGGTCGTGAACACGAACATTGGATGAAAGCTGTGCAAGCTTGTGGTGGTTCTAAATGTTGTGCTGCTAAGAAAGCTGCACCAAAAACTGCTGCTAAAAAAACGGTTGCAAAAAAACCAGTAGTTGCTAAAAAAGCTGCGGTTGCTAAGAAAACTGTTGTTGCTAAAAAAGCACCTGCTAAAAAAGCTGTTTCTAAAAAGAAATAATTTTTTAAAAAATTTTAAAAAAGTCCCTTCAAAATAATGAAGGGATTTTTTTTATTGCTATCTTCCTAATTCTTGACAGTTATATGCTATATTCATCAACAATTCTTCTCTTGACAATGAATTATTTTTTTGTTCGATATGATTAATAATGATGTTTGCAAAATCGTCTCCCGCCCAAAATTTTGCTCGCATAAGCGGAGTATGTCCATCATTATTTTTAATCGAAACATCTGCATCATTTAACAATAAAAGTTGGGCAATTTTCTTATTAGCATTTTTACAAGCAATTGAAATCGGAGTGTTGCCTTCTTCATCTTGAATATTTATGTTTGCACCTTTTTTGATTGCTGATTTTACTTTGTCAATATCATCATTTTTGACACCTTCGATTAATTCATAATTAGCAATTTTGATTTTTTCATTATTTTCTATATTAACTATTAATGCTGATTTTAAATTTTCTTTTTTTATCGTATTTGCGATCAATCCAGCAATTTCTGTGCGTTCCCATTCAATAGCAATTTCTTGAACCGTCTTGCCTGATTTATTTTTATACTTAAAACAAACACCATTTTTAATAATTTTTTTTGCCGATTTAATATCATTTTTTTCAATTGCTTCCAGCAATTTTATCGTGTTTTTTTGTAATTCAGTTGCTTTATATATTAGGTTATAAATCGCGGGATTTATTGGATCATACCACTGCTTTGCATAATCCAATGCTGATTTTCCTTTTTCACATTTAATTAAAACATCAGCACCGTCATCTAATAATAATTTAACAATATTCTCATTTCCTCCATATATTGCGTGTAAGAGGGCAGTTTTGCCTTCTTCATCTTGAGCATTTATATTTTTTGTTTTAGGCAATAACAATTTCACAGCTTCTAAAATATCGCCACGACATGCTAACATCAACGCATTTTTTCCCCAAACATTTTGAATATTAGCATCAGCATTGTATTCAAGTAATACAGGAATGCCTTTAGGGTTTTTAAATAAAGCAGCTTCAATTAAAGCCGAACTATTAGCATTATTTAGTGTGTTTGGATTTGCTCCATATTCTAATAATGCTATCATGGTTTCAATATGTTCATATTTAGCTGTATATATAAGGGCAGTTTCACCAGTAAAAGTTTGCATTTCCATTTTTGCGCCATGTCTAAGCAACAGTTTGACTATTTTGGTATTGCCTTCTTTACATGCTTGCATAAGGATTGTGTGACCTTCATCATTACAATGATTAACATCAACTCTCATACTTTTAAGTAATTTTTCACATTTTTCATAGTCGCCAAAATATACAGCATTTTCTAATTCGATTGTTTTTTTCTTGCTGATTAAAATTTTACTGTTTTTAATTTTTTCCTTAAAATCTGTGAAGAAATTTTCTTTTTTAATTGCTATTTCTGTTGTTTGAATGTTGTCTTTTTCATTATAAATAGTGGGTGCATTATTTAAAATATTTTCTATCCAGCTATATGGATTTTGCCCAGCAAAATAATCGGCAATTTTATGATATTTCATCAACATCAAACTGATGTTTGTTTTTTCTCCATGCTCTTCTGCTTTTCTTTTAACTTCGATAGTTTGGGCTAGGGTGTTTTGAGGGCTTGTAACAATTTCATTACCCAATTCAGCAGTACTTTCAAGAAATTCAAGATTAGTGATTAATGCTTCTGCACTGTCTTTAAAATTGCTGTTTTTATTGCATATAAGTGCAAAAATATCAGATAGTTCTATATCTTTAATTTTTTTAATACCAGCACCTAAATCAGCAGTTTTTTCATTTTGATTAAGAGCCTCTATAAACAATTCCATCATATTTTTATCAGGATGTTTTTCAAGCAATCTATCGTGAGCTTTTCTTGGGTCTCTTGCTTGTTTTATAATTGCTTCATCTTCTTTTGCAATAGTTACAACTTGTGATTTTGTATTTAAATTTTTCATATTTATTTTCTTAATCTCTGACTAGTTGGGTTAGTATAGCAGCTTGTCTAGCTATTTTTTTATTTTTTTGTATGGTTGCTTGTTCTAAAATTTTAATTACTTCTTTGTTTTTTGAAAGTTTGGCTAAATCAAGAGCAGTTTGCCCATCGTTATTTTTTATAGAAACATTAGCACCAAAATATATCAATCTTTCAACGATTTTTGCATTACCATTTTCAGCAGCACGCATAAGCGCGGTAAATCCGTTTTCATTTTTAATATCGGGATTTGCCCCATAAGTAAGTAAAAGATCTGCTTTTTCATAATTGCCTAATAAACAGTTATAAATAAGGGCGGTGTTTCCAATGTCGTCTTGCATATCAACATCGGGTTTATTTTTTAATAACAATTCCATAATTTCAATCGAACGATTTTGCATAAGTGCAGTTCTGCCGTATTTGTCTTTTATATTTATGTTGGCTTTGTTTTTTATTGCTTGTTCAACTTTATCATAATCATTATTTCTAACATGTTTGATTAGGTCTGCTGTTGCTTCATTTCTTGCATTAGTCATGGCGCGATTAAGCATATCTCTGATATCAAAATAGCCTTCGATTTCACCGTACCATGTTGCATAATTTCCGTCTTTTTGAGCAAAAATATCTGCTCCGTAATTCATCAAAATCATAACCCCTTCTGAATTACCAAAGTGTGCCGCCGTCATAAGTGGGGTTACGCCTTTTTCATTCCTAAGTTCTGTATCCGCATCGTTATCCAGTAATATTTCAAGAATATCGCATTTGTTTTTATCTATCGCAGCTATCATCAAAATAGAATTTCCATCGGCATCTTTTGCATTAACATCACCGCCAGCACTGATAAGTTTTTTTACTTTATCGACATTGCCTGCCTTAACGGCTTTGATTAATTTTTTAGTGATTTTTTCTTTTCTATTTTCGATGATTTCAATTGCTTCATTATTTAAAATAATTTCTGCTGTTTTTTTTGCATTATGACCACCGTCATTTTCTATATAAATATTTGCGCCATTACTGACCAAACAATCAACAACATCGTTGTTTCCAAAGTAACAAGCGGATATAAGTGGCGTATTACCTTCATTTGTTTTTGTGTCTATATCTGCACCATTATCAATTAAAAGTTCGATCATTTCTATATTTTTTGTGATAAGGCAAGCATGGCTTAACGCGGTAAATCCTTTTTCATCTTTTGTATTTATATCTACCCCTTGTTTAATAAGTTTTTTAACTTCTTCTAGGTCATTATTTGCAACAGCCCTAAGAAATTTTTGATTTTGCTTGTCCATTTCTTGTTTTAAAAATTCTGCAGTTTCTTTCATATCATCTTCAATTGCCCAATCAACTGCTAATTTATCATCGCAATCTTTTAAAAACAAGTTGACCCCATACTTGATTAAAATTTTTATTGTTTCTATATTCCCAGAACCAGCTGCGAAATGAAGTGGCAGGTAACCGTTATCATTTCTCATATTAACCTTTGCACCATTTTTAAGCAACAGTTCGACAATTTTATGATTAGGTTTATAACAAGCAGAAGTAAGCGGAGTGTTGTGATAATTGTCATTACCATTTACATCAGCGCCATTATTTATGGCTTGTTCAACTTTTTTATAATCACCTTGGCTAATGCCTATCATTAACCAATTAAAAGCCAATTCGCGTGAATTTTTAGGATTATTTTCAAGATATTTTGAAGTTTCAGATAGGGCAAGCTTTGTGTTTTTAACCCTATTAATAGCAAGGTTTGTTCTGTTTTTTGCACTTTCAATGGCAAGGTTTGTTTTTGTTTTAGTGGATTCGATTGCTGATGCAGTTTTTTGCCTAACACCAGATGCAAGCGCGCGAACCTGCCCACCCAACGCTTTGAAAAATCCGATTTTTGGTTGGCGGTCTTTTTCATACAAAGTCTTATCAATCCAGTTATAGATATTTTCGCCTTCGACCAACTTTGCCATACCAATGTATGAAAACAAGATAAAGTCAGAATGTTCCAACTTCACATCGTTTTTGTTAGGGTTGTCTGAATTAAGGTTTTCAAGTGCCAATCCAATTTTTGGATTATCTTCAACCTCACTTAATATATCATCGCTGTTTTTGAAAATACCATTTTCATCAAGGATAATTTTTGATACTTCGGTCAGTTTTATTTTATTATGAAATTCCAGGTATTTACCCAAACCTACACTATCTTCATTTTCTTTTAATGCTTTTATAAATAAATTTCTAAGGGTAATAATATCAATCTTGCCATGGATGTTTTCTAACCTTTCCCATGCTGATTGCGGGCTGTTATAATTATCGTGTTCCTCTTGCATATTTGCCATATGCTCCATAGGATTAACAGGAGTTTCCTCAATAATTTCTGCTTCTATTATTTGTCTTCTAATTTGTTTCTCCATTTTTATTTACCTTGTATTTTGACACGCATTTAATAAAGCTTGATTTTTAACCATATCCACCACCCTTGGATAGCTGTTCTTTTTAATTGCTTTTATCATATTATAGGTAATCAATTCCATAGGCATTATTATCCTAGCCAATGACTTAATACTTTGAAAACAATTATCACTCATTTCCTCTAATTTAGGCATTGATAGAGTTTTTAAAGAATTTACTCGACTAAGGGACCAAGTTCCCATTTTCACAAGGTTTGGCATTGATACATTGATTAATGACTTTGCACAGAAAAAGCAATTAGCCCCCATTTTAGTTAAATTTTGCATTGAAAGATTTTTTAGAGAATTAACGCTATTAAAGGACCAAGCCCCTATTTCCACAAGATTAGGCATTGATACATTGGTTAAAGAGGCTGCAGAGAAAAAGCAACCGCCACATATTTTAGTTAAATTTTGCATTGATAGATTGGTTAATTTGTTAGTATATGCTAAAAACTCACTATCAATTTCTGTAACATTCGGGAAATGAAGCGAGATTATTTCGCTGTCTTTTATCTCTAAAATCTCAACACCGTCTGCTAGCAAACATTTGTTGCCATTTTCATTTTTGGTGATTTGTAGTTTTCTGCCATCAATTTCCTCAGACAGAGCTTTTGCAAAGGAATCTTTATTGTCGTTAAAAATATTTCTGATTTCTTTGGTTTGCATATTTAAAACAAAATTTTCAATCATAAGTTCTTTGTTTTTATCAATCTCTATAACTTCGCCATCTTTTACATAAAAACCATTACCTGAATAAATGTTGTTTGTTTCTTTAGTGTATTTTATTATTTTTCCATTTATCTCTATATAATTTTCGGGTAATCTTTCTTCTTGGCTGGAAAAATCAACATTGAATTTATGTTTTAATGACTGGGAAAGACCCATAATAATGTTATTAGGATTGGAATTAAGCGTGTTATCAGGATTGCTTACAGTATGATTATACCTATTTTTTATCGAAATAAAACCGCCATTTTTTAGCATTTGAATGCTCATAACACTGGTGCCGTATGGGTCGTCTCGCTTTGGAGGTCTGCCACGCACAATTTTATCATAATCTTTTTTAATCAACCAAACCACGTGATATCTATCTGTGCGAGAATAATCACCAAAAGTGCATAATTTTTCACCATCAGCATAATATTTTTGGAATTCCAGAGCTTGTTTGTGGCTTGTTACATGATAATAATCATATCCAGCCAACTCTGCTAAATCTTTTGGATCTTTATAAACTCCGTGTTCTTCGATTTTTATATCTTTTAATGACACAAGATAATTCATAATAGGACTTGCATCACGTCCAGCATATTTAAGGGTCTTATCCAAATCAGGAACGTCAAAAATGCCGTTGTCAAAAGTCCTAATAGCTTTTGCAAACCTCTCTCCATTTTGCTTTTTTATCTTGTTGTACATTTTAATTTATTCACCAATTGCTTTTGTGTTTACTGCATTCTTAATTGCAAGCAGTTTAATGCATTTTTTTCTTTCTTCTATTTCTTTTGCCTGTCTTGCTGTTTCTTTTTCAGCAGCTATCATTTTATCATAAGCTTTATTAGCAGCAGGAATCAATTTCAAAGCATCTTTAAATATCATTACTGCTGGGTTTAATTTATCCAATGACTTGCTGAATAACTTTAAATGTTTTACTCTGTCTTTTAATATTATTCCATATCCTTGCAATTTAGAATATTCGACATCTTCTCCTTTTAAAGAAAAAGAAACGTGTCCGTCTTCGCAATATTTATATTTATAAATTTCTGTAGTTAGTTCTAACTTTTTACCATTTATTATCAAATCATATTGATGAGTTCGCCTTCCCCAATCACGATTTATTGATTTTAATTCAAGCGACATATTTGGATTTGTCCTAGTTGGCAAAATATTTCTTAATATATTTAATGCCCCGGAAGCAAATTTTTTAAATCGATTGCTTTCAACAATATCTGGAGTGTGGACATGTTTTTGAACAGCGATTTCTGTGTTTAATGCTTTTTCAGTCCAGCTGTATGGGTTTTGCCCAGTCATAAGGTTTGCCACTGCGTGATATTCTTTTAACATCGCGCTGATATCCAGATTATTATTATAAACGAAATTTTTCTTTGCCACTTCTGCTGTTTTGATAGGGTTTATATCTTCTTCTATACTTAAAATAGGAATATTTTTGCCAAATTCAGCCACGTCTTTAAGAACTGTCATATTAAGAGCAAAGGCATCTGTGGTATTGATAAAATTGCCATTTTCATCGCAAATTAAAGAAAAAACATCAGACATATTAACATCTTTTAATTTTTCAATAGAGACAGCAAGCCCAGTTGTTTCAGGATTTCTTTTTAATGCATCAATGAACAATTCATCAAATTCTTTATCAGGATAAGAATTTTCAAGCCTGTTAAGAGTATTTTCCATATTGTTATATTCTTGTTTAGCTTTTTCGCGTTTTTGCTTTAATTCTACTGCTTGCGATTGTTTTTTTATGTCGTTATTAATCATCAACATCTTCCTTTTTATATGACTGAGAATTCTACAATAGCACAATATTACACCTCAAAAGTAATTTTGTCAATAATTAATTTTAATATTTTCGGATTGTTTTTGTTTTGAGTTTACATAGATATAAATTAGCAATAAAACTATCTTGACATTTTATGCATTATATTGTATTGAACTTACTATACCCGTTCGGGTTTTCTATTTAAACTATCACATCACAATTTTGCTTCTGTAAAGGGAACAACTATGAATCTAAAAGAATTAAAACAAAAAAGTCCAAAAGATCTTTTGGCTTTGGCGGAAACTATTGGCGTTGAAAATGCATCTGGAATGCGTATTCAAGACATGATGTTTGCGATTTTAAAACATTATGCAGAAGATAAAGACACAATTATAACTGCTGACGGAGTTTTAGAAGTTCTTCCTGATGGATTCGGTTTTTTAAGGGCGCCTGAGGCTAATTATTTGGCTGGTCCTGATGATATTTATGTATCACCTTCACAGATTAAAAAATTTGGGCTAAGGACTGGTGACACGGTGGAAGGCGAAATTCGTTCGCCAAAAGATGGTGAAAGGTATTTTGCATTATTAAAAGTGAACACTATAAATTACGACAGCCCAGATGTTGTTCGTCATAGAGTTAATTTTGATGACTTAACTGCGCTTTTTCCGGACGAAAGATTTGTTATGGAAAGCGGTGACGATTCTGATAGCAAGAAATTTACAGCAAGGATAATTGATTTAGTCTCACCACAAGGTAAAGGTCAACGAGGTCTTATCGTTGCTCCTCCTCGTACTGGTAAGACAGTGATGTTAAAAGATGTAGCCCACGCAATCACTAAAAATCACCCAGAAGTGTCGCTAATTGTGCTTTTGATAGACGAAAGACCAGAAGAAGTTACCGATATGATACGTTCGGTAAAGGGCGAAGTGATAAGTTCTACGTTCGATGAACCAGCAACAAGACACGTTCAAGTGGCTGAGATGGTTATTGAAAAAGCAAAAAGATTGGTAGAGCATAAAAAAGACGTTGTAATCTTGTTGGATTCTATCACTAGGTTGGCACGTGCATACAACACTGTTATTCCTAGCTCGGGCAAAGTTTTAACTGGTGGTGTTGATGCCAATGCTTTACAAAAACCTAAACGTTTCTTTGGTGCTGCTAGAAATGTCGAAGAGGGCGGTTCACTAACTATTATCGCTACTGCTTTGGTGGATACTGGTTCAAGAATGGACGAAGTTATTTTCGAAGAATTCAAAGGTACGGGTAATTCAGAGGTAGTGCTAGATAGAAAATTATCTGACAAACGCGTGTTCCCATCAATCGACGTTACAAAATCAGGAACAAGAAAAGAAGAATTGTTAATGGATAAAGGCACGCTTGCAAAAATGTGGATTTTGCGCCGCGTATTAATGCAAATGGGTACTGTTGACGGTATGGAATTCTTGATTGACAAGTTAAAACAATCAAAAAATAATGCAGACTTTTTCGAAGCAATGAATTCATAAATAATTAGTTGTAATTATTCAAATTTTGCTTAAAATTTCGCTGTATATTTTACAAAAAGGTTCGTAATTTCCGTTAAAACCTTCGATTGAGGCTGTGATATTTTCTTGGAACGACAGTTTTTCCCAATCGATGTGATATCCAGCCCGTCTTGCAATTTCTGTTATTATGATTTTAAGGCTTCTGCCATTTCCTTCTCTAAAGGGATGAATAGCATTAAAATTATTATAATAATAGGAAAGTCGTTCTGATATTTTTTTAAGAGATAAATTTTCTAAATTACCTTCGGATTTAAGCTCTTTGAACAAATCTTTTCCGCAAAATTCTATGAATTGCGGATTCGCAAATAATGACGTTCCTTTTGTCATGCGAACGGTTCTGATTTTGCCCGCCCATTCGTAAACGTCTCTAAACATTATTTTGTGGACTTTTTTCCATAATTCAAAGGTAAGGGACTCGTCTTTTATGAAATCCATAATTTCTAACATAGAAGCATCAGCAACCGCATCTTCATATATGTTAAGTTGTTGTTGAGATGTAATCCCAGCAAGGTTTTTAAGGACTTTATGTTCTTTGTCTATATATGGATCGTCTTCGCTTGTCCAGTAATCAGCCATATTAATTAAATAGCAGATTTCATTCTAGCAGATATATATTCTTGTTTGGAAATTTTGCCAGTGGCAAGGTCATTAAGCATATTTTTGTGGGCTTTTGTAGTATTAAGGCCTTCAAGGGCGCTCATCGCACGAAAATTGCGCAAAAAATTAATGCTTTCATCAGAAGAGGAAACAGTTTTCTTTTTGCTATCTTTTAATAAATTAACAACTTTCATACATAAAACCCTTTTCAAAAAACGTTAAATATGCTATATAATACCATAATTATATAAAAAAGTCTATAAAAAAAGTAATATTTATATTGACTCTTTTTCTAATTTATATTATACAAGTCAAAATCCATTTAGAAACTATATTAATTTAAGGAATAAACTTATGGCAAATAAAAAATCGTCTAAAAAACGTATCAGAAGCCGTGCTAAAGAGACTTTGGTTAACTCAAATCGCAAAGCAAGGGTTCGTACAATAACTAAAAAAGCAATAACAAGTATTGATACTGCGACTAAGGAAGATGCAGTTATCGCGGTAAGAGCAGCAGAATCAGAATTGATGAGAGCGGCTTCTCGTGGTACTGTAAAGAAAAAGACTGCGGCACGTAAAGTTTCTCGTCTTGTTAAAAAATTAAAAGATAAACAATAAGAAATACAAGAAAGGATAAAGCTATGTCACGTCGTTGTGTAGTTACAGGCAAAAAAGTAGCAGTTGGAAATAATGTAAGTCACGCTAATAACAAAACTAAACGTACATTTATGCCTAATTTACAAAAAGTTTCTTTGTTAAGTGAAACTTTGGGTTCAAAAGTAAGTTTGAAAGTATCTGTTCGTGGTCTTAAAACTATTGAGAAAAAAGGCGGAATCGACGGTTATTTGTTGAACACTCCTAACAGCAGACTTTCAGAAGAAGCGCTTAGCTTGAAAAAAAGAATTAAAAAAGCATCTGAAAAAATCGCAGCTGCAAAATAATTCGCTTTTTTAAAAAAAGCAATATAAAATCCCCAAACTATGGGGATTTTTTTATGGTGTATTGTGTGTTAGCATTACTGTAATCTCCCGCTTGCTTTAGATAGCAATGGGGATTTATACATCGATTCGCTAGTTTCGTTGTTGTCAATGTTTAGATATGTTTATTCATTATGTTGATTGAAAAATAAAATACAGAAATATGCATCTAGCAAATTATTTTTTTGTCATTTATATTGTTTAAAAAATGTTGACATTTGAGGGAAAATCATTATTGTAGAGCTGTATTATAAAAAGGAGATTAAATATGATAGAAATGTTGTCTGACGATGATACAATAGTTGATAAAAATGATGCATCTGTTGTAATAAAAAATAATTTGCCTCACCCAACAAGGCTAGAGGAAAAGTATGGTGCGCTAGATTCAAAAAAATTAAAAGAATTATTTATGTTAGCATTAGATAGAAGTCCGCAAACAGCGCCATTTGCAAGAACTCTTTCCATGTACCCAAGAATAGAGCTAGAGGAAATTGTTGAACTTATCTGTGATAAAAACGGGAATTTCAAAGGTCTTAATGACATTATGGAATTGGGAAAAGCGCGTACAGAGCATTTAGTTAAAATCATACATGATCATAAAGACAGAACATTCCCAATAGAAATTGCGAAAACAGATATAATAAATAATTACATTCCTTTGATTGTTGAATTTGAAGATAAAAATATTATAAATTGGACGACAGAAACTTTGGACAGTATAATGCCAGAAGTAGCAACGATTAAGAAGAAAAATATATTTTCAAATTTGATTAATAAAACCATTTTTATATCACCTTCTTCTTTTTTAAATAAGATAGGAATAAATAAAAATTTTAAATTAAAACATGATTATAGTTTGCCTGCTGCGAAAATATTTAGATCTGGTGCGAAAATTTTAGCAAGAGAAAAATGGCAAAAAGATTATTATGAAATAATAGCAGCCGAGCAAAGTATAACAGATGGAGCAGGATTTTTAAGGTCTTTTCATAAAACAATTACTAATGACCCTAGAACAAATAGACTTTTTAAAAGATATGGTTTTCTTAGTTTGTCTTATTACAATATTTCTCGACCTTTGGCAATTTTGTTGGATGAAAATGCATGTTTCCGTTCAAAATTGCAAATAAATGAAGCATTAGAAGGGGCTTTATACGAAAATCCAAAATATAATTTGGAAAGCTTAGCTCTTAAAAAAGATAAAGGACGTATATCACAAATGGTAGATAATTATTTCAGATTGGTTGATACTCTTTCTGATTATGACAGTCCAGTTGGAAAAAACATTTGTTCTTGGACGCTTTATATCCAAAAATCGCAACATCACAATGGTGTAAAGGAATTATTCAGTCAAACGATGTTGGCTATTAAATCAAATTCACGATAGTTTTACTTAGAGCATTTAATCGTAAAGTACTTTACTTATTAATATATTTATGATTTTTGCCAGTTTCGTCAGTGAGGCTGGCAAATTTTTTGCTTGCCTTTTTCACATTGTGGGTGGTGATTAAAACCTTAGATTCTGCGTACGGAATATCTGCGAAATAACTAGGTACAATTGTCCCCGACACTCTTGCTTTTAGCTTGCCCATTAATTCAGCGCCTTTTTTAATAGGGACTCGATATTTTTTGCCATTTACGATTTTATCGCAACTGTATATTGCATAAGGAACGACAAAGTTTTTAATCAGCTTTTGACACAGGTTTTTCAGGGTTTTAACATTATCATTAACGTCTTTTATCATCACAGATTGCGAATTTAGCATAACCCCAGCTTTATTTAATTTTTTGCAAACTTTTTTAAAATCTTTTGTGATTTCATCCGGGTGAGAAACGTGAACGGAAACAATCACAGGGCGTGCATTTGTAAGGATTTTAATCAGCTCTTTATCAAATCGTTGGGGCAAGGTTGTTGCAAGTTTGGTTGCGATTCGAATTACTTCGATTGATTTGATTTTGCGCAATCCTTCTAGCAAACTTTTTAAATTATCGTTACTTAGCATTAATGGATCGCCGCCTGAAATCACTACTTGTTTTATTTTAGGGCTGGCGCGCAAATAAGCAAATGATTCTTCATAATCAAATGAAACAGGGGTACCAGCAAGCCTAGACCTTGTGCAATATCCACAATAGCTGGCGCAAATTGATGATGCAAGGAACAAAACCCTGTCTTTATATTTATGGATAATATGTTTGGTTTTTGTGTATTTTAATTCATCAAGCGGGTCAATAGATTCGCATTTTTTTATAACTTTTTTTGTTTTGTTCTGCCCAAATATGATGTTAAGAGGCGCGCTTTTATTGCTTTTGTCAATTAAGCTAGCAGTATATGGGGTTATGATAAATTCCCCATCATTGATAGAATTTTTTATTTGCCAACGCCAATCATTCCAATCGGTTTTGACCGCTGATTTTTTATTATAAATAGGTGTCATATTTTGATATATTGTACTTTATAAGGTTAATGAAAATTTCTTTGCCTTTGCCTCCATCGTTGACAAAGGTTAAAATCCATCCGTAAACTAGTAAGTTCATAGTAGGAATAAACATAATTGAAAAGATTCTGCCAGCCACTTTGAAATCGGTTTGTTGAGGGTAAATTTGTCCTAAATTGGCGAATACATTATAACCGCATCCGACCCCGATGCCTGCTAAAATCCATAGTGGTACATAACCAGTTGCTGCATTAATAAACCATGCCACCCCAATCATCCCAAGGGCGGTAAGAGGCACGAAATAAGGGGCAAGTGCGATAAGCCAATTAAGTTCGCCTTTTATTTTAGTATATCCGCCACCGGTTTCAAAAACATCGATTTCAGTAGGGGGGTTAAAGGTCAAAAAGCCCATAATAGCATGGTTCATTTCGTGTTCTAAAGTTTTTAAAAAGTTTGGTCTGCCGATAAAAAATATAATCCAAATTAACGAAGCTGTAACAAACCCGCAGATGAAATAAAAATTATAATCATGCCACCGCCAAAAACGGTTGTAATATTGGGGATACGCCAAAAAAACTGCAGGTAAAAGGTACAGCATAAAAAGCCCAATTGGATATTTTATAACCTTAAGTGTTGTGTTTATAATGTATCTTATCATTTCAATCATAAAAAATAGTATAGAGCATTTTCTTGATAAATAGAATTATAAAATACTCTAGAGCATTTAATAATTATATTGAATAGTTTTATGCTTGTCTTTTATTTTTTGCTTTTTCGCTTTTCTCTTCGGCTAAGGAATACTAGCCCTCATCAAAAAGCAAAATTCAAAAATTAAAATCCTTCACGAAAAAGAACCAATATAATCGTTAAATACTCTAGCAAAAAAAATAATTTAGTATATAGTGTATTATAGGGAAAGGCGGATAATCGCTGTTATATTGTAATGGTATAGTAGAGGAAAGTCCGGGCTTCACAGGAATATGGTTGCGGGTAACGCCCGCCAGAAGTAATTCTAGGGAAAGTGCCACAGAAAACAAACTACCTATATTTATATAGGAAAAGGTGAAAAGGTGCGGTAAGAGCGCACCGGAGCGTTGGTAACAACGTCGCATGGTAAACCCAACCAGAAGCAAAACCAAGATATGCTGCTATGTGAATTCCTGCACGCAGCGAGGTAGGTTGCTAGAGGGTATAGGTAACTATGCTCCCAGATGAATGATTATCGATTACAGAACCCGGCTTATAGCCTTTCCTATTTTTTTATTTCTTACCTTGTTTTTTGCCCACTAAGCGCAATTTGTTTTAAAATAGCCATTTCTTTGCTGTTAAATTTGCTATGTCCGTGCTTGCGTCTTTTTGCTTCTGCATGAATAAGTTCTTTAATATCTTTTGTTGCTGCACAGCGATTTTTTGAATAAATCTCATCAATCATAGATACAGCATCTTTATCAGTACCTGGTATTGTTTCATAAATATCAGCCCCATCAATTAATTGGTTTCTGACTTTTGCTGGGTTTTTATTAATAATTGCAGAGATAATAGCAGGAATTTTTGAATCATTATTTTTATCCATAGCATTTTTTATCAAGTCGATAATTTCTTTGTTATTAATCTGTATAGCAATATCAAGCGGAGTTTCACCTTTTGAATTTTTAACACTGAAATCAACAAGCCCAGAATTTATAATGATTTTGGCGCTAGATATGTAATCATTTTCTAATGCCCAGGTAAGTGGATAATCACCATCATTATCAGGAATATTCGGATTTGCTTTTTTATTTGTTAACATTTTAGTGACGTCATGGGCACCTTTCGCGACAGCCCTAAATAATGGAGTAACACCATCTTTATCTTGAACATTTAAATCGGCAAGGTCTGATTCTATAATAATTTTAGCGCTAGCCATGCGTCCTGTTGTTATTGCCCAGGTAAGTGGATAATCGCCATCATTATCAGGAATATTCGGGTTTGCTTTTTTATTTGTTAACATTTTAATGACTTCATGATTACTTTTCGAAACAGCCATAAATAATGGAGTAACGCCATCTTTATCTTGAACATTTAAATCAGCAAGGTCTGAATCTATAATAATTTTGGCGCTAGCTGAACGCCTATTTTTAATTGCCCAGGTAAGCGGATAATCACCGTCATTATCGGGAATATTCGGGTTTGCTTTTTTATTTGTTAACATTTTAATGACTTCATGATTGCTTTCCGCAACAGCCATAAATAATGGAGTAACGCCATCTTTGTCTTGAATATCTAAATCAGCAATCTCTGAATTTATGATCATTTTGCTTGCAGTTATGCGTCCATTTCTTATTGCCCAGATAAGTGGCGGGTTGCCGTTGTTATTTGGGGTGTTAAGATTTGCTCTATTCTTAATTAATAATTTAATAATTCTGTGCTCATTTACTTGTACTGCCAACATAAAAGCAGTGTTGCCGTCATCATCTTGACCGTTTATATCGGCACCGTTAAGAATAGCTTGTTCTACTTTGTTGTAAATACTATTTTTAATAGCATTTAGTAAATCTAAGTTTTTTGCTTTTTGTGGTTTCTCTATTTCATCTTCAATCATTTTTATCATTTCGAGATGATTATTTTCTTTTGCATAATCAAGCGCGGTTTTGCCGTATTTGTCTGTGAGTGATAGGTCCGCTCCGTTTGCAATAAGTATTTTAACTTTTTCAATTTGATTATGATAAGTATCTTTATTATATTCAGGATTTGCGCGGGTAATAAGCATCAGCGCGGTTAATCCTTCTTCATTTTGATAGTTGATGTTGGCACCATTTTTAATCATCAAATTTATAACAGATGGTAATGTAAGGCTCCACGCACAAGCATTTAAAAATGGCGTTTTTGTATATCTATCTTCATAATTTACATCTGCCTTGTTATCAAATAACAATTTTATCATATAAATATCATTGTTCCCGGCTGCGATATCTAGTGGCGTTCCTCTAAGTTCATCTTCGCCATTAACGTTTGCCCCGTTTTTTATAAGCAATTTTGATATCTCATAATAATTTTTTTCGAATGTATTTGATTCTACAGATCTGTTTCTTGATAATACTGCAATATTTAATGGTAGAGAATGAAAACCACCTGATGGCGAATTAACATCAGCCCCGCTAAGAATTGCTTGTTCAACATTTATATAAATACCTTCTTTTATTGCTTTTATTAAATCTGCTGTTGCTTTTTTTCTTTTTTGGATTGCTTTGTTTATTAAAGGTCTTGATTTTTCAAAATATAACGAATTATCAGCATAATAAATGACACTTTTGCCTTCATTATCTTTTGCATAAAGATCTGCGCGATTATCGATTAATATTTGCATAGTTTTTGTTTTGGATTTTACGGTAGCGCGCATAAGTGGGGTTATTCCAGCATTGTTTTTAACATTAACCTTTGCTCCATTTTTAATCAGCAATTCTACGATTTCTGAGTGACCACGAATTGATGCAAATAAAATTGCCGTATTGCCGTCTTTATCAGTAGCATTAACATTAAACCCAGCATTAATAAGGGTTTTAACTTTGTTGTAATCCCCATTAATACAAGCATTGTGTAATTCATCTATCGCATTTGTGATATCATTTCGCCTTGCATTTAACGCATCTTTTATAACTTTTATTTTTTTCATAGACTGTTTAATCTCTGCCCAATCAAGTGGAGTTTTATCATCTTGCCCAGTGATGGTTTCATTGGCGCCATGTTTTATCATGGTTTGTAATATATCAATGTCGGTGGTAGCTTCTTTACACGCTATATGAAATGCAGTATCGCCATTGCTGTCTTGATAATTAACATCAGCTCCATTTTTCATTGCTTTTATTACTCTTTCGATGTCATTTTCTTTAACTGCATTAAGCAATTCTTGATTTGCTAAATAGGCGATTTCTGCCAACCGTATTCCTATGATTCTAGCAATATTAAGGTGGTTGCGTCTTTTTGCCTCGTCAAGAGCTGTATATCCGTCCAGGCTTACTATTGTAACATCAGCCTTATTTTCAATCAATATGCTCGCAGCCTCGCCATTGCCAAAATACGCAGCGTCGATAAGTGGAGTATTGCCATGCACATCTTGATGGTTTATCTCAGCACCATTTTCAGCCATATGATAAATGACTTTGGGATTTTTAGTTTTTTTGCATATATAGCTGAATATATGATTGCCATCGCTATCTATTTCGTTGATTATTTCGGGGCTTCGCTTAACAAAAGGTATGATGTCCTTCATAGAGCCTTCTATCCCAGCAGCAATGAAATCATTTTTTTGTTTTTCCATTTCATTACGTAATATTTCTGCGGTTTCATTTTGTTGTTCGTGTTCTGCCCAAAAAAGTGCTGTTCTATCGCTTTTATTTCGTTTAAAAAGATTTACGTTATATTTGATTAATGTTTTTACCATTTCTGAATTGCCATTAATCGCAGCATTAATAATAGGAAGATAGCCATTTGCATTTTTATTAACATCAGCCTTGTTTTTAAGTAGAGTATCTGCAAATATAACTGGCATTCCGTTGCCACAAGCAATTACAAGCGGGGTTAGTACATCGTGTTTGTCAGTAGCGTTAACGTCCCCCCCAGCTTTAATAGCTTTTTTAAGTAGTTTTATGTCTTTTGTAATAATTGCTTCGAATAATAATTCTGTTGCTTCTTCTTTTGACATTTTTTGGTTAAAAGCTTCGGGCAACGCAATTAATTTGTTTTTGGTGTTAACTGTTGTATCTATTGCTTTGTTTTTAATTCCAGATGCAAGCGCGCGAACTTGCCCACCCAACGCTTTGAAAAATCCTATTTTAGGTTGGCGGTCTTTTTCATACAAAGTCTTATCAATCCAGTTATAGATATTTTCACCTTCGACCAACTTTGCCATACCAATGTATGAAAACAAGATAAAGTCATAATGTTCCAACTTCACATCGTTTTTGTTAGGGTTGTCTGAATTTAAATTTTCAAGCGCTAACCCAATTTTTGGATTGTCTTCAACCTCAATTAATATATCATCGCTATTTTTGAAAACACCATTTTCATCAAGGATAATTTTTGATACTTCGGTCAGTTTTATTTTATTATGAAATTCCAGGTATTTACCCAAACCTACACTATCTTCATTTTCTTTTAATGCTTTTATAAATAAATTTCTAAGGGTAATAATATCAATCTTGCCATGGATGTTTTCTAACCTTTCCCATGCTGATTGCGGGCTGTTATAATTATCGTGTTCCTCTTGCATATTTGCCATATGCTCCATAGGATTAACAGGCGTTTCCTCAATAATTTCTGCTTCTATTGTTCCTGAAGAATCAATATAACCACCAAGTTTTAATTCACTCACCTCGCTCGTATTAATTTCCTTATCTTTTATCGCTGGTAAGGATTCGGTTTCGCAGCTATCTTCTTCGGAGTGTTGCTTATCAACTTCAACTATTATGCCCATTTTAATCTTCCTATGACTTATGATTTTCTTGATATTATGCAGCATCATACCTCGTTCTTTTGCTTTTGTCAACAATTAATTCAATAAAATATATCTTGATTTTTTATCAAGTTTAACTATGTTTATAAATAGGGAAACTGGAATCAAGGACAAGAAGTTTAAAAACCCGATCAGGTCTGAAAAGAAGCAGTCGTATTAAATTTTTCTTGGGTCTTGGTTTTCGGTTTCCTCCTTATTTTTAAAAGTGGGTTTTGTAATGAAAAATTATGTTGTGCTAGCGCGAAAATACCGTCCTCAGATATTTGACGATTTAATAGGTCAAGAGGTTTTGGTGCGCACACTTACCAACGGAATTAAAAATGGTAAATTGGCGCAAAGTTATATTTTAACGGGGATACGTGGTATTGGTAAGACAACGTCGGCTCGTATCATTGCTAAAGCTCTTAATTGTGTTGGTGCTGACGGCAATGGCACGGAAACTCCTAATCCTTGCGGAGTATGCGAACATTGTAAAGCAATAGCAGAAGACAGGCACGTAGACGTTCAAGAAATCGATGCTGCAAGTAACACTGGGGTTGACAATATCCGTGAAATCATTGACGGGACAAGGTATAATCCTGCGTCGGCTAGGTATAAAATCTATATCATCGATGAAGTGCACATGCTATCGAAAAATGCTTTTAATGCGTTATTAAAAACATTAGAAGAGCCACCTGCTAAGGTAAAATTTATCTTTGCCACCACCGAAATCAGAAAAGTTCCAGTAACGGTTTTGTCAAGATGTCAAAGGTTTGATTTACGCAGAATTGACGAAGAACTTTTAGGAACCCATTTCACAAACATTGCCAAAAAAGAACAAATAGAAATAGAAGAAGATGCGGTAAAAATAATCGCGCGCCTTGCTGATGGTTCGGTGCGTGACGGTCTTTCACTGCTGGATCAATCAATAGCCCAATCAGAAGGAGTGGTTACAACCGCTGCGGTTCGTGAAATGGTAGGGATTTCGTCTAAGGAAACCCTGATAAATCTATATGAATCGTTGTTAAAAGGTGATATTGGTACTGTGCTTAACGATTTTAAGGCAATGTATAACCAAGGATATGACCCAGTAACGGTTATCCAAGATTTGCTTAACCTTACTCATCTTTTCACTAAATTGAAATTAAAATCTGACACTATTGAAAATGCTGATTTATCAGACAGCGAGCGCAACAAAGTATCAGAAATAGCAAACCAAATAGAAATGCCAGTTTTCACGATGTTTTGGCAGATGTTGTTAAAGGGTATTGATGAAATAAGAATATCGCCATCGGCTTTGCAAACTGTGGAAATGTTATTGGTCAGAATGTGTTATATGCAAGGAAACACGCCAACAGTTGATATGTTGGACAAGGTGGTTTTGGCTCAACCTAATACAACCGCAACCAGCCCAGTGCAACCTGCTGAAAAAAAAACACCTGAATCAGTAGCAAAAGCACAAACAGCCCCAGAGGTTGATGCTAAAACCCCAACAAGTGTGCCAACCCACACGCCTGTACAAGCACCTACCCCTGCAAAAACAATGTTTAAGACCCTAAGCGACGTTATTGATTATGCGGTTGAAAAATCGGAAATGAGCATCGCGGTGTCATTAAGGAATGATGTTAGGGTCGTTAAATTTGAAGAAGGTTTGATAGAAATAACGCCAACCCCACAAATGGAAGATAACTTTGCTTATAAATTATCTAAAAAGTTATTGGATTGGACGAATAAAAGGTGGCTGGTTAACACTGTTGAAAACACTTCGGGTGCAAAAACAGTAAAAGAAATTGAACAAGATAAAAGAGAAGAGTTAAAGCAAGATATTTCGAAAACTCCTATCGTTTCGGCGGTTTTAAATAGTTTTCCGCAATCAAAAATTATTGATATAACAAAATTAGAACAAGAACAACAAGAAGAAGAGGATATAACAGATGGATATGATGGCAATGATGAAACAAGCTCAGGAATTGCAGAAGAAGCTTGAAGAAGCACAATCAAAAGCAACAGAGCTAGAAGCAGAAGGTAAATCAGGCGGTGGTTTGGTTTCAGTGATTGTGAAAGGCGATAAAACTGTTAAGAAAATTTCAATTGATAAATCACTAGCAACCCCAGACGATGTAGAAGTTTTAGAAGATTTATTAGTAGCAGCCTTCAACGATGCTTTTGTAAAAGTAGAAGAAGCAGTAACAAAAGAAATGCAATCAGCAACGGCAGGCTTGCCACTTCCTGCTGGTTTGAAAATGCCATTTTAATTAGTTTAAAATGCAAAATTCAATCGAAAATTTAATCCAAGTGCTATCACGCTTGCCCGGTCTAGGCCCTAGATCAGGCAGGCGTTTAGCATTGTTTTTATTAAAACGAAAAGACACCGTAATGGATGCTTTGGCTAGTGTAATTGCTGAGGCTAAGGAAAACGTGAAAACGTGTGAAATCTGCGGTAATATTGATATGACTAGCCCTTGCGGGATATGCATCGATACGACCAGAGACAAAAAAACAATTTGCGTTATTCAAGATGTGGCGGATTTGTGGGCGATTGAACGGTCAAAACAATATAAAGGCGGATACCATATCCTAGGCGGTTTGCTTAGTGCTATTGAAGGAATGGGTCCAGAGGAATTAGGTTTTGAAAAACTTAAAAACCGCATACTTGATAATGAGATAGTGGAAGTTATTTTGGCGTTGCCTTTGACGGTGGAAGGTCAAACCACCAACCATTATCTAGCCGAATTATTCGAAGATTTAGAAGGCGTAAAGGTAACCACCCTTGCCCATGGGGTGCCTGTTGGGGGCGAATTGGATTATCTTGACGATGCCACCATAAAAACGGCAATCTCAGCCCGTAGAAATATATAAATAATATATATATATTAAAAACAAGCATATATAAATAAGTAGTATAAAAAAATCAGTTAAAATTATCTTAATATTATTTTTGTCAAAAAAAATGTTGACAATGCGGATTTCTGCTGGTATATTACGGATATAATTTTTTATAAAGGGGAATTGTCATGAAAAACAATAAAAAAGGACAAACAACACTACTTAACTATGGTAATAATGAAGATGGCATTGGCTTTAACTTTTACCGCATTGAACACACAAACCCAGACGGTTCAAAGAAAAGCATTATCATAGACAGTGGTAATAAATTCCCAGGCCACGAAAACAAAAGCATAAAAAACCTTTTTATTGATTCTTCAAAACATCTTGCAAAAGCAGACGCATTATTCCTAAGTCACGGACACCTTGATCATATTGGGGCGGTGGCGCATTTAATCAGATTGGGTCATAGGGTTCCTCCTATTTACGCATCTGTATATACTTTGGCAAATATGGAAGCAATGTTATCAAAGCTAGGCATTCCGAAAGAAAAATTCCCAAAAGTTAATATCATAGGCCCAAGCATCACAAAAACATATTCAGACACAAACATCGGTGGTATAAGTGTACGTGCATTCCCGACCAGCCACTCTATTCCTGGGGCATTGGCGTTTGGTATTAAAACTCCGACTGTTACTATGTTTTCAACCGGAGACGGCAGACTTAATCCGATGAATTATGGTCACGAAACAAATCTTACTGATATTAATGAATATTTCAAAGGTGGTGTTGATTATATGCTACTTGATTCGACTTCTACTGTTTCTGATAAAATGCCAACAACAGAAGCCGAAATTATCGAACAAGCAATTGATATCTTAGAAGACAATGCAGATAAAAAAATTGTTGTTTCTATGATTTCAAATAACCAACCAAGAATGTTATCATGGCTGGTTGCGGCCGGAATGGCGGGATATGACGCGGTGGATATCAAAGGATGGGCAGCGGTGCAATCTTTTGAAAACGCTAGGTTGGCGGGTAAACATGATCCAAAAGCTGATATAGAATTGGCAGCAAACAGAATGCTCCATAAATATGGTAAAAAGCACGGGATAAAAGTTTACACAACAAAAGATAAAAAAGGCGGATTGGATAGGAAAAAAGTCCTTACTGCTGTAACTGGTGTGAACGGCGAAGAATATGCGATTTTGGATAGGATGTCAAAAGACATGTACCCAAATATTAAGGCAGATGAAAACACAGTAATCATTTATTCACAAAGAGTTATTCCAGTCCCAGGCAACCAAGAATTACGTGATAATATGAATGCATTGTTTGAATCATTAGGGGCAAAAACCATAGAAGGAATGCACGCATCTGGACACTCTTCACGTCCTGAAACAATCCAGTTTATTGAGGCAGTAACAAAAGATTGCGACACAAATAAAATTACAGGCGTTCCAATTCATGGCAGCAAAATTCACCTAGAGGCAACAGCATCTTTGATAAAAGACATGGGCTTTCGTAACTTTGATATGAAAAGTGGTGATATTGTATTAATGGAACCGGGCAGGGCTGAAATAATTGGTCATGAAAAAATGGACTTTTATGCCATTAAATCTAGAGCTTTGGCAAATCACCAAATGGAAGACACTTATTACAAGGCTGATTTTGTAAACGGTAAATTGGTACTAAATACAAATGAAAATGTAATTGTAAAAATTTCTGAAATGATACCATACACTCCAAGCGAAGGCTTACGTAGATTTAAATCTGGCGCTGCTGTTAAATCAGAACAAAGAGCAGCCTCAAGAAAAGCGCAAAAAGAACTTTATGAATCTTTAAGCGATGAAGAAAAAGCAATCAAGAAAATCGAAGCAGAAGAGAAAAAAGCTCGCCAAGAAGAACAAAAGTTGGAAAGAAAAGCAAAAGTAACTGCAAGCCAAAATGCAAAACAACTAAACCGTTTGAAAGAAAATGCTAAAAAAGCTGCTAAGAAATTCAACGATATGAAACTAAACGTTGGAACAAGCCTTGATAAACTTGCTCAGGCAGAACAACTTGCTATAATTGCTCAGCAAAAAGTTGAAATGGCTATGGGGCAAAATAACCCAGCTAAACAAAAACTAGCAGAAGTAAAAGAAACCAGAGTAAATCTTGGCGAAAAACTAGAACAGGCGAAAAAAGCAGCAAAAGCGCCTCAGCTTAAACAGGTTAAATCAAGCTATCAGCCTGGCGTAATCCCACAAAGAGAAGCCGCAAAAGCAAGAAAAACAGCAAGGGTAGAGGCTGAACGTGTGGCACAAGATACTAAACTTGCCAATATGGAAACTGCAAGAATGAATAAACAAGAACGTGATTTGAAAATCCGCGAAAATCATCAAGCAGAACTAAAATCACAACAAGAAAAAAGATTACAAGAAATGGCGGCTAAGAAAAATGCTAAAACCTTGGAACATCTTGTTAAAAATCTGCAAGTTATGGAAAACTTGTTAAACCAAGCAAATGATGAAAGTGAAAAATCAATGGCTGAAATTGCATTGCAAAATGCCCAAACTGCGCTGGATAAATTCACAAAACAAAACAAAATCTTATTGTTAACAGGTGAAGTTGTAAAAGATGAAAAAATAAAAAATAAACAACAAGAAAGAGGATAAATAAAATGAGCGGAGTGCATAAAAATTCTACAAATCATAAAAGATTGAACACGCAAAAAAAGAAAAGAAACAACGAAAACAGAGCAAAAGAAGTTATAAAGCTTTATAATTTACATATGCTTCGTATTGAAAGTGCTGAAAAAGCAGCAGCTATGGCAAAACAAAGCCATGATGCAGCGGCAAAAGAATTATATGAAGTTGCAAATGTATATACTGAAACAGGAATATCTTATGGAAAAACAGCTGGTGAAGGAATACTTACAAGAGTTGTTAAGGATAATTTTGAAAAAGAAATGAAAGTAGTCGGTGAAATGTATGAAATAGCAACAGAAGAATTGAAGATGTCTGCTGATGTATATGATGCTACTATTACGCAATATTCTGCCGCTGAAAAAGATTTGGAAAACTTTTTAAAAAGTGTGAAGAAATTAGGAATTCCTACGCAAATTAAAAATGAAGAAAAAATCAAATTTGGAAAACTTTTGCAAAGAGATTAATATAAATAAAACAAACAAAATAAACAAAAAACAAAGGGGCAACACAAATTGCCTCTTTTTTTTTGTTTCAAGTGGGTTGATGACACTATCCCTACAATGTCTATGGATTTCGGGTCAAGTCCACAATGACAGTATCCCCAAAAACGTTATGCTGGGCTACGATCCAGCATCCATTTCCCCTAGCCATCATGGATTGTGGATCAAGTGTAGATTCTGGATCAAGTCCGACAATGACACCACCGCACAAAAAATGTCATGCCGGACACCGATCCGGCATCCAGGTCAATATAGTAAAGACATCCTTCGGATGATGTTATTTCAAACCTGGACCCACGTATCAAGTACGACAATGACATCTACTGCGTCCACAATGACAAAAAGTGGAGAGTCCGACTAATGACAACAACTGCGCACGGAATGATGATTACTTTTTTTGCTATATTATTGACAGGTGGGGATAATTGATATAATTTGCCTGATAAGTATTTAATTATTTATTGGAAGATTTATGAATTATTTTGTAAAACGGCTTTTGTTGGTGCCTGTTACGTTGTTTTGCATTATCCTTATCAACTTTATCTTTGTCCAATTTGCCCCAGGGGGTCCAGTTGAACAAATGATTGCAAAGGTGTCAGGAAATGCGATGGACGCAACCTCTGCCATTTCAGGTTCAGGTTCAGGTGCTGCCGAAGTTCAAGCCTCGTCTGCTTCAGCTTCGGTGGATATGTCGTCTAAATATCGTGGGGCGCAAGGTTTGGATCCTGCATTTATTGCCGAACTTGAAAAACAATTTGGTTTTGACCAGCCTGCCTACGTACGTTTTTTGACGATGATAAAGGGCTACCTTACTTTTGATTTAGGGGAAAGTTTTTATCGTAACGAAACGGTTATTTCCATAATAATTTCAAAATTGCCAGTTTCAATATCAATAGGTATTTGGAGCACGTTATTAATTTATTTAATCGCAATTCCATTAGGGGTTTACAAGGCTAAGAACAACGGTTCATTAGGCGATAATGTTTCCAGTTTTTTAATGATAATTGCTTATGCTGTGCCTTCATTTTTGTTTGCAGTATTTTTAATAGTGGTTTTTTGTGGTGGTAATTATTTAGATTGGTTTCCTTTGCGAGGCCTTACCTCTGCCAATTTTGACCAGTTGGATTTTTGGGGCAAGGTAAAGGATTATTTTTGGCACCTTGTTTTGCCGGTTACCGCCATGGCTATTGGTGGGGTTGCGTCGCTTGCAATGCTTACTAAGAACTCGTTTATAGAAGAACTTACAAAACCATATGTAGTTACGGCTAAGGCAAAAGGTCTTTCAAGTAACAGGGTTTTATACGGTCACGTTTTCAGAAATGCAATGTTAATTGTGATTGCTGGTTTTCCTGCGACTTTGGTTAGTATGTTATTTACCGGTAGTGTGTTGATAGAGGTTATTTTTTCATTGGACGGTATCGGCAGGTTAGGTTACGAAGCCATCATCAGCCGTGATTATCCTATTATTTTTGGGACTTTGTACATTTTTGGTTTGTTGGGATTGTTATTAAACATCATCAGCGATTTTACTTACACTCTTGTTGATCCTCGTATTAACTTTGAAAAAAGGCATAAATAAATGAATACGATAGGAAAAAGAAGGTGGAACAGTTTTAAAAGCAATAAAAAAGCATATTATTCGTTATGGATATTTGCGATTATATTTGGGATATCGTTGCTGGCAAATGTTTTGATTAACGACAGACCTCTAATCGTATATTATAAAGGCGGGTTTTATTTCCCAATCGTAAAAGATTATCCAGAAAGTGTTTTTGGCGGAAACCTAGCCTCTTACACTGATTACAAAGACCCATACATTGAAAAAAGCATTGATGATAACGGATTTATGTTAATGCCTTTGGTGGAATTTAGCTATAACACTATTAATTATGATTTGCCGAAAGGCGCGCCTTCTGCCCCTACACTTCAAAACTGGCTTGGCACCGATGACGGAGGCAGGGACGTTTTGGCAAGGTTGGTTTATGGGTTCAGGTTATCGGTGGTTTTTGGATTGGTTTTAACCGCGCTGTCGTCTGTTATCGGGATATTAGCTGGCGCTATCCAAGGTTATTTTGGCGGTAAAATTGATTTGTATTTCCAGAGGTTTTTGGAAATTTGGGGCGCGTTACCGCAAATGTTTATTTTGGTGATGTTATCCAGCCTTATCGTGCCTAGTTTTTGGTCGTTGCTTATAATATTATTGTGTTTTTCGTGGACGGCGCTTATTCCTGTGGTGCGGGCAGAAGTTTTAAAGGCAAGGAATCTAGATTATGTAAAAGCCGCTAGAAGTATGGGCGTGGGCGAAATTACAATAATGTTGCGCCATGTTTTGCCTAATGCTTTTACTGCTGCTTTGACTTATATTCCTTTTGTTTTATGCGGGTCAATAACTCTACTTACTGCCCTTGACTTTTTAGGATTGGGGTTGGGCGTTGGAGAACCTTCATTGGGCGATATTCTAAGGCAGGGCAAGGAAAATTTACAAGCTCCGTGGTTGGGGTTATCTGGATTTTTTGTGATAGGTATAGTGCTAAGCTTGTTGATTTTTATAGGCGAAGGTTTGCGAGACGCTTTTAACCCAAGGAAGATGCGGTAATGTTACAAGTAAAAGATTTAAAAATCAGCTTTGGTGAAAAAGAAGTCGTTTCAGGCATTTCCTTTAGCCTTGCTCGTGGCGAAATTTTAGCTTTGGTAGGGGAAAGTGGCAGTGGTAAAACCGTAAGCTCGCTATCGTTAACGAAGTTGGTCGAAGGTGCAAGTGTAGAAGGTGAAGTTTTATTAGATGATGAAAACCTAACAACAATGCCTGAAAAAAAGCTACGTCACATCAGGGGTGGAAAAATCGGTTACATTTTCCAAGAACCAATGTCGTCGTTGAACCCTCTTCATTCTATTTCAAAACAAATAGCAGAAGTTTTAATCGTCCATAAAAAACTGTCTAAGAAACAAATAGCAAACAGGGTGATAGAATTGTTGGAAATGGTGGGTTTCCCAGATGCAAAAGATCGTCTTAACGCTTTGCCTCATGAACTTTCAGGCGGACAAAGGCAACGTGTGATGATTGCTATGGCGCTTGCGAATGAACCTGAAATATTGGTGGCGGACGAACCGACAACGGCTTTGGACGTTACTATTCAAAAACAAATCATCGACTTGTTAAAAGATTTGCAAAAGAAACTAAACCTTGCGGTACTTTTCATAACTCACGATTTAGGTCTGGTAAAAGCAATCGCAAACAAAATTGCAGTCATGAAAAATGGTGAAATTGTCGAAATGGGACGGGCAGATGATGTTATAAAAAATCCTAAACATGACTATACAAAATTGTTGATTTCTAGTTATAATACTGGGTTTTATCACAAACAAAAGCCAGACAGAGCCTATATGATTGAGGCAGAAAACATAACCATAGAATATCCTATTTCTAAAACAGAAACTTTTGTTGCTGTTGATGATGCAAACTTTCGCCTTAAACAAGGGTACACTTTGGGGATAGTAGGGGAAAGTGGCAGCGGCAAAACATCGCTTGCTATGGCATTGTTGCACTTGATAAAATTTTCAGGAAAAACATATTTCAATGGCAGGGATATCAGCGATTATTCCACTAAAGAATTGCGACCATTTCGTAAAAATATTCAAATAGTATTCCAAGACCCGTTTGCGTCCTTAAACCCAAGAATGACGGTCAGCCAAATCTTGCTAGAAGGTTTAAATATCCATTATAAATATTTGGACAAGCATCAAAAACGTCAAGAAATTGTTGATACACTTAATATTGTTGGTTTGGATGGTGAAAACGACTATTACAAATATCCGTTTGAATTTTCAGGAGGACAAAGGCAAAGAATAGCAATCGCAAGGGCAATTATCCTTAAACCAGATTTGATTGTTTTGGATGAACCTACCAGCTCTTTGGATATGTCTCTTCGTTCGCAAATTATTGATTTGTTAAAAGAAATTCAAGAAAAGTATCAAACTTCTTATATTTTTATCTCGCACGATATGAACACGATAAAGGCTATTTGTGATGATGTTATTGTTATGAAAGATGGAAAAATTGTTGAAAAACAAAAAAATCCAGCGATTTTTGAAACCCCACAAAACGAATATACTAAAAACTTAATTGCCTCGTCTTTTGGTTTTAATTTGTAATTCTAGCTTCTGAATAATTCGTTATATCCGTTTATAAATTTTTGAATAATCGATGGCCTATGAAGTGAATAATTTAATAAAATTCTTCTTTTTGGGTGTTTTTCCAAAACGCCTTTTAGGTATTTTCGTGCCAACATATCAAGAGATATCTTTTCCATTTTTTTGTTTTGGGTTAAAAAATATTCAGATATATGATGAAGTTTTGGCAAGTGCAATTCGGTAAGTTCTTTATTATTAGAACAAAACCCAATTCCAGTCGATTTTAAATTTGGCGCCTCTAAATAATTTAATAATTCATTATGGTATAAAAAATAACCTTCTGCATATTCCAATGATGGTAACGATAAATGTTTTAAAGTTATGTTTGAAAATAAAAAATTGGCTCCTGCTTCATTTAACATTGGTGCTATTAATCTGGAAATTTTATAATTATCAGATAAAAAATTATCGCCAATGACTTCAACTTTACCAGCCTTAAATTCTTGTAAATAGAGATTGGTATACATAAATTCGTCTTGTATAGTTTTAACGTTATCTAGAATAACACTTTTAGCATTAATATTAGCACTTAAGAAAAATTCATTTATTTTAGTAACATCTTTGAAATGAATCGACATTATTTCGCCATTCTTAGTTTCAATAATTTTTTCATTATTGGCATATAAATATTTTATACCGTTTTCTTTTGGCACAACCCTTAATTTTTTGCCTTTTATTTCCTCTTCTAATGCTTGATGAAATCCATCGTTATCATTACTTGGGTTATATATTTTTTTTGTTTTCCAATTTAAAATAAATTGATCCAGCATTATTTCATCATTGTTAAGGCTGGTAATTTCATCATCAGATATAAAAAAATTGCCACCAAAATAAATATCATTTATTTCGTAATTATATTTTATTATCATATTCCCAAAAAGAGTATATTTATCGGGCAAGTTATCGGTGGATTGTGAAAAATCGACATTAAAATGCTTGCTTAACGAATGGGAAAGACCTTTTATAATATTATCAGGATTGGAATTAAACGTGTTATCAGGATAATTAACCCCGTGGTTATATCTGTTTAATATTTTGATAAATCCGCCACATTTACGAATTTGAATAGAAAGAACACTAGCCCCGTATTCATCTTCGCGTTTAGGGATTTTAAAATCTTTTCTTTTAAGTTTTTCTGCATTTTCTTTGATGCAATTTATTATGTGATATTTTTGATATCTTGTTTTATCTGAAAAAGTGCATAATTCTTCGTCATAAATGAAATACTGTTTTATAGCGTTTTGTTTTTCGTATGTATTAGCGATATACGCATTGTATCCAGCGATTTTAAGCAGGATAAAAGGATCGATATATTCTAATCTTTCTTGTTTTTTGTTGTTAAGTAAAAGCGCACTTAGGTAATCTAAAACAGGTTTTGCGTCATTTCCAGCATACTTCACGATTTTATCGATATTAGGAATTTCAAAAATACCGCTATGATGATTGCGAATTGCTTTTGCAAATTCGTGACCATTTTGTTTTTGGATAATTTTATACATATCGCTGATCATCGTTGTAATGTTTGCACCCTTTCCCTATTTATAAGTTCGTTTAAGCTTAAGGATTTAGGATCTTTTTTTAATTTTGTTTTTAATAAATTTTCTCTATCTGGGTGGGTTGAAAGCACATTAAATTTTGATGAATTCCTGAGCTGGTTCATATTTAATATTTTTACACTTTGGTTCCAAAATAAAAAATCAGCTCCAGCAGTTTCAAGTTTTGGGGTATTTATTATTTCCATATCTTCATTATCAACAAAGAAATCTTGCCCCACCGAAAATAGCCTAGGACCTGAAAATATTTTAGCTTTTCTGTTTCTAGGCATAAAGAACATGTCTATAACTTCTGCATTTTTAAAAGAAACTTTGATAGCATCAGTGTTGTAAAAAAGAAAGAACGCATCAATTTTTTTCACGGTATCAAAAGTGATAGATTCGACCACTCCATTTTTTGTTTGCAATATTTGTTTGTTATCGGCAAAAAGTTGTTTGTATCCTTTTTTAGGCGATAAAACTCTTAATTTTTTGCCTTTTATTTCTTGTGCTAATGCTTTGTGAAATCCGTCTTCAGATTCGGATAGGTTCATTATTTCTTTTGTTTTCCAATTTAAAACAAAGTAATCTAGCATAATTTGATCGTTTGAAAGCTTGTGTATTTTGCCGTCTTTTGTGTAAAAATCTTCACCAGTATAAATATTATTTCTTTCGTGGTTGTATTTGATTACTTTGTTATTTATAACCGCATAATAATCAGGCATATTGATTTTGAGTGTAGAAAAATCGACATCAAAATAGCTTTTCAAAGACTGAGAAAGTCCCTCGATGATATTATCAGGATTGGAATCAAAAGTATTATCAGGACAAACAACCGCGTGATTGTACCTGTTTTTTATCGAAATAAATCCACCATAACGAAGGATTTGAATAGATATAACACTTGTTCCGTATTCATCTTCGCGCTCTGGGGTTTTAAAGTTTTCTCTTTTAATTTCATCAACATTCTTTTTAACGCAATTGATGATGTGATATCTTTCGTGGCGGGTGGGATCGCGAAAAGTGCAAAGTTCTTCGCTTTTTGCAAAATATGGACTTATTGCATTTTGTCTTTCAACAGTATCTGCATAATATGCGTCGTACCCAGCTTTATTAAGCAAATCAAACGGATTTTTTATGTTTTTTTGTTTTTTTGGTTTAACATCTTTTAATGATATCAGGTATCCCATAATAGGTTCAGCTTCTCTACCTGCATATTTTACAATCTTATCAATATCTGGAATGTCGAAAATGCCACTATGATAATCACGTATAGCTTTTGCGAACGCTTCTCCATTTTGTTTTTTGATGACTTTGTACATATCTGGCTTCATCATTATTCCCTTGTAACGCAACTCATGGCATCAGCCATATGTTTAATATACAATAAATTTATAGGTTTGCCATATAATAATTTTTGTTTGTTAGGATGGTGTTCTAATACATCATCATAAAAACATTCTTTTAAAGAAGGCAAATTAAGTATATTAATTTTATAATTGTTTTCTAAAAAATCATATTCAACGTATCTTAATTTTGGAAATTTAATTTTGCGCAGCTCAGTATTACGACATAAAAAGTTATTACCAGTTTTACATAGGTTATCGGCTATAAAACATTTTAGTTTTTTGTTGTCAGCAATAAAAAAATTTCCAACAATTCGCAAGTCTGGCAATGATAAAAATTCAATTTCTGAATTGTTGTGAAGAAAGAAGCTTCCCGTTTTCAAGAGTTTAGGAGCAATAAATTGGTTCATTCTATGATTGTTGGATAAAAAATGTTGCCCAAGGATTGTCAGGTTTGGAAAACATAATGTTTTAAGTTCCATATTATCGGAAAGAAAATAATTGCCGATAGTTTTTAATTTATCTGCTTTGAATTCGGAAATTTTGAGATTGGCTCTCATAAAGAAATTGCCAATTTTTTCCACATTATCAAATATGACTTTTTCGGCTGATCTGTTGTGGGTAAGGAAGTTGCATTTAATTTCTGATACCTCTTTGAAATGAAGCGATACAATTTTACCATCTTTTGTTTTTACAATTTCTTTATTATCGGCAAGCAATCTTTTAATGCCATTTTTTTCATCAATAACCCTTAATTTTTTATTTCCGATTTCTTGGGCTAGGGCGTCTGAAAAAGATTCATTCGGTCCGGATAAGCATAAGATTTTTTTTGTTTTCCAATTTAAAACAACAGTATCAAGAATAATGCGGTCATTTTTTAATTCAATTATTTCATCGCCTAAAACATAGAAATCTTTTCCTGGATAAACGC
>CAYJES010000006.1:0-8993 GCA_964369365.1 uncultured Lactobacillales bacterium | reverse complement strand
CCATATAAACCGTAATTATATTTTACTATTTGCCCACTTTTTTCTATGAATCCGCTGGGTAGGGATAAATCATTGCATACAAAATCAACATTAAAAGCTTTTTTAATAGCAAATGAAAGTCCTTTTATAATATTATCAGGATTTGAATTAAATGTATTGTCCGATCCTAATGCTGAATGATTGTAACGGCTTTTTATTGATATGTATTTGCCACTCTTGCGGATTTGGATAGATATTACGCTTGACCCGTATTCATCTTCACGTAGTGGTTTATCAAAATCTTCACGTTTTATTTTATCTGCATTTTCTTTTACACAATTAATAATGTAACAATTTTCAAATCTGTGTTTATCATTAAATGTGCATAATCCTTCATCCTCTTTATAATAAGGTTTTATTTTATTTTGTTTTTCCAAAGTATCGGCATAATATGCATTGTACCCAGCCTTTTTAAGCAGAGTGATATAATCATCTTTTATTTTATAATCATTTATTTTTAATTGTTTAAGAGATGAAAGATAATTTAATACAGGTTTTGCGTTATCGCCTGCGTGTTTTACAATTTTATCGATGTTAGGAATTTCAAAAATCCCAGCGTCATATTCGCGTATAGTTTTTGCGAACGCTTCTCCATTTTGTTTTTTGATGATCTTGTATATATCAATCATTGGCATATATTTTATGACCTTTCCAACTGAGTTGATTGATAACGTAGCGTTTGCATAGCCAAAGATTTACGAAAAGATTTTTTCATTAAATCAATTTTTTTAGGATGTTTATTCAATATTAATATAAGACCATTGTAATCAGATAGATTATATTTCAAATCTTCTATAAGATGTTCGCTATAATATTTACCAAGATACATATTTTTCAATTTTTTATTATAAGATAAAAAGTCGTTTGGAATTTTTTGGGCCGATGGCAGAAACAGATATTCTAAATCTGTATTATTGTGAAGAAATTTAACATCCACCTTTTCAAGATTTACGGCGATAAATCTTTTAAGCTTATTATTTCCGTATAAAAATGAAGTACGAGTTTCCTTTAAGCTAGGCAAAATCAATTCTATAAGATCTTCATTTTTTTCCATAAAGCCATAGCCCACTTTTTCCAGTTTGTCAGCGGTGAATTTTTTTAATTTTTTGTTTCTATATAAAAATGCTCCGCCAATTTCTTTAAGATTAGGCAGATCCAAAATTAAAATTTCTTCATTTTTGCGCATAAAATCATCATCTGCTGTGACAAGGTTGCACGCATTAAATTCAGCAATCGTTTTATTTTGGTCAAGAAAGTATTTTCCCGTAATATAAAGTTCAGGCAAAGAAAGTACGGTCAAAGCTTTGTTGTAAAACATAAAACTGTTTCCAACTTCGCGCAAATTATCTGCTTTGAATTCTTTTATTTTGGTGTTTGCATATAAAAAGCTGTTCTTTACATATTTAAGGTTTGGTAATGATAGTTTTTCAATGCATTCGTTATTATAAAGGCAATAATTAAAAATTGTTTTAACATTATCTGCAACGAAATAGTTTAATTCAGTGTTGTTATGCATAAAATTATCACCAATGTGCATAGCTTTTTCAAGAATAACACTTTCGGCTTCTTTATTATGATAAAGAAAATTGTCCTTTATCTTTGTTACTTCTCTAAAATGTACGGATTTAACAATGCTGTTTTGGGTTTCAATTATTTTTTCATCATTGGCATATAATATTTTATGGCCTTTTTTAGGGGTGACAAGTCGTAATTTTTTGCCTGCAATTTCTTGTTCTAGTGCCGCACCAAAACCTTCATCATAGTTGAAATCAGTGATTTTGTTTGTTTTCCAATCTAATATTAAAGTATCTAATATAATTTTATCATTTGTAATTTCGGTTATAATTCCATCTTTGACATAATAATTATCACCATAATAAATGTTTTCATTTTCATAGTTGTGTTTTACGATTCTGAAATTGATAAAAGCATAATTGTTTGGCAAATACTCTTCTTGGCTTGAAAAATCAGTATCAAATTGTTTTCGCAAAGCTTCTGAAAGCCCGCCTATAATTTTATCAGGATTGGAATTAAACGTGTTGTCGGGATTCATAACCGAATGATTATATCTGTTTTTTATTGAAATAAATCCGCCAGATTTTAGGATTTGGATGGAAATCACACTAGTACCATATTCGTCTTCACGATTTGGTTTATCGAAATCTTCGCGTTTTATATCATTAACGTTCTTTTTAACACAGTTGATGATGTGATATTTTTTATACCTATTGCCATCGCGAAAAGTGCAAAGTTCTTCACCCCTTGCGAAATAAGGCTTGATCGCATTTTGTTTTTCAAAAGTATCAGCGTAATATGCATCATATCCAGCCTTGTCAAGCAAGTCGGTATAATTATCGTTGTTTTCATTTTCAATTATTTCAACGTCTTTAAGAGAAATCAAAAAATTCATGATAGGTTCAGCATCACGACCAGCATATTTCACAATTTTATCGATATTATGAATGTCAAAAATCCCAGTATCGTAATTGCGTATTGCCTTTGCAAACGCTTCTCCATTTTGTTTTTTGATGACTTTATACATATCAGCCGTCACGCATCGACTCCTATATCACAAAATTAATGACAAAACATATCATATAATCAATATATTTGTCAATAAAAAAGTTTAGTAAGTTGTTGGAACGAAATCAATCAGATGATAATCTGTTTTAAATATTTTTTATAACTTATAAATTGTCGTTTTTGTTAAGATAGGCAAAGTAACGATTTATACTTCTGACCAAAGATTCCACGATTTTTTCACGGTACCATGATTGTTTGATAAGTTTTTCTTCTTCGCTGTTGCTGAGGTATCCCATTTCAAGCAAAACCGAAGGAATGTCGGGCGCCTTTAATACCGCAAAGCCTGCGAACCTGTGTGGGTCTTTGATTACACGGATGTTTTTGCTCATATCCGCCACTAAATATTCTGCAAATCTTGATGACAGATTGTCTGTTTCTCTTTTGGTTAAATCGATTAAGATATCAGCAACTTCTGGTGCTTGGTCTGTGAAATCTACGCCTGCTATTATGTCTGCTTTATTTTCGCGTTCGGCAAGTCGTTTTGCTTCAATATCTGATGATTTTTCTGATATCGTATAAACAGATAGTCCGCGCGCTTTTTTATTAGGGGCGCTGTCGGCGTGGATTGAAATGAACAGGGTGCCATTGTTTTTTCGTGCAATATCAACACGTTGACGTAATGCTAAGGCTTTGTCAGTGCTTCTGGTCATCACGACTTTATACCTGCCAGTTTTTTCCAACGCTTTTTTAAGGGAAAGTCCAGCGGCTAAGGTCAGCCTTTTTTCGTAAACTCCGCTAACCCCGATTGCGCCAGGGTCTCTGCCCCCGTGTCCTGGGTCGATAACGATAATTGGTTTAGGTTTGCTTATAATTGTTGATTTTCCGCCACTGACCGAGGTTATGGTTTTATCCGTTCCTTTTCCTGCAATATCAATAACAAGCCGCCAAGGAAATCCGCTAGCCGGTTCAAGTGCAAAATGTTTTTTAATTTCAATAGCATCGTTAAGTTCAATGGCAAATCGTGAAATTCCATTATTATGCCCCCAACGTACTTTTGAAACCACTCCTTTTACAGGGATATTTTCGTTTTCTTTCATCAAAATATGGGCATCTTTTACATCAATAACCAACCTATGAGGGTTTAATAATGTAAACATTTTAAAGTCTATATTTTTTGTTGAATCAAGAACGATTCTAGTAACCCCACCTGGTTGTACTCCTACTCTGACCGAAGTGATAGAAGTGCTTGCAAAAGCCCCGGTTGAAAAAAATAGCAATAAAAAAACAAATATCCTTGCCATTAATAATAAATTCCTGTATTAGTTAAAAATGCTTAAAAAATATAACAATAACAAATTAATATAAAATTACTTTTAAGCAAAGAATTTTTACGAGTCTTAATAAATAGAATAAAAACAAGGATTTAAATTTTAAAATGACGCTGTTTTTTTTAAATATAACAATAGAAAATACCAATTATGGTGTAGACTCGGCGTGGAACAATACTAGAACAAGAGTACACTCTTGTAATACAGAACAAAGGTTTAATAATAATGACAAAAAGAATGTTAATAGATGCAACACATCTAGAGGAAACTCGTGTTGCGATAGTGGATGGAACTCATTTAGAAGAACTTGATATAGAAACGGCTCAGAAAGAGCAAATTAAAGGAAACATTTATTTAGCAAAGGTAATAAGGACCGAACCTTCTTTGCAAGCAGCGTTTGTAGAGTATGGCGGAAACCGTCATGGGTTTTTAGCATTTTCCGAAATTCACCCAGATTACTATCAAATTCCAATAGCTGATAAAGAAAAATTAAAAGAGCTTATGGAACAAGAACGCAATGCCAGAAAAAAATCTGATATTGATGAAGACGATGAATGTTCTTGTGAAGAAAAAGTTGTTGAAGAAAATTCTTCTGATGTTGTTGAAAATTCTGAAATCCCGACAGATGCTAAATCTGATGAAGATGAAACAAATCAAAAATCAGAAGATGCAACATCAAATGAAGCTGCTGTTGAAAATTCTGAAATCCCGACAGATGCTAAATCTGATGAAGCTGAAGCAAATCAAAAATCAGAAGATGATAATTCAGATGTTCCACAAGAAATATGCGAAAAGAAAGATGCATCAATTTCGCAAATTTCAGGCACTTCTACTTCTGCTATTGCCTTTCGTGCGAACACTGCATCTCATGATCAAATTGCCCAAGATATTGAAATAATTTTTGATATTTCTCCTGATGAAGCAAGCGGCGCACAATCTGTTTGCGAATTAAGCAATGTAGCGTCAGAAAATGTTGAAAGTGATGAAATTCAACCAAAAAAATCAGAAAATGAAGCGTGTAAGCCTGGAAAATGCAAACAAAAACAAGATGTTGAAGATGCAAAACCTCGTTCACCAAAAGCAGATATCGAAGAAATTGATACAGAAACAGAAGAACTTATCGATGATGAAGTTAAAAAACCACATTTCTTGAAAAATTATAAAATTCAAGAAGTTATAAAAAAAGGTCAAATCATCTTAGTCCAAGTTTTAAAAGAAGAACGTGGTAATAAAGGAGCAGCCTTGACCAGTTATATGTCGTTGGCGGGCAGATATTGCGTTTTGATGCCAAATACTGCGCATGGTGGTGGGGTGTCTAGAAAAATCACCAATATTGCGGAAAGAAAGCAATTAAAACAAATGCTTAATGAACTTCAAATCCCAGATACAATGGGCGTGATTGTAAGGACAGCTGGCAAAGATAAAGACAAACAAGAAATTAAAAGAGATTACGATTATTTGATCAAGACCTGGATGGGTATTCGTGATAAAACGATGAAAGCACAAGCTCCGTCCTTGATTCATGAAGAAGCTGGTCTTGTAAAACGTGCGTTGCGCGATTTGTATTCAAAAGACATCGGCGAAATTATCATTGATGGTGAAAAAGAATATAAATATGCACGTGAATTTATGAAAATGTTATCGCCAAATATGGTTAAAAAGATATCTCTTTATAAAAACAATAAATTGCCATTGTTCCATCGTTATCAAATTGAAAACCAAATTGCGATGATACATAATCCGATTATTCAATTAAAATCAGGCGGATATCTGGTAATCAATCAAACAGAAGCTTTGGTCGCAATTGACATTAATTCTGGTCGTGCAACGAAAGAAAGAACGATAGAAGAAACCGCAGTAAAAACTAATCTAGAAGCAGCAGAAGAAATCGCAAGACAACTTCGTTTGCGTGACTTGTCTGGTTTGGTTGTGATTGACTTTATTGATATGGACGAACCGAAAAATAACCATGCGGTTGAACGCAAGATGAAAGAGGCTCTTAAAAAAGATAAAGCAAGGGTCCAAGTTGGTCGTATCAGTGGATTTGGTCTGCTTGAAATGTCACGTCAAAGAATTCATTCAAGCTTCCTAGAGGCAAGTTATAACACTTGTCCATGTTGTAATGGAACAGGTCTTGTTCGTTCGGTGGCATCTTGCGCATTATCTATTACCAGGATTATTGAAGAAGAAGCATATAAAAGCCAATCAAAACTTGTTGTAACTGTAAATCCAGAAGTTGCACTTTATATCCTTAACCACAAACGTTCTATCATCAACAAATTGGAAAGTTTATATAGCATTTCGATTTTGGTAATGGGCGATGAAAACATTACTAAGCGCATGGATTACCGTATTGAAAAAATCAAAACTCAAAAAGAAGAAACTTCTATGAGTTATGAAATTTTTGATAACGAACCAGAACCATCTATTGAACCAGAACATGAACCAGAAACAAAATCTGAAAACGTTGAAGGTTCAGAAGAAGCAGGTGCCAATAAAAAAAGAAGAAGCAGAAACAACCGCAACTTCTATAAAAAGAACAAACGTTACGGCAACAGAAAGCCAAAAAATGGCGAAGGTTTTGAAAAATCTGATAAACCATCTGGTGGCAATGCTGGTGCGCAACCATCATCAGAAGGCGGAAGTGAAAAGAAAAAGGGATGGTGGCAAAGACTTATAAAGTAAGGGGGATTTTTGTTGCCCTAGCTTTTTTGTCTGTATTGTTTTATGCAAATACAGCTGCTAGTTTTATCGTCATTTCTGATGCAGAGATTGAAAAAGTAATCGAAGGTTACACGACCCCGTTGTTCAAAGCAGCGGGGCTTGATCCATCTGATTTGCAAATTTATATTCTTCAAGATTCTGAAATTAATGCCTTTGCGACCAATGGAAATAGAATTTTCGTAAATACTGGATTGATATTAAAGGCAAAAAATTATACTGAACTAGTGGGAGTCCTTGCCCATGAAACCGCACATATTTCAGGTGGTCATATAGTACGTCTTTATGATAATATTTCGGTTGCGGGCAGAAACAGCCTTATATCAACTATACTAGGCGGGATTGCAGCGGTGGCTACTGGCCGTCCTGATGTTGGGATTGCGGTTGCAATGGGCGGAATGACGGCAAGTCAAAATACATTTTTAAGTTATCGACGTGGCGAAGAACATATTGCCGACCAAATTGCGGTGGATATTTTAAAGAAAACAGGCGGTTCAATTTCTGGTTTGCATGGAATGTTAAAAACTTTGCAGTCAGAGGAAAGGTTCAGGGATAATCCCAACGCATACATTTCAACCCATCCACTTTCTTCCGACAGATTATTGTTTTTAGAAGAAACGATAAAAAATAATGGGGGAGGCAAACTGGATAATAAAAAACAAAATGAATTTGCTATAATTCAGACAAAACTTGCTGCGTTTTTGGGCGACCCAGATAAAATATTAGAAGTTTTAAAGGGAAATACATATCCCGAAAGATACGGCAGGGCGATTGCATATTTCAGAAAACATGAAATCGAAAAAGCTTTAACAGAACTTGACAGCTTGATAAAAGAAAATCCAAACATACCATATTTATACGAATTAAAAGGGCAAATTTTATTTGAAAACGGCAGGGTCGCAGAAAGCATTGCTCCTTATAAAAAAGCGTACGAACTTCTAAAACACCCGCTAATCAGGCTAAGTCTTGCCCAAGCAGAAATTGAGGCAGGAAATAAAGAAAATCTGCCTAAAACCATAGCTGATTTGAAAAAAATAGTAGCAAAAGACACTGAAAATGCAAGGGCGTATCGCTATCTTGCCATTGCGTCTGGGAAAATTGATGATATCACTTATGCTGCATATTACATGGCGGAATACAATTTCATATTGAAAAAATATAATGAAGCCCTAGTCCAAGCAAGGCGTGCCGAAAAATCAATTCCAATTGGAACGGTCATCTGGCAAAGATTACAAGACATCATCGACATTTCTAAAAATCAAATAAACAAAAAAAAGGCAAATAAATAATTCAGGATAAATCTTGTCTTTTTTTTATTAAATGATAATATCATCACATTGCAAATTTTAATGAAAGGATTATGTTATGAAAAAATTATTTATGATTATAGCGATTATGGCGGGCTTTACAGTCTCTGCAAATGCGCAAAGTTTCGATAGCAAAGAAACAAAAGAAATTGAAAAGGTTGTTGAAAATTACCTTCTCACTAATCCTAAAATTATAATAACTGCTCTTGAAAAATATCAAGAAATGATGGAAGCAGAACAAAAAAAGAAAGCTATTGAAGTTTTGAACATTAATCGCAAAGAAATAGAAGGCGGCGAATATTTCTTAGGTAATAAAGACGGCAAGATTAAAATCGTAAAATTCTTTGACTATAACTGTGGTTATTGCAGAATAGCTTCTAAGACTTTAAAAGAAAAAATGGAAAAAGATAAAGACATCAAATTGGTGTTAAAAGAATTACCAAGCCTAAGTGAAGAGTCAGTTGAGGTTGCAAAAATAGCAATGGCTTCTGTTAAACAAGGCAAGTACGAACAAATGCACGCTGCATTAATGGCAGGAAAAGGCGCAGCAACAAAAGAAAGCGCACTTGAACTAGCTAAAACATTGAAACTTGACATTGAAAAATTGAAAAAAGACGCAGAAGATAAAGCGTTATTAGCAACAATTTTAGAAAACAGAAAACTTGCATCAGCGTTGGGCAGCCAAGCCGTCCCAACAATTGTAATCGGCGACGAAGTTATTGTTGGTACAATTTCATCTGACGATTTAGATAAAAAGGTTAAACAATTAAAAGACAATAAAGAAAAAGGTAAACAACAAAAGGGTAAATAAAAATCTAAAATCCATATAATGGCTAAAAATCCATATAATGGTGGGCTAATGCAGAAGAAATTCTATTTTACTAAGTCATGTAGTTAATCTACATTCCTGTCGTAAAATAGAATTTTTCTTATTATTTGCCATATTCTCTGAATTTTTGGGGATTGACATTCCTGTCGCATTTTCAAAGTTATCTGCACAGTTGTCCTTTATATTGGTTTTTACTAAAAAAGTCCTTGCATTTATTGAATAATTGCTGTACAGTACGCGCAATTT
>CAYJES010000005.1:69952-73560 GCA_964369365.1 uncultured Lactobacillales bacterium | reverse complement strand
TGAAGAGCAAAATGAACATCTGGATACATTTTTAATGCACCTTCAATCATCGCATTTATCATCACATCACCAGCATATTTACGAGCAGAAGAGCTGAACCCGATTATTGCATTTGAATCTGTTTTTCTTGATGCGTCCAATACTGCTTTTATTTGTTCCATATTTGATACGTTAAACGCAGGCAAACCATAATGATTTTCCGCCGCGTGATCAAGTAATTGTCTTAATGATACCAATGCCATAATTGTGTTCTCCTATTGAATTATTAAATTATCCATAGAGTTTATCACAATTTTTGTTAAAAAATAAACAATAAAATTAAAAATCTTGTAGAAATTCTTTTACCAGCTTTTTAGGTAGTGAACACATCACTTTTTCGCCATGCCCAAGGCAAGGAGTTATGTGAAGTTCGCTTTTTGGATGGTTTTTATGAATGTCCCATGCTTGTTCAACTGGGCATACAAAATCCATGCGATTATGCATCATCAAAATAGGAATGTCTTTTATCAAGGTCATATCATTTAAAATTTGGTTTGGTAATAAAAAGTAATCATTCATATCATAATGAAGTGCGATTTTAAGGCGATTTATTTCCCATTCAGATACGTCTCGTTCTACATTGAATTTAGGGTCTTTTTGCCCTAACATTTCTTCATACGAACCATAAAACAAAACTGCCTGACGTTCTTTATCCTTGTCGCCTGAAAACAACAAATTGCTAAAATATGAAATAAAATTATCACTGCCTGATTGTTCTCTTAACGTTTCAATTATATCCGGATAAAACAACCTTGTATTATTTTCAAACCAGCCAGATGAATATTTTTTAGAGGCAGAAAAAGTAGCAATTGAAATAACCTTGCCCACCATATCAGGATATTTTTGCGCAAACAAAAGTGCCAAAGTCGCACCCCATGATGTTCCTGCCGAGACTACTTTTCTTTCAATGCCCAGATGCTCAATAACTTTTTTAGCATCGTCCAATAAATCGTTTGTTGTGTTTTTATATGTTACATCACCATTTTGATTAATTGAGCCGCCAGTTCCTCTTTGGTCAATAAAAATCATGCGATTTTTTTTGAAATCAAAATATCTGGTACGCCTAGGGTCGTTAGGATATCCTGGCCCCCCGTTAAATATTATAACAGGGGTACCATTTGGATTTCCTATTTGCTGATAAAAGATTTTATAACCGTCTTCTTCTGGTAAAAATCCTGTATCAAACGGTCTGTACCTGAACCAATCAAACATTAATTATTTTCCCAATAATCTTTTTACTTGTTTTACAACTTCTTCTTTTGTGATTTTGAAATGTTGATAAAGTTCTTCTGCTGGTCCGCTGGCACCAAAGCCCCTCATCCCAATTGAATAACCTTTATCACCAACATATTTTTCCCAACCAAAAGTTGTCAAAGCCTCAATAGAAACTCTTGGAACATCACCTAGTACTTTTTGTTTGTAATCTTCATCATTGCGTTCAAACAATTCCATACAAGGCATAGATACTACTGCTGTTTCTATTCCTTCTGCTGATAGTAATTTTTGTGCTTCTACTGCTATTTCCACTTCTGAACCTGTTGCAATTATTGTTGCTGCACGTTCTTTTTTAGTAGGGGAAATAACATAACCACCACGAGAACATAAGTTTTCAGCCGCGTGTGTCCTGAGCGTTGGTAGATTTTGACGAGATAGTGCCAATACAGAAGGAGAATATTTATTAAGCAACGCTTGTTCCCAACATTCTGCAGTTTCCACAACATCACAAGGACGGAATACCAAAGTATTTGGAGTAGCCCTTAACATCGCCAATTGTTCGATTGGTTGGTGAGTTGGTCCATCTTCGCCCACACCTATCGAATCGTGAGTTAGCACATAAATCACACGTTGTTTCATTAGGGCAGATAACCTTATCGATGGTTTTAGGTAATCTACAAAGCTTAAGAATGTACCTGCATAAGGAATAAATCCGCCGTGAAGTGCCATACCGTTCATCATAGCAGCCATCAAATGTTCACGAATACCATAATTAATGTATCTGCCATTATAGTTATCAGCACTTACGTCAGTCATTACATCTGTTTTTGTAAGATTAGACCCAGTTAAATCTGCACTGCCCCCGATTAATTCTTGTATAAGTGGGGTGATAACTTCCAATACCATATGTGAAGCTTTTCTAGTAGCTACTTTTGGTTTGTCCGCTATCATCTTGTCTTTGAATTGTTGCAATGATTCTTGCCAATCTATTAAAAGACCTTGTTTAATCAATGTGCGCATAAAGTGACAACGATCATCCGGCTCTAGCATTACTAATCTTTTTTCCCAATCAGCAGAAAGTTTCAAACCTTTTGCCCCTACTTCACGCCATGCATTTAAAATTTCTTCTGGTACTTCAAACGCAGGATGATTCCAATTAAGAGCTTCCCTCATTGCTTTTGTTTCTTCTTCACCTAGCGGTGAACCGTGGGTTTTAGATGTTCCAGCCTTAGTAGGTGCTCCAAAACCTATCACTGTTTTGCAAGCAATCATAGTAGGTTTATCAGATTTTCTTGCTTTTTCGATTGCTTTTTCAATTTCTTCTGGATTATGACCGTCAACCGCAAAAGTATCCCAACCACAAGCCTTGAACCTTGCATGTTGGTCGGTAGCATCGGCAAGTGAAACATTACCATCAATTGTGATATTATTATCGTCCCATAAAACTATTAATTTGTTTAATTTTAATCTGCCTGCTAATGAAATTGCTTCTTGTGAAATACCTTCCATCAAACATCCATCACCCGCCATAACATAAGTATAGTGATTACACAAATCATCACCAAATTTTGCGTTTAGCATTCTTTCGGTTAATGCCATACCAACCGCGGTTGCAATTCCTTGACCTAGTGGACCTGATGTCATTTCAACACCTGCAAGATGTTCAAATTCTGGGTGCCCTGCCATTTTAGAATCTAACTGACGGAATGATTTAATTTCATCTATCGTTGCTTCTTTATAACCTGTTAAATAAAGAAGTGAGTATAAAAGCATTGAACCATGACCAGCAGATAGAACGAATCTATCCCTGTCTGGCCATCCTGGATTTGCCGCATCAAATTTCAAAAATTTGCTAAACAAAACTGTGGCAACATCAGCAGTACCCAAAGGCATACCCGGATGTCCTGATTTTGATTTTTCAATCGCATCAACAGTTAAAAACCTTATCGCATTAGCCATATCTTTCATAGAAACAGACATAAAAAATTCTCCCTTATTTACGTATTAAATTAAAACTTTTCAAACTTTATCACTTTTTGTTACAGAATAAAACAAAAAAAACACCACTATCATAAAGTGGTGCTTTTAAAATTATGTTGCCATATTATTTAGCAGCTGGGCAAGTCGTAGCTTTTTCAGCATTATAATTTATCCATTGTTCTTCTGCTTCGCTATCCGAAGTGATTGCACCTTGTGGGCATTCTGAAATACAAACACCACAATCAATGCAAATGTCTGGATCAACCACATACATTTTTTCGTCTTCTTTGAATGCTCCTACTGGGCAAACCTCTGCGCAAGCACCTGCTTTTGTACATTTATCATTTACTACTGATGGCATTATAATTCTCCTT
>CAYJES010000005.1:0-69852 GCA_964369365.1 uncultured Lactobacillales bacterium | reverse complement strand
AGCACCTGCTTTTGTACATTTATCATTTACTACTGATGGCATTATAATTCTCCTTTATATATAAATTTAAACCACATGTATAATAGCATAATAAAAATTAAAAAAAACTATATCTTTATATTTATTTCACCGAATCGGAAATCATTGTAAATCAATACTATTTTGTTAATTTTTACATTTTCAAGACAAAATAAACATCATTTTTTTCACAATTTAACATATTGATTTAAAACAACAATTAACTAAAAAGTATTGAATTATCCACAAATTTAAAAAAAATGTATAGCAAATTTATAATTTTCGGTAATAATAATGATGTGTTACATTGTGTTAACATTATATTATTAAAGGAGATTTATTATGAATAAAACTGAATTAGTAGACGCATTAGCAAAATTAACTGGCAACACTAAAGTTTCAACTAACGAATTCGTTGACGCTTTTGTTGAAGTTGTAACAAAAGAACTTAAAAAAGGCGGCGATGTTCGTCTTGTAGGTTTCGGAACTTTTGGTGTTTCTAAACGTAAAGCTTCTGAAGGTCGTAACCCTCAAACTGGTGCGAAAATCAAAATCCCAGCATACAAATTACCTAAATTCCGTGCTGGTAAAACATTGAAAGACGTTGTAAACAAAAGATAGTTTATAAATCTTTATAAGAAAATAAGGTGGCTGTTTTATAACAACCACCTTATTTTTTATGCTTATAACAATTAAAAATTATTCATTAACACGCATTTTTGCCCAAGATAAAACAGTAGAAGTAATTGTGTTTGTTTTATTTCTTTTATTCAAATGATTAATCGCATCATTGATTGTGGTATGACCTATTCTTACCGGGCTGATAAAAACTTTTAAAGGATTGCCAGGAATTACGTTATCAAAATCCTTTGTTGTACCAACCTCTCTTAACGTCAGAATGTTTTCATAAAAAGCGCGCGCTTTATTGTTGTTTGCGTTATATTCAATTATAAAATCTGTATAACCTTTTGCTTTCATTTTTGGTAATGTGCTTTTGAAAATTGCTGTTCCTATACCTTTATTTTGAATAGCTGGATCAAGATAAATTTGATTTACTATCATTGTTTTTGATGTAATTGGATTATTTTCATAAAAAGAAAGTTCTCTGTTGAATTTATATGTATGACCAGCAACAGTAGTCTCTTCCGTTTGTATATTTCTATGATTATTATTTTTATAATATTCTTCAACAGGGCTATACCTTACAAAACCAAGAGGAATACCATTTTTGAAATACACAAACATTGATGAAGATTTGTCTTTTGCCATTTTCCGTAATTTTTCAACGAAAGTATCTTTTTTATAAAGTACTATCTCTTCGTTTGTTTTATATGACTTTGAAACTGTAACATATGAATCAAAATATGCATTAGCCAGTTTTTGTATTGTTTTTTCGCTGCCGTCAAATTCTCTTATATCTATATTCATAAAAAGCTCCTTACTAAAATATTTAGCATATTTAATATACGATTATTTTAATTTTGTCAACAAAATCCACTTGGCGAAAGAAATATTGACGAAAATTCGATATTAATGTATAATGCCTTATAAAAAAATAATAATAACAAGGAAATGCAATGAAAAAATACGATATACTTATACGTAATGGCAATATTTTCAATGGAAATGATTTTACAGGCGTCAGAGATATTGCAATATCTGATGGAGAGATACAAGACATTGACTTTGAAATTGAAGGAAATGCAACAAATGAAATTGATGCCTCTGGATTTGTTGTATCACCTGGCTTTATTGATATGCATTCACATATGGATAATCGTCTATCTATTTTAAATAGCTATCCTGTAAACAAAATTACACAAGGTATTACAACAGAAGTAGTTGGACAATGCGGTATAGGCAAATGCAATCTTGAACAATTTACAAAAGAATTTTATAAAAAAGGCAGTCCTAATAATTTTATTCCTCTTACCCCTCATGGCACCTTGAAAAAATCTATTTTTGGTGCTGCTGATCACCTTAACACGTCCCAGATGCAATTATTTAAAGATAGTTTACAATACGAAATGGAAATGGGATCTTGGGGAATGTCAAGCGGCCTTATATACGCGCCTGGGATTAACACAAAAACAGATGAATTGATTGAATTATGTTCTGTTATTGCACCTATGGGAGGGATATATTTTACTCATATGCGCAGCGAACGTGACGGAATTTTAGATGCACTTGACGAAGCAATAACTATTGGAAAAGAGGCAAATATCCAAGTCCATGTTTCTCATTTAAAAATAACAGGGCTTGAAAATGCTCCTTTAATCAAAAAAGTAATTGAAAAATTCGAAAATGCAAGAGCAGATGGAATTAATATTAATGCCGACCAATATCCTTATACCGCTACTGCTGCATCTTTAAAAGTACTATTGCCTGATGATATTTTAAATAAAATGGTTCAATATGGCGAAAATTGCCTTAACAAAAGCGAAGAAGAATATTGTCTTAACTTCTTAAAAGAAAAAATTGAAAACAGGGGCAGCAGTAAAATTATTTTTGCATCTTTAAGCCAAAGACCTGAATTATCAGGAAAAACCCTGGAAGGCACAGCTAAACGCCTTAATGTTTTAGAAGAAAAACTAGTTCTAGATATTATAAAAGAAGGAAATCCTGCAACTTCTTTATTTTTCACTATCGATTATAAAGTAGTAAATGATATTATGAAATTGCCTTATGTTGCTATTGGAACCGATGGTTCTGGGTATGACAAAGATTGGATGAAAGAAAAATTCCCTCATCCAAGAGAAATTGCTACATTCCCAGAAGCATATAAAAAAGGAATAGATAACGGTCTTTCCATACCTGCAATATTTAATAAATTTACAGCACTTCCTTCTGGTATATTAAATAGCGACAAGTTTGGATGTTTAAAAATCGGAGCAAAAGCGGATATTGCAATTATAGATTTAAAAAAATACACAGCAAACGCGAATTACACAAATCCAAGGTCTTTGACCAGCGGTGTTAATACATTAATAGTTAATGGACAACTTGTCATAAAAAATAAAAAATTTACTGGAAAAAGACCTGGGATTATCCTTAATAAAATAAAAGAAAACTATTTGAGTATCTCAAAAATATAATTTATATCAAACAAAATCAAATAATTACTTTAATTATTAAAAACATTTATTGACAAAATAAAGGTATTGTGTTATTTTATAATAATAGTTTATTTAATTTATATTTCACCAGGAATGTCACATTGTACAACAAAATAAAAAAACAAAACGGAGAGAGATTCGCAAAAGCTATTCGTAATTATGATAATGGCATTTTTGACGTACCCAATCTGGATAAAATTGTAAAACATGCTGGACGCGATGCTGAACCTATTATGAATTACCTTACCTCTTTAAAAGAAATTAAAATCGAAGAACACGGTGTTTATAAAGACCCTATCGACTTGCTTAAACAAGCTGGGTATGATGCTTTTTATGCCGATACATTAGAAAAACAAAATTCAATTGCAAAATACTTTACTATAAAAGAAGAATTATGCACTTTTCGTTCTGAACGATATAAAAATTATCACGTTATAAATTGTGTAAAAGAAAACGCACAAAGCATTAGAAGAAGTGATAAACCAAAAAGGGAAGACGAATACGGAACAAGTGTTATATCCATTCAAATATTAAAAACTGGCGGATTTATATCAATAAAAAACAGATATAACCACAGTGTTGAAAACTGTGACAACACATTTGGATCAAATCCTGATAATATTATAAAAGGTCTGTCACATGCATTAAAACATAAATTTAATGTTGATTTTTCGTCTTATAAATATCAGTTGCCAGACAATTATCTTGAAATAAATGGGCAGCTAATAAAATTTCATAAAGAATTTTATGGAATTTACTATGGTGATGGATTTTATACTAGAGATGGATATATTTCAGAAATTGATAAAAATAAAGAAATTGTTATAGAAGATATTGTTCTAAATCTGCAAACAAAAGAAATAAAAAACCCATCAATTATGGAACATGGATTAATCAAAGCATTAAAAGAAGAAATAGAAGGCAAAAAATTACAAATAACTAAAAACGATAAAGGTAATAAATGTCTAGTTGCTGATGGCATTCAAATTTTAGAATTAAAAGAAAGCCAAATTGTTTCAATAAATTTCCCAAATGTTACACAAATTTACGATTTTTTAGAAACTGCAGAAAGCTTAGAATCTGTATCTATGAAAAACCTAACTTCATTAGGAGTCTCAAGCTTAAAAAAGGTAAAATCATTAAAAAATATTTACATGCCTAACCTTAAAAGAATGGGATGGGAATGTTTTATGACATCCCCATCGATAGAAACAGCTCACTTCCCTCTTCTTGAAGAAATGAGTTATGATTGTTTTTACAATAGCGGATCTGCAGTTTCAATTTCAATGCCTAACTTAAAAGAAATGGGAGACAACTGCTTTTACAAAGCTAAAATATTAAACAATATTCATGCACCAAAACTTAAAAATATAGGGCGATACTGTTTTTTTGAGGCAAAATCAGTGATAAATAGTGACATTAGACAAGAATATATGCCGAATTATATGAGATATGCTATCCGCAAAAATAAAATAGTAAAACCTATTAAAACGATTTCTCAGATTATTAGAAGCAATCTATTTGCCTATACTAGATAAAGGAAGTTATAAATTGTACAATAAAATAAAAAAACAAAATGGTGAAAGCTTCGCAAAGGCCATACGCAATTACGACAATGGCATTTTTGATGTGACTGATTTAGATAAAGTTGTGAAATATGCAGGATGTGATGCAGAAGTCATTATGGACTATCTAATATCATTAAAAAACATTCAAATAGAAGAGCATGGGGTATATGAAGACCCTATTGATTTACTTAAAAAGGCTGGCTATAACGCTTTTTATGTCGACACATTAGAAAAACAAAATTCAATAGAAAAATATTACAGTGACTCCGAAAAACTTTGTACATTCCGGGATTTTGAACGATATAAAAAATATCATATTATTCATTGTGTCAAAGAAAATGCAGAAGAAATTAAAAGAAGCGACAATCCTGAGCGAGAAGATGATTACGGAACCAGCGTTATTTCAATTCAAATATTAAAAACTGGCGGGTTTATTTCAATAAAAAATAGATATAACCATGGGGTAACGAATTGTGATAATACGTTTAGTTCTAATCCTGATAATATTATAGGCGGATTATCCCAATCCATAAAACATAAATACAATGCAGATTTTTCAAGTAAGAAAGTTTATTTACCTGAAAAATATATCGATATAAACGGGCAAATCATTAAATTCAACACAGAAGTCGATAACATATATTATGGAGATTCATTTTATTTCCAAGATGGTAAAGTTTTTGAAATAGATAAAAACAAAGAAATAATGTTTGAAAATTATATTTTAAACCTACAAACAAAAGAAATTAAAACCTACTCAAAAGGTTTTCATGGATTTAAACATGCACTAGATGAAGAAATTAAAAACAAAAAATTACAAATAATAAAAAATGAAAAAGGCAATAAATGTTTGGTTGCTGATAACACCCCAATTTTAGAATTATCAGAAAGCAGAATCATTTCAATAAATTTCCCGAATATAGTATCGCTAACAGGTTTTTTGTCTAATCCAGAATTCCTAGTCTCAGTTAATATGCCAAACCTTAGGAGAATGGGAAATTATTGTTTAAGCCGTGCCAATTCTTTGAAAGCTATTAATATGCCACTAGTTGAAACGATTGGAAGTGATTGTTTTATGTACGTAAATTCAATAGAATATATAAATATGCCTAAACTTAAATCAATGGAATATTTCTGTTTCTATGAAATAGGCAAATCAATGTCATATGCGAATATTGATGATAAATTTATGTCTTCTTATATGAAAGCATGTATCCGTAAAAACAAAACAGCAAAACCGGAAGATATTCTTGGTTATGCCATAAAATCAAAGCTAATAACTCATACCAGATAATAAAAAAGACTGCTTGCCTTTTAAATTTTTTGTGTTATATACATATAGAAATATTTTGTAACAATTAATGAGTGAAGGACAAAAACACTATGACACATAAAATTATGGCAGGCAAAAAAGGTATCATTATGGGGGTTGCTAACGACCATTCAATCGCTTGGGGAATTTCAAAAGCATTGGCAGAAGCTGGGGCTGAACTTGGGTTTACTTATCAAGGTGAGGCTCTTGAAAAACGCGTGCGTCCTTTGGCTTCTTCTCTTGGTTCTGATTTTTTAATTCCTTGTGATGTATCAAATCCAGAATCTATGGACAATGCATTTAAATTAATCGAAGAAAAAATGGGCAAGCTCGATTTCATCGTTCACGCAATTGCTTTTTCTGATAAAAATGAATTAAAAGGTCGTTATGTAGATACTACAAAAGAAAACTTTACAAATACTATGGCAATTTCTTGCTTCTCTTTTGTTGATGTTGCTAAACGTGCTTCAGAACTTATGAAAGATGGGGGCAGCATTTTAACACTATCTTACTTTGGTGCTGAAAAATGGATACCTCATTACAATGTTATGGGTGTTGCAAAAGCGGCTCTTGAATCTTCTGTTTATTACTTAGCTGCTGATTTAGGAAAAGACAACATTCGTGTTAATGCGATTTCTGCTGGACCAATTAAAACCCTTGCTGCTGCTGGAATTGGTGATTTCAGATTCATCCTTAACTGGAACGAACTTAATGCACCACTTCGTAAAAACGTAACAATTGATGAAGTTGGATCAAGCGCTGTTTACTTCCTAAGCGATATGTCAAAAGCAGTAACAGGCGAAATTCACCACGTTGATGCTGGTTACAATGTAATCGGAATGGTTGCAGTTGACAGCGCAAAAGAATCTTCTGAATTACTTGGATCTATCGTTAAAGAGTAGTTCTAAAATAATTCTAGAGCATTTCTAGCTGATACAAAAAATCGGAAACGTCCTCATTCACAAGCTTTTTGCAAACTATGCTTGTTTTGGTGGGGACGTTTTTATTTTTATAAAAATGTGATGTGTTGTTTATTTTTTCGCTGATAGAATTTGCAAACTTGTTTGCCTCTTCCTCATTCATAAAAGGCACAAAAACACCAAAAGTATATTCGAAAACATATCCTATTACGTCATTTTCTTTTGTTGCTGCTTTTAAATGGGTTGCAATATCAAGCAAGCTTGCCTCAGCACCTTTTACCCCATGCAACCTTCTTGTCACTGAATAGTTGTCCATTTTGATTAAAAAAAGTGACGCCACTATATCATTTTCAATACAGTATTTTTGTTTTTTTGTAACCTCTGAAATAAAGCCATACTTTGAATAAACACCATATATAGAAGTGCTTAATTTTTCTTGCAACTCTTCGATTTGTTTATTTTTAAAATCAACTTCTTTATTTAAAAAATCTCGTTGTTCAATTGCTTGCTTTAAAATTTCAATTGCTTCTGGACTTATCTCATCGATATCACCGACCAGCACATCATCAATAGTCCTAGGATCTACTTGCTTAGGTTCTTTTTTTTCTTCTTGATTATTTTTATTATGCGCATCTTTGTTAATAGCGTCTTTTTTATCGCCTATAACACTGGTGGTTTCAACTGAGAAAGATATATCAGAAATGATATCAACTCCTATAAAAAATTACTTAGCAGACTTTTCTTCGTAAATTTTTACTTCGTCTGCGGTATGGATGTTTTGACCTTTGAAATAATCAACTCTTACCCAAATTCCATCTTTCAAATCTGAAAATGTTGCATTATCAAAAACTTTGCCTTTATATTCAAATTCAGTTGATGGAACTACTGCGAAATTATATGGAATAGATTCTACCGTTTCTACAACAAATGTCATTTTGTCTGTATCAATATTTGATACCCTGCCCGCTATTTCCATATCTTTTTGATTTTGCGCCATAGCAACAGTAGAAGTTGCAACAACCAACGCCATTGAAAGTAAAATTTTTTTCATTTTTTATACTCCTAATTATATTAATTAAAAAATTGTAACAGTGTTAGCTGTATTTATTTGTTCACCAGAATAATAGCTGACTTTTATCCAGCCATCTTTTGTGATGTCCGCAAAAATTGCATCAGGGAAAAAATTGTTACGATATTCTATTTTAGATGTAGGAGAAAAAATAAAATTATATTTTTCACCATTAATATCAGTAAGTTCAAACGATTTTTTTTGATGATTTATAACCTTCACTTTACCAACTATCTCATCAAGTTGGTGGGTGTATTTTGCTTGGACGGAAACGCCAACAATCAACGCTATCAATACTATGAAGCCTATATTTTTCATGTTTTCTCCTTTCTGGTTACAAACATATTTATTAATTATAAGCATTTTACCTTATAAATGTTTTATAAAAAGTTAACAAATAATGATTCTGGCATATGAATTGCATATATAGTTTTAGGTAAATTTTTTAATGACGGAGGATTTTTTATGTCTTTAGGAGTATTGTCCAGCAGTTCGCTGGCTATGATGACGCAATCTCATGCTATGGGACAGATAAGTACAAACATTGCAAATGTTAATACATCTGGCTATAAGGCTGCGGAAAGTTTGTTTAAAACTCAACTATCCCATGAATCTGGAGGATATGATATTTTTTCTGCTACCCCATCGGACAGGCGTTCAATAGGCGTAGCAGGAACAACAGTTGTAACCGGCAATGTCCATGATTTAACAATCAGCGGAAATGGATTTTTTGTAGTTAATTCAAATTTTGACAATCCTACCTCTGGAACGGAAATGTATACTAGAGCCGGCGACTTCAGAACAGTTGCAATCCAAGACGGTGATGAAAATAACGCATATCTGACATCTTCATCTGGTGATTATATTATGGGTTGGAATGCGGATCGTTCTACTGGTGAATTTTCGAATTCTCTTGAACCTATTCGTGTTACTCCTCTTGAATACATTGATGGGGTTGCTACAACCGATATGGCAATCAGAGCAAATATCAGCGCAGATACATCAGAATCTCAGACCCTTGATGTACCTGTGTTTGATAATAATTTCACCGGACAAGGACTTACATTCCGTTTTGATCCAGTCGAAGGCGGATTTGCTAATCAATGGGAAGTAACGGCTGTGGTTGATAATGGAACGGTTACATCAGCACCTTTTATGGTCAGGTTTGATGACAATGGACAAATGGTTGAACCAGCAGGCGGCAATGCCAGTATAAGTGTTGCTTGGGGCAGCAGTGGGGCAAGTACAATTGCTCTTGATTTATCCGATATAACCCAGTTGGGCGAAGAAGATACTATTTTATACAACCAAGACCAAAACGGAATGGAAAATGGTCAGCTTGCAGGCGTTTATTGGGATGCTGATGGGGTGTTACACGGGACATATACCAACACCAGAACCATTGCAATTGCCAAAGTAGCCATCGCAACATTCACAGCTGAAGGCAACCTTGAACAAGCTTCTGGCAATCTATTTAAATATCACCCAGCAGCGGGACAAGTCGACATTAACGACCTTTCCAACAACGATTTAATGAGCACAAGCATCCAAGCAGAAACTTATGAATCGTCAAATGTTGATTTAGCGGGCGAATTTTCAAGAATGATAACCACGCAAAAAGCTTATTCTTCTGCGGCTACTGTTTTCACTACTGGCGATGAAATGTTGCAAACAGTTACCGCACTTAAAACATAATTTTTAATTATTTGAATAATATGCTTTATCGATAAAAAGACCTTTACCCCCTATGTCATTGCCATGGGGGGTTAAAAATTTTGCCCAAGTTAAAACAATTTCAGAGCCGTTTGATAATATAACACCAGTTTGAACAGTAGATTTTCCATAAGAATTTTCTCCTACTATTTTTGCTATGGCATTTTCTTGTAATGATGCGGCAAAAAGTTCCGCTGATGATGCCGTTGTGGAATTAACCCTAATTATGATAGGAATTCCATTCGCTATTTGAGCACTATCCCCATAATAATCTTGGATTGATGCCTTGTTCCTACCTTTTACCGATGCGATTTTAACGTTACCTAAAAATAAATCTGCCGTTTTTATCGCTTGTTTTAAAGAACCACCTTTATTATTACGTAGATCTATCACTATTCCCTTGAAATTTTTATGCGCGCTTGCATAAGCTTTCACTGCTGATTTTGTTTGAGTATAAGTATTTTCATCAAAATTTTTGATTTCTAAGGTTAGGTAGCCGCCACCTTTTTTATTATGTTTCGCTTGTGATTTAATATAATGCTCTGTGGTTGTGATAATTTGTGGTTGCTTAGTTTTTGCCCTAAATTGCAAGGGTGCAGGCGTTGGATTGTAATAAGAATATTTATCCAATTTTGATAACATTTCATCAGATATTATTTGTAAAAACTTATCATGTTTCATACCTGCAAAAACATCACTTTGCTTTTGTAATTTTTTAAATACACGTTCTATTGCAACACCCCACTCTGCCTGATTTCGTGGGATAATTGATTTTCCTATTAAAACACCGTTATAAGACAATAACAATTTATCATTACTATTCCATATTTTCACACCATCATCAATTTTGCTTGTTGCTTTTAATAAATTCATACCCGTTTTGTTCATATAAACTGGGTACAAATAATATTTATCAACTCCGTTTATTATTTCCGCCACATTGGTTGCAATAATGCCAGCAGTCGCTGAAAATGGAAATACCAAACATAAAATTAATGCGAAAATTTTCATTTCTTGCTGCCAATTATTTCAAAAATCAAACCACCGGTAAGGGGCATAATTTCAACCAACTTAACCTTTATACTATCACCCATTTTATATGAAATTTTACCATTTGTGCCTAGTAATGCTTGTTTGTCTGGATCGTAAACCATAAACCCACCTGGGATTGAACGCATAGGGATAAAACCTTCTGCGCCATATTCTGGGATACGCACGAATAAACCAGCACGGGCAAGACCACTTATCATTACATTGAATTTTTGATTTAATTTATCAGATAAATAATAAGCAAGATACCTGTCAGAAGTATCACGTTCTGCCTCTGTTGAACGTCTTTCCGTATATGATATGTGTTTGCCTAGCTTATGAAAATCTGTTTTTTCTTGTTCTGATAATTCGTCAAACAAACTTCTATGCACCAATAAATCGCTGTAACGACGAATTGGCGAAGTAAAATGAACATAACTTTCCAATGCCAAACCGCTGTGTCCGTGATTTTCATGACCATAATATGCTTGAGATTGCGAACGTAAAATCATTTCATTTACAACAAAAGATTCCGCTTTGTCGCTGTATTCCGCTATTATATCATTAAATAATTCGTTATCAATTTTTTGATTTTTACCTATTTTAATTTTTAACGACGACATAAATTCACGGAAATGATAAAGTTTTTCAGGGCTAGGTTTTTCATGAACCCTGTACATTGCTGGGGCTTTTTTCTTTTCCAACGCGCGCGCAGCACATACATTTGCAAGCACCATAAATTCCTCCACCGCCTTATGACTGTCGTAAAATGGACGTGATGATATTTCCAATATTTTACCGTTACTGTCGGCGATTATCCGTCTTTCGTCTCTTTCAATTTCTAGCGCATTCCTATCTTCCCTAGCTTTCCTTAACACTTTAAAGGCTTTATATATATTTAAAAGTTCATTTTTCACTTTTTCAGTTTGGCTGTTAAAGTTACCTTCGAATGCCTTTTGTACTTCGTTATAATTCAATCTAGCACGAGATTTTATCACTGCCCTTTGAAAACCTTGGGTTACGATTTTCCCAGATTTATCAATAGTTATATGAAAAATTGCACAAGGACGAAGCTCTCCCTCCAACAATGAGCAAGCATCACTAGATAATTCATGAGGCAACATAGGAATTGCTTTATCAGGAAAATAGGTTGAATTACCACGTTTATAAGCTTCCTTATCCAATAAAGAACCACTTTTCACATAAAATGCAACATCAGCAATTGCAACACTGACTTGCCATCCGCCTTTATTTTCTGGATTTTCATCTGGTGCTGCATACATTGCATCATCGAAATCACGCGCGTCTTCGCCGTCAATGGTTACAAACGGTATCTTTGTAGCATCTTTATGTTTATCAAATGGTAAATCTTTTACTTTTTTGGCTTCTGCTATTACATCTCTTGCAAACTCATGAGGAATATTTTTTTGATAAACAGCAATGAGGCTGATGTTTTTAGTGTCTTCGCCTTCACCCAAAACTTTTACAATTTTAGCAGTGTTATTACCACGACGCATGGTTATAATTTCGGCTTGGACCAAATCGCCATCTCGTGCTGTTTCGGCATTTTCACCACGCACAAAAAATTCACTGACCCCCATACGTTCGGCTGGGATTATTATTCCGCCCCTGCCTTTTCTGTTTGCCTCAAAAATTCCTACTATTAAATTTTGTTCGTTTTTAAGGTGTTTTATCGCTTCACCTTCATACAAAGTTTTGCTGATGAATTTTAATTTAGCAAGGATTAAGTCGCCTTCTTCTATATCGTCTAGGTTCTTTTTTACCTCAGTTATAATAATTTGCGGCGGTTCTTCGCCCCTGAATTTACGAGGACGACCAATGAAATGCCCGCCTGAATCACGACCGGTTATTTCCACTTCTGCTATATCATCTAGACCATCAACCAATGTAATAGAAGATTTAGTGGATTTTTCAATAATTCCACTGCTTTCTAAATTCCTGATAATATCTTTTAGTGCTCTTCTGTTATCGCCACCCTTTACCCCAAATGCGCGGGCAATGTCTTTTTTGCCTTTTTTCCCACTAGTTTTTTGCAGATAATCAACGATTTCTTCATGAGTTGGAAGTGTTACAACTTTACTTTTTTTTGCCATTTTACGCCCTAGCTGTTTCGTTTATAAAACAACTATACATCACAAATGTTAAAAAAAGCCTTATAACTTATTTCTTAGTTGTTTTTTTGGCTGGTGCTTTTTTAGTGGCAGTTTTAGTGGTGGCTTTTTTTGCAACTGTTTTTTTAGCAGGAGCTTTCTTTGCTGCAGTTTTTTTAGCAGGCGCTTTCTTTGCCTTGCCTTTTGTTGCTGGGGCTTTTTTAGCTATCAACTCAACAGCCTCTTCCAATGTTGGATCACGATTTTCATCTTTTAACGCTTTTGGTAATGATGCCATAACCGTACCCATTTTTACATAAGGACCGAAACGACCAACATTAAGGGTTATTTCTTTGCCGCTTTCTGGATGTTTTCCGATTACTTTTGCTGGGGCTTTTTCTTTTACACCTTTTAAAAGTTCGGTTGCATCATCAAATTTTATTGTAAAAATATCCATGCTAGCTGGGATAGATTTAAACGCTGTTCCCAATTTAACATAAGGACCAAAACGACCAATTCCCACCTGAACCTTTTTGCCGTCTTGTTCGCCTAAATCTTTTGGCAACGACAATAAAAATAATGCGTTTTCTAAGGTCATTAAATCTGGGTCCATATTTTTAGGAAGCGATGTACGTTTTGGTTTTTCAGAAGCTTCTTCTACATAAAAACCATACGGTCCTTTTTTCAAAGTAATCGGATAGCCGTTATCCAGATTAACACCTAACACCAAATTTTCAAAGTTTTCACGTTTTACTTCGCCATTTTCATCAGCCAAAGTTTCACCTAATGGTTTTGTGTGTTTACATTCTGGATAATTCGAACAACCTATGAATGCGCCAAAACGACCAGTTTTAATACCTAGACGTCCGTCTTTACAATCTGGACATTTACGAGATTCTTCGGTTGGGAATAGGTGCGGTGCAAGTGCATTATCCAATGTATCAATCACCGCAGTAATTGTCAGTGGGTCTACATCTTTTAATGATACAGAAAAACTTGACCAGAATCCTCTTAAAACGTCTTTATATTTTAAATTACCCGCAGAAATTTCATCAAGTTGACCTTCTAAATCCGCAGTGAAATCATATTCCACATATTTTTTGAAATAGTTATCAAGGAAAATTGTAACAATACGTCCCCTGTCTTCTGGGATAAATTTTCTGTCCTCTAACCTTACGTACCCTCTGTCTTGTAACACCGAAATAATAGAAGCATAAGTTGACGGGCGACCAATTCCCAATTCTTCCATTTTTTTAACAAGGCTTGCCTCAGTATATCTAGGTGGTGGTGCTGTGAAATGTTGGTTTGCTGAAACGTCTTGAACTATTGACGCTTCGCCAGTATTCATTTCAGGTAAAATAATTGTTTCATCATCATCTTTTTTATCATCGCTGTCTTCGTTATACAGTTTTAAAAATCCGTCAAAAGCAACTCTGCTGCCTGTTGCACGCAAAGTAATTTGATTATCCGATGAATTAATGTCAATTCCCATACGTTCGATTACTGCACTTTTCATTTGTGAAGCAATAGCACGTTTATAAATAAGTTCATATAATCTTGCCATATCTTTTTCAAGATATTTATAAGCAATATCAGGAGTGATGTCAAAATGGGTTGGACGAATTGCTTCGTGCGCTTCTTGAGCATTTTTTGCCTTGCTGGTATAAACACGCTGAGCGTCCGGCAAATAGTTTTCGCCGAATCTAGATTTAATTGTATCCCTTGCACCTAATATTGCTTCTTGTGACATTTGAACGCTGTCGGTACGCATATAGGTGATAAGACCAACTACTTCGCCTTTTACCTCTATACCTTCATAAAGTTTTTGCGCAAGTTGCATAATCTTTTTAGCTGGGAAATGAAATTTACGTGACGCATCTTGTTGCAAAGTAGAAGTTGTGAACGGAGCATACGGATTTTTCTTTACCGATTTGCGCTCTATTTCGCCTATTTTAAAACTTGCTTTTTCAACCGCAGTTTTTGCCACCAGCGCATTTTTTTCGTCTTCAAACGTAAATTTTTCAACTTTTTTACCATTAAATGAAGTCAATCTTGCCGAAAATGGCATTTTTTGCAAGGTTAACATATCTGCCTTAATATCCCAGTATTCTTGGGCTTTAAACACATCTATTTCGCCTTCACGTTCGCAAACCAATTTAAGAGCAACCGATTGCACCCTGCCCGCCGATTTCGCACCCGGAAGCTTTCGCCATAAAATAGGAGAGATATTAAATCCAACCAAATAATCCAGCGCGCGACGAGCCAAATATGCATCAACCAATGGAGTATCTATATCCCTTGGGTTTTCCATTGCTTTTTTAATTGCTGTTTTTGTTATTTCGTGGAAAACAACCCTTTTAACTTTTTTATCTTTTAATTTTCCTTGGGCTTTTAATTCCTCTAATATATGCCATGCTATTGCTTCCCCTTCCCTATCCGGATCGGTCGCAAGATATATAGTATCAGAAGATTTTACAGATTTAATAATATCACTTATACGTTTTTTGCCGTCTGCACCAATTTCCCAGTTCATCGCAAAATCAGCATCAGGATCAACCGAACCATTCTTTGACGCCAAATCCCTGATGTGACCAAAAGACGCCATCACGGTGTAATTTGAACCAAGATATTTATTTATTGTTTTTGCTTTTGCCGGAGATTCTACTATTAATAAATCCATTTTCTTCCTATTCCATTATCAATGCTATCATGCCACCTGGTCTTCTTTCAATTCTTCCTGCTAGTTCTAGTTCCAGCAAAATCATCGAAATTAAAGAATATGAAAGACCAGTTTCATTTATTATATTATCAAACGTTATACTATTTGCACCAAAGTTTTCAAGAACTATTTTTCTTGCCTCAGCCATTTCGTTATCTGAAAAGGTTTTTGGTTTAGGGTCTGCTATTTCAAAATCGGGCTCTTTTAAAATAAATCTCCTTTTATTTATATTTCCCAACCCCTCTATTATATCGCCAGCTGATTCCACCAAAGTTGCACCCTGCTTTATTAGATAGTTAGGACCAGAACTGCGTCCGTCGATTGGAGAACCTGGCACCGCAAATACTTCACGGTTATGTTCCAGCGCAAGTCTAGCAGTTATTAACGAGCCTGAACGTTTTTGCGCCTCTATTACCAATACCCCTAAACTTAGCCCCGATATTATACGATTTCTGCGGGGAAAGTTTATTGCTTGCGGAGATGAGCTTAGTGGAAACTCAGAAACGATTAAACCTCGTTCTTTTATTTCATTATAAATGTCGTTGTTTTTATCAGGGTAACAAATATCTATACCGCAACCTACTACTGCTATTGTATTATTACCTTCTTTCAAAAGTGCGCCTTCATGAGCATTCCTGTCTATACCCAATGCCATGCCTGACGTTACTATATAACCACTGTCCGCTAAATCAAAAGCAAATTTTTTAGCAAGTTGCTTGCCATTTATTGTAGCGTTCCTTGTCCCTACTATTCCAATTGATTGCTTATTAAGTAACGACTTATCCCCTATCACACTTATAACCGGAGGATAGTCATGAATTTGGCGTAGCAAGTCTGGATATTCATCTTCATAAGATGTTATAATATCACCGCCAAAAGCCAAAGTTTGTTCATATTCCTTAAGTGCAACTTCATAAGGGCAAAGGCTTATTTTCCTTTTTCCACCACGGCTTGCCATTTCTGGTATCGCCGCTAGCGCCTTAACAGCAGTTTCATAATATCTCAAAAGTTCACGAAAAGTAACAGGACCTACATTCTCGCTTCTTGCAAGCTGTATCCATGCTATTTTTTCGTTATTACTTTTCATCTGTATCTTTTTTCTTGCCACCAAATTTTATTTTTGTTTCTTGTTTTTTAACCAAACGAACAATATTTTCCCTGTGCCTGACGAAACAAAGAACCGCCAAAATACCATAACAAATGAAATAATCGTTACTGCCTGTGAACAGATGCCCATAAAAAGGAGAAAGTCCAAGTGCAATCAATGCCGCTAATGAAGAATATCTTGTAGCAGCAGCAACCGCTACCCATGTGCAAATAACAGCAATGCCAGATGGAAGAGAAGTTATCAATATCATACCAATTGTAGATGCGACCCCTTTGCCACCTTTGAAATCTAGCCAAACTGGGAAATTATGTCCGATTACAGCCATAGTACCAGCTATTAAGCCTGCTAGGTGATAATCATCAAGAGGAAGTAACATAGCAATATAAGCTGCCACTGCTGCTTTTGAAATATCGCAAATAACCGTTAGTAGCGCCAAATCTTTGCGACCAGTTCTAAGTACGTTAGTTGCACCAATATTGCCCGAACCTATTTTACGGATATCACCAAGACCAGCAGCCCTAGTTATAACCAATCCAAAAGGTACGGAACCCAATAAATAACCAAATATACCTATTAATACATACACTACTATCATTTTACTCCCCTATATTTTTAAATGTCTCATCCATAATATGCATTAATTAACAAATGTCAAAAAATTTTCAATACATTGGTTTTGGCTTTGGGAAATTATCTTTCATCAAAGTATAAATATTACTTTCCAATATAAAATCTGGCAACAAAATTCCGTACCTTGCCTTCGGCGTTATGAACACAGTGCCAGGAGTTGTAGACACCCCATATGACCTTAATATTTCCCTTTGCCCTTTATCGCTTATATCTGCTGAAAATGATAATAACTTTCCGCTTTCAATCAATCCTTTTGAATATGCTGAGTTATTTATCAAAAAGTCGTTAAATTTGCATTGAAAGCAATATGTAGACGTTGCATTTAAAAATACAGACTTGCCTTCACTTAATGCTTTTTTAATTTCATCATCATCCTTTATATAATTTTTATTTTCAAGCATTGATAAAATAATATATGCAACAATAAAAAATAAAATAACACCTGATAACAATAATGAAATATACCTCAATAATCCAGGATTATAAAATGGTAATTTTTTATGTCTGCCATATAGTACCATTATAAACATAATTATTATGATTGAAAAAAGCCATGTTATTATTGGAAACCCACCAGATGGCTTATCATACCTTTTACTTTCATCAAACCTTGGTGTTATTGTTTTTATCAACGATTCTGTAGCCTCGCCTATTATCAAAGTTATAGGTTTTGATATTTTGTCTTTATCTATACCTTCAAAACTTGCAACGAAATCTATTTCATTCCATGATTTATTGGAAATTACCGTATCATAATTATAACCATAATCATTTTCTATAACCAAAAATGGATTGGTTGGCCTATTAATATAATCAACTTTTACAAATAATTGCAAGTTACCATTATCAATTCCATAATAAGCGTCTTTTATTTTTAGGTTGGAATATTTTTCATCAGATCTTGTTCCAAAATATACACTCACGTTATGACAATAAACAGAAATAAAACCATCTTTTCCAGGGCCTAATACAATAGTAGGGGTCTCCCTAAACACCTTGCATTTACCATCAGCCCTGCACCCGACAAAATCAATAGTCATCTTAAGTTCTATTGGCTTTGAAATATCCTTTACATTTACAAGCACAGGAAAATAAAATGTACTATCATAAGCCGCGGCTTGCTGTTTAGATATTTCATATGGGCGTGGAGTTACTTCGAAAAATTCAGCACTTTCTATATTAGTCGAATTTTTAAAACTAGTAGCAATCGGTGTTGATCCTACACCATTAAAACCCCTTACTATTCTATACCCACCTTTCATTTCCACCAAAAGAGCTAAATGCATTGTTTTTTCATATATTGTTGAGCTGCAACTTACCAAACGCATATCGTAATACGGTGTGGAAATTTTCTGTCCATGAGATTTTCTGTCAGTTGAAAAAACTTCTTTAAGTGTATAAGAAATAGGAGAATCTGGCTCAAAGCCTTGCTCCAACCTTTTATTTAAAATTGTGATGAATTTATTATATCTTTCACCAACATAATCAGAAACGTAATTTTTCCATTGAGTAGCACTTACATGCAATCTTATCCCAGCTTCATTAATATTATCTTCATCATTTTGGTAATACGCTTTAAAATAAGCGGACATATTATAAAGCATTACTGAGGTTTTTTCTATGAAAATAGCTCTATCGTTTGATGTATTGTCATCAGCAATAATATCCTTGTCTGATGCAAAAGCAGAAGTAAAACAAAAAACAAAAAATAAAACTATATAAAACCGTTTCATAATAATTCCTAAAAAATGTATAAAAAGACTTGCATAATTTGCTAATAAGACCTACATTCAAATTATGATTCAAGATTTTTACATAAATTCGTTAAAAGGGCAATACTTAATTGCAACACCTGGAATGCAAGATCCTCATTTTGCTAATAGTGTTATATATATTTGTGCCCACACGATGCAAGGCGCAATGGGAGTTATCGTTAACAACCCACTTAAAACCATGACCTTTAACGATATTTTACAACAACTTAGCATCGCTCCTGAAGACGCTTCTAGACAGTTTAGTATTTTTTTGGGTGGACCTGTTGAAACTTCTCGTGGTATTATTTTACATTCTAATGAATATAAAAATGACAGCACAATCGACATCACTGACACAACAAAACTTACAGCTACTATTGACGTTATAAAAGATATTAATATCAATAAAGGGCCTGAGAAATTTTTGTTTGCTCTTGGCTTTTCTTCTTGGACAGCGGGGCAACTTGAAAACGAAATAAAAAGCAATACTTGGATTAATTTAAAAGCAGATGATGATTTAATTTTCAATCCAAACAGCGGCAACAAATGGGAAAATGCATTAAAACAAATGCAAATTGATCCTGGACGCTTTTCTCATTTCGCAGGAAACGCATAAATTTTAAATATACTTAATATACAAAAAACGGCACTCTATTAAGAATACCGTTTTTTTTTCGTAAAGTAAGCGTCCTTTTAATTATCTTAAAAGTCTTCTTCTATTATTATCGTACAAAGCAAATGCTTCTTGGATAGACGTATGAGCGTCATCACGACCTCTCATAGATTTGATAAGAACTTCTTTTTCTTCTAACGCTTTATAATCTTCGAAGAAACGTTGTACCGTTTTTAATACGTGTTGAGGAAGTTCACTTATATCGTTATAATCGCAATATTCAGGATCATCAGCGTGAACCGCAATAATTTTATCGTCTGGTTCGCCTTGATCAATCATTTTCATAACCCCAATAGGCTTAGCATTCATGATTGTCAAAGGAAATACAGTCGCTTGACCCAATACAAGAATATCTAGTGGATCACCATCTTCGCAATAACTTTGTGGTATAAAACCATAGTTAGCAGGATAATGAACTGCGCTGTATAAAATTCTATCAACCATAATTAAACCACTTTTTTTATCAAGTTCGTATTTTGTTTTTGAACCTTTTGGAACTTCGATAACTGCGGTTACGATTTCAGGAGCTTCATCGCCTGAATCAACAATATGCCATGGATTACTTAACATTATATTTATCCCTTTTTGCTAAATTATTAAAACTATAAACTAATAATATAATTAAGGTAAAATGTAAAGCATATTTTTTATAACTTGCAACTTTTGATATATTTTAATATAAAATATACAATAGATTTAAATAATCAATATATAAAATTTTTATATAATGACATTGCAAAATCAATATCAGATACAAAAATTAGAGGAATTCAAATGCCAAAAATATCGATTATAATACCAATTTATAACGTTGAACAATATCTTGAAACTTGTATTAATTCAGTTCTTAACCAAACTTTTACTGATTTTGAGGCTATTTGCATAAATGATGGATCACCTGACAATTCTATTTCAATCTTGGAAAAATATGCGCAAAAAGATAATAGAATAAAAATAATTTCTCAAGAAAATAAAGGACTTTCAAGTGCTAGAAACACGGGGATTGATAATGCTAGCGGTGAATTTATTTACTTTTTAGATTCAGATGATGCAATTCCTCCATATGCTATGGATGTTTTGTATAATATCGCAAAAGATAGTAACGTTGATGTTGTGGTTTGCAATAAACATATCAGCAACTTTAATAACTTCCCTAAAACCACCCAAATGAATTATAAAATTTATAACAATCCATTATATGATATAATTAGTTTGAAATCAGCAAATTCTCAAGCCTGGAACAAACTTTATAAGGCAGAGTCGATAAATGACAAAAGATTTATCGAAGGAATAACAGCAGAAGATTGGCCTTTTATCACCACTTTATTCGGAGATATCAAATCTTTTGCCCTTTATTCTCAACCTTTATATTTTTACAATCAAGATAGCATTTCAATAACTAGAAGTTCCTTTTCAGAACATAAAATAAAATCCTATTTCTCAGGCATTCATTATGTGCACGAATTTTATAAGAACAGACCAGAAATCAATCTTGCAAAAAAACGAATCATTACTGCGGTTAAAATGTGTATAAATAAAACATATCGCGATAAAGATAATCGCAAACAACTTGCACCAATACTTAAAACCGAAATAAATAAAATCGTTAATGATAAAATTATTTCTTGGTATAATATTCCTATAAAATCTCTTTATAGACTATGGAGAATGTCATGAAAATAAAATTTTTGCAAAAAGCTTTTGATATGTTAAGAGGCAAAAAGTATCTTAATATATATCCTCCTATTTACAATGAACACAAACCTGTTAACTATCAAAAACCAAATATATATAATGAATTTGGGGATAAAATGGATGCATTCTTTCTAAGGGATAGGCATGTTTCAAACGATCCTTATTGGAGCAATTCAAAATATTTCCTATGGGACAGATTTAATTACGGACTTGACACCCATTTTTATACTGGCAATGCTATGCTTAAGACCATGGGTACACCTTCTAAAAAGTACGGATTTTTGTTGGAACCACGTGTAAAACAGCCAAAAGATTATTCAAGAATCGAAAAAAACAAACATTGGGCCAGTGACTTTACCAATATATTAACCCATGATGAAAAATTGCTAGACAACACTGAAAATGCTATATTTTTCCCTGGCTGTGCATCTATTTGGGTTGACCCTCAACCAACAGATATCTATCAACATAAAACCAAAATGATATCTATGGTTTCTTCTCATAAAAAGATGTGCCCTCTTCATTACCTTAGGATTGATGTTGCTAATAAATGTAAAAAAGAAAATTTAGCTGATACATACGGAACTTTTGATGGTGGGGGATATGTCCCTATGATTGATGTATTAAAAGATTACAGATATACAATAGCCTTCGAAAATTATGTTTCGCCTTACTTTTTTACAGAAAGAATATTAAGCGCATTTATGACAATGACCATTCCTATATACATTGGCGCAACGAAAGTTGATAAATTTTTTAACCCTGATGGCATGATAATAATCAATGAAGATGATGCCAATGATATTGAAAAAGTCCTTAAACAATGCTCGGAACAAGATTACGAACAAAGAATAAACGCAATGAAAGATAACTATAACAGAACGTTAAGATATCTTAACAGCAATGACTTGTTATACGAATTACTGTTTAAGGAAAAAGGTAAACAACCTAATATAAACTTTGATTTTTTTAATCGCGCTGTGTAATTTTTTTAATAATAAATTTAACTATAATAAAGTTTGATAATTAAGAAAATGACTTACCATATTCTACAATTGCATTTATTTTTGTGTCTAGGCCTTTTAGGTTTAACGCCATAAAATAATTGCTTGGCACATCAAATGGAGCAGATATTCCAAATTCGCTTGCTTGTTTATATCCTACTTTGGGATAATATTTATCACTACCTAAAACAATAGAAAATTCATAACCTAAATCTTTGGCAATTTTATGACCTTCATTCATTAAAGCCATTCCTATTCCTTGCCTTTGATGATCTGGATCAATAGATAATGGAGCAAGGGCTAACTCTATTCTATCGCCTAACTTAACTTTTGTAAACATTATATGGCCTACTATTTTATTGTCTATTACAGCAACCAATGATAATTCTTTTATATATTCATCATTTTCCCTAATCTTCACAACCAAATCTTGCTCGTTTCCATCTGAATGTTCTGCAGTTTTAAACGAAGATGTAACCATTTCATATATTTCTGAAAAATCTTTTTTTTCTTCTTGCCTTATTAACATTTTTATCTCCTTTTTTCGTAAACTAAATCAGCAATGCCGTTATAATTTTGATTTGAAATTAATTTCAATTTTGTTTCTGAAAGTCCTGTATCAAAAAGTTTTGTGCCATTTCCTATAATTGTAGGAATAACAGATATGATAATTCTATCAATTAAATTTTCTTTCAATAATTGATTTATGATACTAGCTCCGCCACAAATCCATATATCTTTACCTGACTTGCATTTTAACTCTTTAACTAAGTCAAACAATTCGGAATTAAATTTTATCTCATCTTCATCGTTGATGTTTTTACTAGTAATAACATAAGATGTTTTACCTTTATAAGGCCAATTATCAACTGCGAGCTCTGTCACAATTTGGTGATAGGTTGTGTAACCTAAAACAACTGTGTCAATGGTTTTTATAAACTCTGGATAACTACCTATATTTTTTTCATCACTACCATCACCTGAGATCCAACCTACTCCCGCATTTTCATCTGCTATAAAACCATCTATGCTTGCTGCTATATATAAAACAACTTTTCTCATTTCATTCATCTCTTTTAATTGTTTGCAATTTATATTATATATAAAATTAGCATTGAAAAGTCGATTTGTCTAGCCCAAGTAAATTTCTATATATTTGCTAAACTCTATTCCTATTTGTAATTGCTAATTGCGTTACAATAGGGAAGCCTATCTTCTCACGGCGGTTCGTACATGTCTCGCAATTCGATAACCTTTTATCATAAGACATAAAAAAAGCATCCCTGTGGGACGCTGTTTTTATGAATGGTGCCGGCAGCAAGAGTGACTGGGGTCATCAAAAATTATCACTTTGTGACCGGCGTACTCTCGTTCGCCTTAATTTTAGATTCAAACTCGCTGCTGCTAGTTCGATACCTATTTTCTTTCGACATAATTCATTAAAAAGCCACCCGATTGGGTGGCTTTTTAATGAATGGTGCCGGCAGCAAGAGTCGAACTCGCGACCTGATGATTACAAATCAACTGCTCTACCAACTGAGCTATGCCGGCACATCATAGAAAAGCAATATACACTATTTTAAGGTTTTTGCAAGAACTTTTTTATAAAAAATATTTTTCTTTTATTTCAGCATGTTAACACTAACTATCTTTAATATAGAAACAATAAATTGATTTTTAATTTAAAAAATTATAACATTTATTTATGAAAAATGATAAAAATAACATATCTAATGAACACACTAAAACAGTTTCTTTTGTTACTTGGGTTGGTACTGGTATTAATATAATCCTTGCCGCTGTAAAAGGGATATTTGGTTATATGGCGGGATCAAAAGTCCTTATCGCCGATGCTATCCACAGCTTGTCCGACCTTGCCACCGATGCGGCTATTCTTATTGGGGTTAAGTATTGGAGCGCACCTCCAGATGATGAACATCCTTATGGCCATGGAAAAATTGAAACCCTTGTTACTTTTGCAATTGGATTATTACTTGCTGGTGTTGGCGTTTTAATGGGATATGACGCAATTAAAATAATGATTAATATCATAATTGTTGAAAAGAAAGCTCCCACATCTGAAATGAACATTGCGTTATGGTTTGCTTTGATGGCGGCAATATCTTCTATCATAGCAAAAGAAATATTGTACCGTTGGACAGTAAAAAAAGGCAAAGAAATCGCATCATCTGCAGTTATTGCTAATGCTTGGCATCACCGTTCAGACGCGCTTAGTTCTATTCCGCCTGCGCTTGCTATATCTGGTGTTATTATTGGTAATTTAATGGGATTTAATTTATGGTTTTTGGATCCTGTTGGCACAATAATCGTTTGCTATATGTTGTTTATGGCGGCTTGGGATATTTCTGTTCCTTCTTTATCTGCTCTTATCGATACCAGTGCTAATCGCAAAATAACAGCCAGCATTTTTGTGGCAACTAGGGCTGTTGACGGAGTGGTTACCACCCATAAAATCAGGACGAATCACATTTCATTAAATACTATAAAAGTTGATTTACATATCCTAGTCAACCGCAATTTCACAGTTTTAAAAGGTCATAAAATTTCAAGCGATGTAAAAAGAGCTTTACTTAAATTGAAAATAGAAAATGACAACACGCAAATAATAGATGTTCTTGTTCACCTTGAGCCTGCAACACACAAAGAATACGAATCGTACATTAATAATAAAGGTAAATAACAAATGAGTTTTGAATTAAAAGCACGTATTTATTACGAAGATACAGACGCGGGCGGCATTGTATATCATGCAAATTATTTAAGATATGCAGAACGTGCGCGTACTGAATACCTTTACCACCTTGGCATTCCACATAAAAGCAAGCTGGGGTTTGTTGTTACAAATGCAGAAATGAAATTTAAAAGACCCGCAGAGTTAGGCGATGAAATAACAGTTAAAACTGATTTATTAAAAATAGGTGCTGCTAGTTGTGAATTTTCACAAAATATTTACCTTGATGATGTATTATTGGTTGAAATGTTTGTAAAAGTAGCGTTTGTAAATAAGGAATTAAAACCTATAAAAATTCCAGATAACATCCGCCAATTATTAAAAGAGGATAACAAAATATAATGCAAAATTTAAATGAAATAAGTTCTGATTTTTCAATGATGGCTTTGTTTTGGCAGGCCGACCTTGTAGTTAAAACGGTGATGATTTTATTATTGCTTGCTTCGGTTTGGTCGTGGGCAATTATTTTTGAAAAAATGAAATTGTTTAAACAATTAAAAGCAAAAACAAAACAGTTTGAAGATAAATTTTGGTCTGGAGTTTCTTTAGAAGATTTATATAAAAAAGTGAAAAAGAATCCAACCGATCCTATGGCTGCTATATTTGCTGCGGCTATGAAAGAAATGCATCGTTCAGGAGTGTTGGCAGAAACTAGCACCAACGTTGATGGGGCAAACCTGCGCCAAAGAATCGATAGAATAATGCATATTAATTTAGAAAGAGAGCTTGCCTCTATTGAAAGTAGGATTACATTCCTTGCAACAACCGGTTCTGTTTCTCCTTTTATCGGGTTGTTCGGTACGGTTTGGGGAATTATGAATTCATTTACTTCGATTGGGGCTAGTGGGAATACATCATTAGCTGTGGTTGCTCCTGGTATTGCTGAGGCTCTTTTTGCAACTGCGCTAGGATTGCTTGCTGCTATTCCTGCTGCTATTGCTTATAACAAATTTTCATCTGATATTGATAAATACGCGCAAAGGTTAGAAAATTTCGTGGGAGAGTTCGGAGCAATTATATCAAGACAATTAGAACAAATCGAATCAGGCAAGTCGCAATAACAATGAGAAGCAGAAAAAAACATCAAAGAATGAGCGAAATTAACGTAACTCCACTTGTGGATATTATGTTGGTTTTATTAATTATTTTTATGGTAACAGCGCCTTTAATGACTACTGGGATTCCTATTGATTTGCCAAAAGTAAAAGCAGATAGTATAGAAAGCGAAGATAAAGTGCTGGATATCAATATCGACAGCAAAGGAAATATTTATTTAGGCAGCACGCCAGTTAAAAGTGACAACCTTATTCCTAAAATAGCAAATATCGTAAAGGAAAATCCTGATATAAAAATAATGATAAGCGCTGATAGAAACGTAAGTTATGGCGATGTATTAGAAACCGTGGGTATGATAAAACAAGCAGGATTTACCAAAATAGGTTTGAAAACCGATGCAAATATTCCAGTATCTAAAAAAAGATAAAAACCTTTTATTTTCTTTGATATTGCACCTTAGCGTCATGATCATCTTTGGCTTTGGGCTCAGTTTTTCTTTGGGCAAAAATAAATTTGTAACAAGCCCTATCATCGTTGATTTATCGGAAATAAAAATAACACAAAAAACCAACCTACCCCCTAAAATCGAAAAAGAAAAACCAAAGCCTAAGGAAAAAACAAAAGAATTTACTGCGCCGAAAAAAGCAGAAAAAAAACAGCCTAAAATCGAAAAAAAAGAAACAACAATAGTTGAAAAGAAAAAGGTTGAAAAGAAACCAAAGCCTAAGAAAGAAAAGAAAAAACCTGTTCCTAAAAAAGAAAGTAACAACGAACTTAATTCTTTGCTTGCTTCGATTGAAAAGCTTAAGACAGAAACGCCTACTCCTCCGCAAACTGCCACTGACAAACTTGTAAAAGAACTAGCAGACACTGGGGTTAAACACGGCATCGGCGGAAATCCCGAACTGGAAATAAGTATCGGTGAAAAAGATGCGATTGCTAGTATGTTAAAATCTTGTTGGAATATTGATGCAGGAGCAAAAGGTGTGCTGGATATGCAAGTCGGCATTAGAGCAACCTTGGGTCGTGATGGTAATGTTATGGAAGTTGAAATTGATGACAGCTCTAGATACAATAAAGACAGCGTATTTAGAGCTATCGCCGACAGCGCAAGAAGAGCCGTTTATGTTTGCGATAAAAGAGGCGAAAGATCGCCATTTAAAATATTAGTAAAAAATTATCCAGATAAATATAATATGTGGAAAGAAATATATTTGCAATTTAATCCATTAGATGGAGGAGTCTTTTAATGAAAAAAATTATCATGTTGTTACTGTGCGTTGCCTTTTATTCCAATGCAAAAGCTGAACTTAGAATTGACGTAAGTGGTGGTTATTACGAACCAATGCGAATTGCAGTTCCTGAATTTTCAGGTAGAAGTGCACCAGAAGCAGAGCTTGGAAAAAATATTGCAAAAGTAATAATGGATGATTTGACTTCTTCTGGATTATTTACAGAAGTCGACAAAGGTGCTTTTTTAGAAAATATATCTTCGATTGCTGCTATGCCTAACTTTCAAAACTGGTCTGCTATTGATGTTGCGGCGCTTGTCCAAGGAGCAGTTGAAATAACTAGCAAAGACAATATAAAAGTTTCATTCAGATTATGGGATGTTTATTCAAGTTTGCAAATGGAGGGAAAAGTTATGAACTCTACCCCTGAAGGCTGGCGTAACATAGCACATATCATTGCCGACAATATCTATCAACGAATCACTGGTGAAAAAGGATATTTCAATACAAGAATCGTTTATATTGCTGAAAGCGGTCCTTTAAACAAAAGAACTAAAAGGCTAGCGGTTATGGATAGAGATGGTGCAAACCCAAAAATGCTTACCGATGGGAATAGCCTTGTTCTTACTCCTAGATTTTCACCTAATATGCAACAGATAACTTATTTGTCTTACCACAATGATACGCCTAGGGTTTACTTACTTACCCTTGATACTGGAAAGCAAGAAGTCGTTGGGGATTTTGCAGGCATGACTTTTGCCCCTAGATTTTCATACTCTGGCGACGGACTTATATTCAGTATGACAAATGGTGGTAATTCATCAATTTACTCACTTGATTTAGATACTAAAAGAACTAAGCGCCTTACAAACTATCCAGCTATTGACACTTCACCTAGCTATTCACCTGATGATGAAAGGATTGTTTTTAATTCGGATAGAAGTGGAAATCAACAACTTTATGTCATGGATAAAGATGGTGATAATGTCGAAAGGATAAGTTTTGGAGAAGGTCAATATGCAACTCCTGTATGGTCGCCTCGTGGTGATTACATCGCTTTTACTAAAATGAAAGGTGGCAGATTTTATATTGGTGTTATGCTGCCCGATGGAACTGGGGAAAGAATCCTTGCCGAAGGTTATATGATTGAAGGCCCAACATGGGCGCCTAATGGAAGGGTTTTAATGTATTACCGCCAAAACATCGGCGATGAATATGGCAGAGGATCTTCTGTTAAAATATACAGTGTCGATATAACTGGATATAACGAAAAACGGGTGCCAACAAAGGGTGATGCTTCTGATCCTGCTTGGTCTTCATTATTGCAATAAAATCATTTGCAAAATTGACTTTTTTTCCTTATAATCCTTGTAACAGTTATAAAATAAACTTTTTTATCGCTATCGTATAGGATATATAATATGAAAAACATCTATAAACATTTAAAAAAACAATCTTCTGGCGCTATGATGGTAGAGGTTTTGATGGTTGTTGGTTTAATTCTCTTACTTACTCCTTTGATATACTCAAGAGTATCTTATTACACAGGCGAACTTGAAGACGGCGGGGTAGCAGATAACCTTAGAAGTCTTTCACAAGGTGTTTATTCATATATCGAAAAAAATTATGATGGGCTTGCCGATGGGTCTGCTATGATAAAATCGAACAGCGCTACTACTGCTCCTATTGGGGCACTTGCTGATGGGGCTGATGCTGTTGATTACCATATTGTGGATATTGATGACCCTGAACTTGAAACATTTATAAACACAAACGATTATAAAACTAAATTTTTTGATAATGCTATTGTTGCTCTAAAACGACACAGATTAAATAATAACAAAATTGTTATTACAGCTATGCTTGCAACAGATAGCGTAAATGATGTTGCAATCACAGCAACCAACGGCGCTAGAGTTGCTAGCCTATATGGGGCTGGGGCTGGTTATACTAAAACATCAGAAGATGGCGGAACCACAAAACTTACTGCCCTTGGTGCTGGTGGATTTTTTAAACAAGAAGTTGATGAATATTTCTCAGAAAACATGCCTAATGCAGGGCAAATTGTGGTTAATGTTGGTTCTTATCCAAAAAGCATTACAGCGGTTGAACAAGCTCAAGCAGAAGGAGAGTTTTTGTTCAGGGGGGATATTCTTCCTCCTAACTCTTATAAAACTCCATATATGATGGAGACTGATATTGATTTTGAAAAATATGCTAGTGGTGCACCTACTGGCGAAGGATATAGCGTTGAAAGTGTAGGCGAAATTTTCGGTAAACGATTTGAACCATCTACTGACCCTGCTCATCCTAACTATATCGATGATACATTAGGTGGCAAACAAGAAGGACTAATTGCAGAGCTTGAAAAATATCATACATATAAAGATGATGAAAGTTCAGCTGAGTTTATCACCTATGGGGTGAATTTTGAAGATAAAAGTGCGTTCCTTGATGATGCTAGGGTCGAAACCCTTGGTGGCGCAAAAATAAGTGAGGTTTTACCTAATCTAATCCTTATGGATATTTATCAAGATATCGATATGGGACATTATGTTCCACTGCCAGGATATGACAATCCAAAAATTTTAAAACCAAATGCTGGATGCCCTATTGGTTATGAACCTAAGTTTGAACTAGTTCAAAAAGAAGCAGCAAGCGGGGTTGATTTATTGGCTCTAGCTGAACACCCTTCATCAACAACAGGTATTCATTCAACTAAGACTTGGTTACGAAATAATAAGCTTGTCAGGTCTTCCCATAAATATAATGATGGCAGCACAACTAAGACTTTTTATAAAAGTTATGATGCGGATGGTAATACCACAGCACAATGTTATGAAACAGGTGGCGATTATGTTTGCACGACATTTGAAGTGGTGGGGGGAGAGCAAAAAATATCGCAAAAATGTTCATCAACCAGAACCATTTATTATGATGTAAATGATGGTGATAATGAAGTTACAGATGCAAATATAAATAATTTAACGCTTTCAGGTGTCGGAATGCATGCTGATTATGACACCACCGCTGGATTTTGGGTGTTTTCATCACCATCTACTAACAGAAGTAATGCTGTTTTAACTTGTAATACCTCAGGAAATTGTAGTTGTAGCAATAACTCGTACTGTCCAGATTTCGACGCAACCAAAAATTATGGCACGGCACCTGTATTACAATATGTACAACATGGTGCGTGTCAAGCACTTATAAACACGATTGAAGCTGGTAATTTTTTACCATATGGATCTGGATATACAGAAGTTGATGCCGATGGGACAAGTGGATCAACCAATCGAACAACCAGTGCAACCACTACTGGGATAAGTTTTTCTGGTGGGTATTATTACAACACCAGACTTTATTACAAAGCAGCAACATCAGGGACTAATATTACGTGCTCAAACGGCACTAGTACATTATACGGTACTAATGGATTATGCGCGTCCAAAGGTGATGCTGCTGATTCAAAACGATATAGCTCTTTTAGGGTAAAACATGATTTATATTATTATTGCGCAAAAAAACAATAAGACATAGGGATAATAAAAAATGAAAAGATTATATAAAAACCAAACGGGTCGTTTTATGATAGAAATTATTATAGTGTTGGCTATGCTTGCGCTGTTTACCCCTATGATTTATAAGGCTCAGCTGGATAAAAAAGAAGCAGAATCAAATACAACCAATGCTGCGCAAATTATGCAAATTGTTGAAGGGGTTAATAATTATATTGCAAAAAATATTGATACTTTATCTAATCCTAACGCTGTTACAATAGGTGAAAAAAACTTTCCTGCAGTTACAACAGAATATAAACCTACTGTGATTGAAACTACTAATTCAGAAATGGTTAAATTTATGCCTCCTGGTATGAATAATATTTCGGTAAATAAACTTTTCAATGAATTTACAATAGGTGTCTCTCGTAAAGACGTTGATGGCACCGTTGTTGTATCTGCTATGGTGGCGGCTGTTCCTAAGTCTTCTTTATCAAATGCGAGACTAAATAATATAGCAGCTAGACTTGGAGCAGTTGGTGGTGTTGTTGAAGAAGAAGGAATAGTAACAGGAAACAATGATCTTTGGGAAGTTAAACTTGCAAATTTTTTCACTGCCGCTCCTGTTATTGGTTCTATCATTGCCAATGTTGATTATTTTGTGCCAAATCAATTATCAGGTGGAGCTACTGCTGGATCAAGCATTGATTCAGGATATATTCATAGGCAGGGAGCGAAGCTTGATCCAGATGGTAAAGCCAATGATTTTACAAAGATGTATGTTGACCTTGAAATGGGGACAGGCCCTAATGAAAGTGATGTAAGACACAATTTCAAAAACATTGATACTCTATATGCTGGAACAAAAGCAGAAACTTGTAGCACTATTACACCTGAAAATGAAGCATTTTGTTTAAGTAAGAAGTTTATTAAAAGTATGGGAGGAAAGACAGAGTTTGGCGCAACTTGTGATATTAATGACAGCTGCATTTCAATAAATAACACAACAACTCAACCCAGTACATATGTTATCAATCCTGCTGGTAATACTTTGCTTCATGATGCAAGGATTGGTATGGCTAGATATAATAAATTAAGTGAAATTATTCCGCCTATGGTTTTACTTCAAGTATATCGTGGAATATCTTCTGAATATCCTGATATTCCCCCATTACCCCCTCATCAGGATTCTTCTAAAGCAGTAAAATATTGCCCTTCTGGTTATGTTCCAATCACCACGGTTGTTCCAACTGGTTGGACAGCTACTAGCGATACATCCGTTGATGTACCAATCCTAGGATGGCCTTTTTACGGAATTAATATAAAAAATAATTCAAGTTCTGCATCTTATGAAGATATAAACATAACAGGAATGCCTGGTAAAATTTGGGGGTCTGGATTCTCCTGCCTTGATATGAAATTTTCAAATAATAACGTGTTAGCCCATTATCTGGACGGAAATATGGTAAAAATGCGTTCTATTGTTAATTTAGCAGACCCAATCGGAGAAGATAGAAATGCTAGTGATTTAATTGATTTGGATATTTCTATTAGCCCTAGCAATAAATTTTTCGGTGGCAGTGAGGTGACTACCTGTGAGCATCCTAATAATAATCCAGGAAAACTTCTACTTACCTTTAATAACGTCGACAGATGTGGAATTTCAAATATATCAACTGCGTTTGCGTGCAATGAACAATTATTATCTGTTGCTGTTGATGATTTTAATAATGGACAGGAATCTTCACTGCTTCGTTGGGAATTCTATCACCCACCAAAAGAAATGAAACAAGCATTTGGCGGAATTGATTTATACGCAAAAGTTGTTCCAGATAGCAGACCAGCAACAGATCTTTCGGGATCTCCTATGCAAACAAGGAATTGGAAACTTGTTCCATCTAGTGATAATGTAACCTATGATGTTTATATTTATTGCAAATATGTTGCTAGTGCATTTGAATCTTTCGAATAATGATTAAAAAAATTATCATAACTATTTTATTTTTCATATCATTTCAAGTATATGCAAATGAAAAATGTGATAGTGTTGATGATAATATAAAAATAGTTTCAACTATTCCTGCTGTACATTCTTTGGTGCTTAATTTAACCAATGGTACTGGTGCTCAACCCGACCTTTTAATTAAAGGCAATGTATCGCCTCATGATTATATGTTATCGCCATCTGATATGAAAAAAATTAATGATGCTGATGCTATTTTTTTTATATCGCCAATGCTTGAAACCTTTATAAATAAACCATATAAAAATAAAAATGAATGCCAAAATTGGGTTGAACTTTCATTAGGAATAAACCTCCTTGAAACCAGGGAGAACATGAAATATGGTCATATAAACGATGACTATGAAGATAATGAGCACGATTATCATCTCAACCATAAAGGTCAAAAAGATTATCACATATGGTTATCCCTTGTTATTGCGATTGATATCGCTGAAACTATATTAAATACACTTGTTAAGCTTGATGTTGCCAATAAAAATATTTATGAAAAAAATTTCACAATTTTAAAAGAAAAGCTTGTGGTAAAAAATACAGAAATAGCACAAAAATTACAACGTGCTGACATTCAAAAATTCATTGTTTTTCACGATGCATTTCAATACTTTGAAAAAGATTATAACCTAATAAATTCAGGAGTTATGGTTGGGTCATTAAATATAACCAGTGCCAAACGTTATAAAGAATTAAAGGATAAAATTAAAAAAGATGATATATCTTGCATAATATATGATAATCAATCTAACTTCAAACCTACCATCGCTAATGAATTTGGTGTTATTGCAATACCTGTTGATTTACCTGCTAGCAAACTTAATAAAGATGAAAATTTTTATTTTAAATTAATCGATAGCATTGCTAATAGTTTTGGCAAATGTACTAAAACAACGAACGATTGAACACTCTAAAAATTAATTTTTATCGTCATCCCAAATACTTTTGTTATGGCTAGTTAATTCTTCTTCCTCATCTAGAGGGATATCATCTATGATTTCGTTATTTGAATTATCGGTATTCTTATTATCAGTATCTTCATCCCATATACTTTTATTAATCTGGTCAATCACTTGTTTTTCATTTTCAAGAGGAATATCATCATTGTTCACGACATCTTCTTCGATAATTAATCCTGGCGTTTTAACTTCGAATGTTCCTGTATCAAAGTTATTTTTAGCGCTGTCATTAGTCATACCTTTTTCACCAATCACAAGCCTATTTCTGCCTGTTTGTTTGGCAATATAAAGCGCAGCATCAGCTATTTCAATAATTTCATCAAGACCATCGGCAACAGAAGATTCAGCAAGCCCCATACTAACCGTAAATTTAACAACCTCATTATTAACACCAATAACTTCTAAAGCTGCTATATTTTCGCGCAATCTGTCACATACAGGATATGCCAAATCAACCGGCGTTTCTGGAAGCATTAGAACAAATTCTTCACCACCATAACGGACAATAATATCAGATTCACGCAACGTTTTTCTGCAGCACTCTGCAAGCTCTTTTAACACAACATCACCAGTAGCGTGACCATATGTATCATTTACATTTTTAAAGTGATCCGCGTCGATCATAACAATTGTAAACGGCGAACCATTTCGTGATGTTTTATAAATTTCTTTCTTAGCAAGCTCTTCAAACTGCCGCCTATTATAACAGTTTGTTAACGGATCTCTGGTCGCTTGATCATATAACTTGCTTTCTTTTTCTTTAATTTCAGAAATATCCTGGAATGCTGCATAAAGAGCTATTTCTTGTTCAAAATCTATAACACGACATGATGTTAGCATCCAAAATTTTTCAGTTGAATTCGTTTTTTTCAAAGCTACTTCGAAATTTTCAAGTTCATCCTTATGTTCCAGGGCTGAAAACAAATCTTTACGATTTGACGCATCAGCAAAGAAATCCGACGTTTTATAATTTTCAGGATGTTTAGTATCTATCCCAAAAATATTTGCAGCTTTATCATTTACCAAAATTAAAGAATCATCGCGAAGTTTAGAAATAACAATGGGAAAAGGAGATGTTTGAATTACAAGGCGTAACTTTTCTTTACTCTTTTTTGAATCGGTAAGCAAAAATTCTAATTGATACCACATAACATTTGCGCTAACCATAACCAATCCAACGATTAAAGAAGCAATAATAATAATTTCATATTGCCCTGTTGCAAGAAATTCTTGGCCAGATTTAAATGTTTGGAAAAAGAAATAAAACGCAAGAGCGAATAAAGAAAAAGCAGTAACCATAAATCCGCCTGTTTTTTCCATTTTTGGTTTTAATAAAAAGCAAAAACCCAAAATGATTAAACCTAAAGATAGGCTGTTTTGATATATATTACCCAGTAATATCTTATCGAAAGATACCGCCAGTAAGGTAGATGATGATAAAAATCCAGCTATTGAAATTGTGAAAAACAAAAAGTAAGGTTTATAATATTTTGATTTGAATTTGATTCCGCCTGTTACAATGCTTGCAATACCGACAAATTGCGTTAACATAATCGCCATGATCAAATAGCTATTTTCAAATGAAAAAATCGAATATAAAATGCGGCTTAACAATATTAAAAAGAATCCATTATAAATAAATTTCGTGCCCATAGGAGCAGAAGGATATTTACTAAATGATTTAAGCACCACAAATATAACAACTGTTGCAATTGATAAAAGCGCCATACTATTTGTTATTTCAAAAAAATTCATAAATTTTCACCTGTTAAATTTCACATAATACGAGTATAGCAAAAAAATAATTATTTTGCATAGGGATTTTTTACCTTTTTAATATTAAGGCGAAGCGGAACACTTTCCAATTTAAACGTTGCTGCCAAATTATTTGAAAGATATCTTTCGTAAGATTCAGGAAGCCCGTCAGTTGAGCTTGTAAATAATACAAAAGTAGGAGGTCTTGCCTTTGCTTGGGTGATATATTTTATTTTATATCTTCTTCCTGTTTTTGACATCGGAGGAGGATATTTTTCCAACGCATCTTCAAGGAATCTGTTTAACTTTCCTGTTGTTATCCTGATGTTCCAGGTTTCATACAACTTAATAACTTCTTTAAACAGTTTATCAACTCCATCGCCGTGAAGCGCTGAAATAGGCAATATTCTTATATTTTTAACTTGTTGCAAAGATAAAGACATTCTATACTTAATTTCTTCCATAGTTTTTACTTTATCTTCGACACTGTCCCATTTGTTAAGCGCCAAAATCAATACTCTTCCTTCTTCTAGGACATTATTTGCAATGGTTAAATCTTGTTTTTCAAGACCCAATAACGCGTCTATCACCAATACAACAACACTTGCTTTGTCCGCTATTTCTTTACTTTTTAGAGCTGATACATATTCAAGTTCTTCTGATACTTTGCTTCTTTTCCTTAACCCTGCTGTATCAACTATTTCAAATTCTTTTCCAAATTTAGAAAATTGTATAGCAATAGGATCACGAGTAATGCCTGCAATAGGTCCAGTTAAAACCCTCTCATCTCCGGCTAATGAATTTACTAGTGTAGATTTACCAACATTTGGACGTCCTAGTATTGCTACTTTTATTTTTCTTTGGATTTCGCCATCTTCATCAACATCATCTTCATTGTCAAGATTTTGCAAATTACACTCTTCGATTAATTCAACCATTCTATGTTCAAGTTCAACAACACCCAATCCATGTTCTGCTGATAACAACAGAGGTTCACCCAAACCAAGAGCAAAAGTTTCCGATATATTGGGAAGCGATTTTGTTTCGTTTTCAGCCTTATTAGCAACTAGCAAAATTGGTTTTTTAGTTTTCTTTAATATTCTGCTTAATTGTTTTTCTTGCTCGTTAATACCGTTTTTAACATCAACTACAAATATTATTGCGTCTGCTTGTTCCACTGCGGTTTCTGTTTGAGACCAAGCGGAAACAATAATGTCATCTTTTTTGCCTTTTTCAAGACCTGGGGTGTCAATTATTTGAATTTTGTTACCGTCAATAATAACGTCATTGAAAATTCTGTCCCTTGTTACACCTGCTTGGTCGTGAACCAAAGCTATTTTACGTCTGCTTAAGCGATTAAATATTGTTGATTTTCCAACATTTGTACGCCCTACTATTGCTATTATCATTTAAACACCATTAAATCTGCATTATCACCAAGCATTATCAGATTTCCATCAGCGTATACAGGCGAGATTGATATCCCATCTGATACTTTTTTCTTATAAAGTAAATCACCATTAACAGGATCTAGGAAAGCCATTTCACCATACGAACCAACAATTAACAATTTGCTATTTAGCATAATTGGACCTTGCCACGTTATTTTGCCTTCTTTATCTTTTTCATCAATATAACTAGGCAAAGTTCTGACCCAAATTACCTTACCATTTTTTTGTTCTAGTGCAATTAAATCGCCATCATTAGTTATTGTGAAAATGTATTTATCAATAATTAGCGGGTTTGTTGTGCTGCCTATTGCTCTTTGCCATACTTTTTTGCCAGTATTTACATCAAGAGCAACAAAAACATCACTGTGGCCCACCACATAAACCACACCATCTTTTACAACAGGGCGAGCAACTATATCCATTAGGATTGAAAGACCTTCTAGCCTGCTTGACCCTGAAACAGCTTCACCCCATATGAACGCGCCTGTTTTTGCATTTAATGCAAGAATTTCGCCAGATGAAAGTGCCGCAATAAGTTTACCACCAGTTATAACAGGGGCAGCTCCGCCAAGAAGGCTAGTTGATTGAGCAACAGATGTATGACGCCATTTTTGCGTTCCGGTTGCGCCATCTAGTGCGTAAATATTATTATCAGATGTAATAACGTATAAATAACCACCAGAGTAAGTAGGAGCAATACGAATAGAAGAGCTTAGTATTTTTTTCCATTTAACTTTGCCAGTAGTGTAATCAACAGCCATGACATCACCTAGACCTGATGTGAAAAACAAGCTTTCGCCACCGAATGCAAGTCCTGAACCAACCAATGAAACATCATCATCATATTTTACAAAATTGTTTTTCCAAACAAGCTTTCCAGATGCAAGGTTATAAGCAGATACCTGACCAATGCTATCAACTGCGTAAGCTATACCATTATGAACTAGCGGTTCAGATATTAAAAGACTTGAACTGCTATTTCCTTCACCAATATTTCGTTTCCAAACTTGTTTTGCATCTTTTGAAAATTCCAAATTTCCGGTTAAATGAATTGCATTAGCACCTGAAACAGTCCATTCTTTCATCTTTGCTGGGCTTGGGATTTTGATTTTTGCTGACGACATTTCAGATTTAGCAAATTTTTGTTCATGAGTTAAAATAGAAATTCTTTTACCTTCTACATTAAGTTTTTTTTCATCACCATACCATGCGTCAGAACTGCACCCTACTGTAAAAATAGCAACAAATAATAAATATATTTTTTTCATAAAATCTTCCTTTAATTCATCACAGAAAGCATTTCTCTTGCTCTTACCTTAAAGCTATCAGGTAATTTAGCGTCAGATGCATTTTGGTTTAGTAATTCTTTTGCTTTTGCTTTGTCGCCAGATTTAATTGAGATAAGTGCCATAATTTCACGAGCAGATCCGCGCCACAAGCTATCTTCCGATGCTAGTGGAGTTACAAGTTCGATAATTTCAGTATCTTTACCTTCTTTATCCAAAAGATGATAAGCAAGTACTGTTTTTGCAAGATTTCTGAACGGAGATGGAATACTTTCATCAACACCAATTGCTTTTAATTCAGCGAAACCTTCATCTTCTTTGCCTTCATCTAGCATTAATGCCGCTTTTTGAATCCTTGAAAGAAGCGCAAAACCGTCAGAATCTTCTTCAATCAATTCATTATAAGTTTTAACGGCACTGTCTGGATTGTGAAGCGATTTTGCAATCGCATCAGAATAAAGCAGCGCATTTGTTTCTATCGACCAATTCCTGTAAAGGTTATAACCAAGGATTGAAAGAACAATTGTCATCACACAAGATGTGGCAATCACAGCTTTTTTACCATGTTTTTTCCAAAATTGTAATAGCTGTTCTTTTTCAACATCTTCCGATACTTCACGGAATAATGATCTTTGATAATTATCAAATTCTTCGTCGTTACGATTGCTCATAAAAAATCTCCTTAAAAAATTTTAAATACTTGTATTGTTTTTTTATATATAATATATATATTTTATATCATAAAAAGGGAAGTTTAAAATGCGTTTTTTAGTTATTTTATTATTTTTAGTCACATTAAATGGCTGTTCATGGTTTGCCACGCCGGTTGCTGGGCCTGCTACACCATATGGAATTTTAGTTGCGGCCGATGCTGTTTCAATGATTGACACCCAAAAAACTATCAGCGATCACATCGTTTCGGCTTATACTGGGCAAGATTGTTCTTCTTATGGCTATTATCAACAAAATAAACCATACTGTCTGTCACAAAAAGCGCCAGAGCCACCAGTTCCTCCGGATTATTACTGTTACAATAGCATTAGCGGAATAAACTGCTATGACAAGCCGGTTTATGGCGACGGCTATGTTCAATAAAGATAGCTAATTAATATTAAACCGTAAACATTTTCACAAGAAAATAAATAACTGCTATTACAATTGCTATGGTTATTGATACTTTAAGTATAGTTCTAGGTATTGTATTATTCATATCAACGCTCCTAAAAAAAATTATATATTTAAATAATAGTCAACTTCAAGTTAAAAAATAATTAACTATGCATAATGTGTGATGTAAAAATAATAACAAGCCGCTAGTAATGCTACAATACTTAATACTTTAAAAATAAATCCCATTAACCCATTCCTTTTCCTAATCCAGCAGCCAAAGCAGCTAATGAAGGCTTGTTTTTAATTTCTGGCAATTTGATACTATCTGATAATTCATCACCAGTAACTCTTTTAAAAATATCAGATGGAGTTTTGTCAGCACCATTTTTGACGTCAAGATTAGCACCTGCATCAACAAGGATTTGCATAACTTCTTTATTGCCTGCTTTTGCCGCGATATGGCTGGCAGTATTACCATTTCCATCAACAGCGTCTAAATCTATCTTTTTCGTTGCTGTTAATTTTTTAAGAACATTCATGTCAAACGAATTAACATCATTATCTTGACTTGCACCAGTCGCAACTTTATGAAGGAAGGTTGAGCTGTCTTTAGGAGGACCGCCCGCACCAGTAGCGCCAAGATCCAATGCAAAATCAACATTTTCCATATCACCTCTATTAAATGCCATTTTCAAAAGCATATCAGGCGCTGTTTCATTATTGTTATTTTTGATTGTTAAATCTGCACCTGCTGATTTTAATTTACCAATAGCAGCTGAGCTTGAACCAATAGCAGCAGCATGCGCAGGTGTGTGGCCATTTTTATCTTGAGGATTTAAATTTATTTCAGGATGAGATAAAAGGGTATCAAGAGCTGCTTCACTGAATTGTTTCATAGCGCCATCTTCGCTGTAACCTGATGCAACACGGTGCAAAGGAGTGTTATTCGAAGAGTCTTCCCTTGCTACATTCACATTTGCCCCTTCTGCTATTGCTTCTTGCATATCATCCGGCATTATTTTACTTGCTGAATTTAATAATTTGCTATCTGCTCTATCATTAGACATAACCCAATTCTCCTTATAGTGTTATAATTATATATAAAACATACCACATAATCTGTAAAAAATCAAGTTGTTTTTGTCGAAATTTTAGATATTTTTAAGAACTATGTAGTCTAAAATTTATTAGTACGAGGGAAACCAACCGGAGGCAATCTTCCTTGACCTGCTCTTTTTCCTATCCACGGGATTAGGTTCATTTCCTTCCTATCCCCATAACTTAACCCATCAGCCAAATTAAATATCTTAGCATCAGAAGTACCAAGAGCTGAGTATTTTTGAAGTATCACACCTTGACCTTTTTGTAATGTTGGTATCTCTTCCATTTTAAATACTATCATTTTGCGATTATCGCCAATAATTGCAATGGAATCGCCATTTACAGACATACAAGCTATTGCCTTTTCTTCGCCTGGCAAATTCATAACTGAACGACCATTTTTGGTTTGCGCCAAAGTGTCATTAGCCTTTACCACAAATCCCTTACCTCTTTTTGAAATCAAAAGTAACTTTTCATCGGCACTATAAATAAACATCTTTAGGATTGAGGCGTTTTCTGGCAGATCTATCATCAAACGAAGAGGTTCTCCGAATCCACGACCTTTTTGGATTTTATCGCCTGATATAGTGTAAAAACGTCCGTTGTCAGCAAACAACATTATTTTATCAGTTGTTTGGCAAGTAAGGGCATATTTTAATTCATCACCGTCTTTGAATTTTCCGGTACTGTCGTTTATTTCAACATGACCTTTTAAAGCTTTTATCCAATATTTTTCAGATAACAGAACAGTTATCGGTTCTTTTTCAACTAATGCTTCGATCGGTACATCAATGATATCAGGTGCATCGCCTAGCAAGCTTCTACGCTTTCCAATCACAGTTTTAAGTGAGAATATATTTTTAACTTCTGCGATTTGTTCCGATACTCTTGCCCAACGTAAATCTTCTTTTGCAAGAAGCTTTTCAATTTCTTTCTTTTCTGTATCAAGTTCTTTATGTTCTGTTTTGATTTGAACTTCTTCTAGCTTGCGAAGTGCACGCAGGCGCATATTTAAAACTGCTTCTGCTTGATTTTCGGTAAGCTTAAGCTTTTTCATCAAAGATTCTTTTGCATCATCATCATTACGAATGATTTTTATAACCTTGTCCAAATTCAAATAAGTGATTAAGAAACCTTCTAATATTTCCATTCTGCGTTTAATTTTATCCAAACGGAATTCAGAAGTTCTTACCAACACTTCTAATCTATGGGATAGGAATGCCTCTAGCACTTGTTTAATATTCATAACCGAAGGCACACCATCAGCATTAAGAACATTCATATTCATATTAAATCTAGATTCCAAATCGGTTAGTTTGAACATTTGTTCCATAACCAATTCTGGTTCTAAACTTCTGGTCTTAGGCTCTATCACTATCCTGATATCTTCTGATGATTCATCTCTGACATCACTGATGAACGGTAATTTCTTTTCAAATATCATATCAGCAATTCTTTTGATTAAATCGGATTTTGCCACTTGATATGGAATTTCAGTTATAACAATTTGATATTGGCCATGGGATAATTCTTCTTTTTCCCATTTGGCGCGAACCCTTATCCCGCCTCTGCCTGTTTCATAAACTTGTTTAATATAATCAGAATTTTCAACAATTACACCACCAGTCGGAAAATCAGGTCCTTTTATATATTTCATTACATCAGCACAAGTACATTCCGGTTTTTTTATGACATTTTGCAAAGCATCACAAATTTCAGCAATATTATGGGGTGGAATGTTGGTTGCCATACCAACCGCAATCCCAATCGCACCGTTTGCTAATAAATTAGGAATAGCGCCCGGCATTACCACTGGCTCGCTGTCTTCTTCATCATAAGTATCTCTGAAATCAACCGCATTTTCATCAAGACCGCGCATTAAAAGCATTGCTGCCTCTGTCAACCTTGCCTCAGTGTAACGCATTGCTGCCGCACTATCGCCATCTATATTACCAAAGTTTCCTTGACCGTCTACCAAAGGATAACGTACAGAAAAACTTTGCGCCAACCTGACCATTGCATCATAAATAGCAGTATCGCCATGAGGGTGATATTTACCCATTACGTCGCCCACTACCCTTGCGCATTTTTTAAAGCCTGATTTAGGGTCAAGGCGAAGTTGCCTCATCGCAAATAAAAGACGTCTGTGCACAGGCTTTAACCCATCACGAACATCGGGCAAAGAACGTGATACAATGGTCGACATCGCATATGCCAAATACCTTTCAGACAATGCGTCTGCTAGATAGTTTTCTTTTATATTTTCAACCACTATTTCAGTTTCTTTTTTAGCCATTGTTATTTACTTAACCTTCTTATTAATCTTGCTCTTGCATCTGGAAGTTTATTTAATATATGATTTTGTAAAAAAAATCCAGTAACTTGTAACCCTTGAATGTAATCTGTTGCATTTTTATCTTTAAAAACAGCAGGATATTTAAATAATTTATCGTGATAAGCAAAACCAACTGATTTTGATATTGCCCTGCCTGTTTTTGGGGATACATAGGACAAATCATCATTTTCGCCACATACTCCGCATTTTTCAATATCAAGTTCGAATCCTGAATTTTTAAGCAAAGACAGCTCCCACAAACAATAATTTCGTGGCGTGATATCTTCCATCAAAGCCAAGGTCCTATCAAACAATGCGATATTTTCTTGGCGTTCATATTGCGACATATCAACCAATGCGCAAGCCGAAGTTACAATGCTTAAGTTCAAATTATCCATTAAATTATAGCTTGCATATGGCGTGATTAACTCTGCCTTATAATATCCTAATTGTTCGTCCAACCTTGCTTGCCAATTTACACTGATGTAATTTCCTGATTGCAAAAAAGTGTTTGTCTTAGTTTTTTTGATTATGCCCAGATGTTTGCCATGAATTTTAGTAAAGACATTCAATAAAATTGCGTCTTCTCCTATCGTTTTTGTCGATAAAACTATGCCTTTATCATCCCATTTAAGCATTAAAATCAAGCCCCCATTCACGATACCTACTTGGGTCCTCTGTCCAATCTTTGCGAACTTTTACAAATAAAAATAAATGAACCTTTGTTCCAAAAATTTCGCTCATCTCTTCCCTTGCTGAGATACTAATTTTTTTAATCATAGCACCCTTATCGCCCAAAATAATCGAACGTTGCCCTTGTTTTTTTACATATATAACTTGATTTATTTTTATACTGCCATCATCCAAATCTTCCCATTTTTCCGTTTCAACAGTTAAGGCGTATGGAAGTTCTTCTTTTAAATTATAAAACAACTTTTCCCTTGTAACTTCTGCTGCGAAAAGACGTTGCGGCAAATCAGATACCTGATTATCAGGATACATAAAAGGCGAATCCGGCATCATTTCAATAATGCGTTTTTTCAAATCTTCTAAACCATTGCCTTTTTTCGCGCTTATCATAAATACTTCTTCAAAAATATCCAATTTAAATAGTTCTTCTGACAAATCTAACAGTTGTTTTTTTTGTGCCACATCAATTTTATTTAAAACTAAAATTGCTTTTCTTTTATTTGCTGTTAATTTTTCAATTATGTCTTTTGCCTCGTCGCTGTATCCTTTTCGAGCATCCAGCACCAATAACAATAAATCAGCACCATCAAGACCACCCCAAGCAGAATTTACCATTGCCCTGTCAAAACGTTTGTTAGGTCGGAAAATTCCCGGGGTATCTGTGAAAATTACTTGAGAATTACCCTCTAGCATTATACCGTTTACCCTGCTTCTTGTGGTTTGAACTTTTGGAGAAACAATCGACACTTTCGTTCCTACCAGCGCATTTACCAAAGTAGATTTTCCCACATTAGGAGCACCAATTACCGCCACAAATCCACATTTCGTATTTTCATTAGCCATTTTTCTTTATCTTTCTTAATAAATCAGTAGCAGCTTGCTGTTCTGCTGTTTTCTTAGATCTGCCGATACCTATACCTAATTCCGACACTTCTTTTATCGTTACTTCTATCACAAATTCAGGCTCGTGTTCCATGCCCCTAGTTTCAATAACCTTATAACTTGGCAATGGACGATTGTGACCTTGCGCCCATTCTTGCAGCGCACTTTTCCCATCAACTGGCGGAGATTTATAAACCTCCATCCTACCTTCCCAATATTTAATTACAAATTCTTTTGCCTTTTCAAACCCAGCCTCTAGATACATTGCCCCCAACAAAGCCTCGCACACATCAGCTAGCATCGAAGGATTATTGATGTTTGTTTTTTCGCTGTCCGATACTATTAAATACCTAGAAATATCTATTTCCCTTGCGACCTCTGCCAACGTTTCTTCGCGTACAAGTGCAGTATGGCGTTTTGCCAAATCGCCCTCTGGTTCATCTGGAAATCGTTTATAAAGCATATCAGATATTACTAAACTAAGCACTCTATCGCCCAGAAATTCTAACCTTTGATAATTTTTGCTTTTTTTTGAAACGCTGTTATGAGTAAAAGCTTCCTCAACCAACTTAACATCTTTAAACTGGTAACCGATTACTGTAAATAAATTTTCATAACTTGTTATCATTTTATTGTATCAAATATCCTGTTCCACCTAATCGTGTCTTGCCAGCGCCAAAATGCTAGCAAAGAATTTTTGTTATCATACGAAAAGAAAAATACCCTAGCCTTGCCCACCAATTTTTCTCTTGGCACCATTCCTACTTGGGCAAAACGACTGTCTGTTGAATTATCACGGTTATCACCCATGAAAAAATAATGATCTTTTGGGACAACAAATTCAACCGTATTATCCGCTAATCCATAATCGTTAACTTCTAATATATTATGTTTTACACCATTTGGAAGAGTTTCAACATATTGATTATAACGATTTGTATTACCGTACTTATCCTTAATTATATAATCTTCTATTCGTTCTCTTTCAACGATTTTACCATTGATGTAAAGCCTGCCTTCTGACATTTCAATTTTATCACCAGGAAGCCCAATTAACCTTTTAATATAATCAATACTTGGTTCAGTTGGCAATTTAAACACTATTACATCACCTTGCTTAGGCTCAGTAAACCAAACTCTATCTTTTGGCAGTAGTGGCACACCAAGCGGTAGAGAATACCTGCTGTAACCATAGCTGTATTTCGACACAAACAAAAAGTCTCCCTCTAGCAATGTTGGAAACATTGACCCAGATGGAATGTTAAATGGTTCAAACAAAAAACTCCTGATAAACAGAGCTATTACAACTGCATAAAATATTGTTGTTATATGCTCCCACAACGAGCTTTTTTCTTTTTTCTTAGTCATTATTTTAAAACCTTACTATAAAACTTCTATCACTACTACTGCAAAGGCATACGGATATTCATCAGTTATCGTTAAATGAATATTTGCCTGTTTATTATTTGCCAATTTATCAACAAATAAAGTTATTTCATTTTCCAATTCTATCATTGGCTTTCCTACTTTATCGTTAATAACCCCAATTTTTTTAAAGTGAATGCCTTGAGCATATCCCGTACCAAGTGCTTTCATAAATGCTTCTTTTGCTGCAAAAGCCTTAGCAAACGTGCTGATATATTTTGCCCTATCGCCTTTTCTTTTATCCGCTTTTGCTATTTCTTTTTCCGTAAATATCCTAGAGATGAATCTGTCACCGAATCTATCTATCATCTGTTCAATTCTTTTTATATCACAGATATCATTGCCAATACCTATTATCATCCGCTTTTAGACCTCCTGACAGAGCCTATACCATCGGTTGAACGAAGTGATGCAACGATATCATATAAATGATTTGAATTTTTAACCTCTATATCTACAGTTAAATCAATGAAATCTTTAGACTTGTTAACTACTGCCAAATTATTGATATTTCCGCCTGCTTTTGCAATTGCATTAGAAAGTAATACCAAACCGCCAGACACATTTAATAAAGATATATCTAGACGACCTGTATGAATTTCATCTTTGCCTTCTTTATTATCTATATTCCAACCTACATCAATAAATCTTTCTGGTTCTTTTTCATATTTTTTCAAAGTGGAACAACCAACTGTGTGAATTGTAACGCCTTTGCCTGTACTGACTATCCCCACTATTTTATCGCCAGGAAGCGGGTGACAACATTTCGCAAAATGGAGCACCATCCCAGGGATAAGTCCAGAAATAGGCAAATCATATTTTTCTTTTTTAGGTTTTGATTTAAACATCCTAGAGATGTTAAAGCCTGTTTTTTTGGTTTCTTTTGGATAAAGTTGTTCTATAATTTCAGTTGGCGAAATTATACCTTCGCCAATTTGCGCATACAAATCATCCATAGTTGGAAGAGAATATTTAGAAAACAATTTTGTTGCGTCTTTTTCAAATTTTTCAATAGATTCCTTAAGAGCGCGAAGAATAAGTTGTTTCCCAAGCTCCATAAACTGGGTTCTTTTTTGCTCTCTTATAAATTTACGAATAGAAGCCCTAGCCTTGCCTGTTACAACGAATCGCTCCCATTCAGGAGATGGATTTTCAATCTTAGACGTTATAATTTCCACTTGATCACCGTTGCTTAAAACAGTTCTAAGCGGCTTTATCATACCGTTTATCTTAGCGCCAACACAACGATTACCAACGCCAGAGTGAATACCATATGCAAAATCAATAGGAGTCGAGCCTTTTGGTAAAGTGATAATATCGCCAGTTGGGGTAAAACAAAAAACCTCGTCTTGATACATATCCATTTTGGTGTTTTCGAGAAATTCTTCGGCAGTAGAGGTCTGCTCAATAATATAAAGTAATTCTCTTACCCATTTAAATTGAGTACCGTCGGTTGGCATACCTTGTTTATAACCCCAGTGGGCTGCCACACCGAAATCTGCCACTCTGTGCATTTCTTCGGTTCTGATTTGGACTTCTATCCTTTTGTTATAGGGACCTATTACACCAGTATGAAGCGAACGGTAACCATTTTTCTTAGGCGTCGAAATATAATCCTTATACCTGCCTGGGACCATCGGATATTTGGTATTAATAACACCTAATGTTTGATAACATTCACCGATATTATCAACAATCACACGAAAAGCTATAATATCGCAAATATCTTCAAACGCCATATTTTTACTGTGCATTTTGCGCCATATAGAATATGGACTTTTTTCACGTCCGGTAAGTTCGGCATTAACACCGTTACTTACTAAATCTTCTCGCAATTGTTCCATAATCTTAGACGTCATTTCATCACCAGTATCACGTAATGCTTGTAATTTTTCAGTAATAAGTTCGTATGCGTCTGGGTATAATTCTTTAAACGAAAGGCCTTCTAGTTCATTTTTCATTTCTTGCATACCAATACGTTCAGCAAGAGGAGCATAAATATCCATAGTTTCGCGAGCTATTCTTTTTCTTTTTTCTGGCTTTGTCACAAAATGAAGCGTACGCATATTGTGAAGTCTATCCGCCAATTTAACAAGCAAAACCCTGATATCTTTCGACATCGCAAGAACAAGTTTTCTAAAATTTTCCGCTTGTTTATTTTCCGATTGCATTTCTAGTTGCGATAACTTTGTTACCCCATCAACAAGACTTGCAATATCTTCGCCAAATAAAGATGCGATATCTTCAACCGAGGTGCTAGTATCTTCTACTGTATCATGCAATAAAGCAGTAGCAATAGATGCATAATCCAATTTATAATCAGTTAAAATCCCCGCAACCTCAACAGGGTGCGCATAATAAGGGTCGCCCGAGGCACGTTTTTGCTGCCCGTGCATTTTAAGTGCAAAAACATATGCACGATTAAGCGCGTCTTCATCTACATAAGGGTCATAAGCCTTAACTTTTTCAACTAATTCAAACTGTCTTAACATTTAATTTCCAATATTTTTTTTAAATAAGTCCCAATTATAATACATTTTTTTAAATTTATAAAGAATTCTTTGATAAAATTATTTTATATTAAAAATAACTAGACTTTTATAGTATATATGTTTATATTGTGTCTGAAGTAACTTTTTATGGGGATTATAGGCTCGTGATTGTAATAATTGGTTTTATTGTTGTGCTTGGAAGTATTGCTGGTGGATATAGCATTCACGGCGGTAACTTTGGGATTTTATGGCAACCTTCAGAATATATCATCATCGGAGGGGCCGCTATTGGATCATTTATGATTGGTACCCCTGGACCTACTAGATCACTGGCATTAAAATCATTAGGATTAATTTTCCGTGGATCTCGTTATCACGAAAAGCAATACCTTGAACTTTTATGCATGCTTTACATGTTTTTTAAAATTGCAAGAGTGAAAGGCGATATGGCGATGGAGCCACACGTTGAAAAGCCAGGCGAAAGTACTATATTCAAACAATTTCCAACAATTACAAAAAACCATGAAGCAATGGATTTTTTAACTGGTTATATGCGAATTCTTACCCTTGGCACAAATAATGCCAACGATATGGAATCTATTATGGACAATGAAATAGATGGTTATGAACACGAATTACATGCTGCTTCTGGATCTATTCAAACCATGGCAGATGGTACACCGGCTCTTGGTATTGTTGCCGCCGTTCTTGGGGTGATTGTGACCATGGGTTCGATAACTGAACCACCAGAAGTTTTAGGGCTTTTGATTGGTGCGGCACTGGTTGGTACGTTTTTCGGGGTACTTATGGCTTATGGATTTTTAGGTCCTATTGCATCAGCAATGGCAGGGGCGCTTAACCCTGAAATTGAATACTTAAGAGTTATAAAAGCCGGACTTATTGGTCATATGCAAGGATACGCACCACAAATTTCTGTTGAATTTGCAAGAAAAACTATTGGACCAGAAGCAAGACCAACTTTTGCAAAAGTTGATATCGCTTGTAACAATCTTACCATTCCTACTGGATAAAATTCATGGCTGATGATCGTCCTATTATTATTAAACGTGTAAAGAAAAAAGGCGGACACGGTCACCATGGTGGTGCGTGGAAAATCGCTTATGCCGATTTCGTGACCGCGATGATGGCGTTTTTCCTACTCATGTGGTTGATTTCAAATGTATCAGAAGAACAATTATCAGGAATTGCCGAATATTTTTCGCCTAATGCTTCATCTGATATTATTGGTGGTGCTGGTGGTATTATGGGCGGAAAAGTTTTGGGGCAAGGAAATCTTACCTCGCAAGCTGGTACTCCTTATGAAGAAATTTCAGAAGATGATGCAAGACAAAAACTAGCAGAAGCAGAAGAAGAGCAATTCGAAGATACAAAGTCTGCTATTGAACAAACTTTAAAAGAAGATCCTGAACTTGACGAGATGAAGGAACACTTGGTTATTGATAACACTCCTGAAGGAATGCGAATCCAATTAATCGACCAAGAAAATGCCGCTATGTTTAAATCTGGGTCAAAACAGATGACACCTACTGCTGAAAAATTATTATCTGCAGTTAGTAATGTTATAAAAAAAATACCACAAAAAATTGCTATTGAAGGAAACACAGATGCCCTTCCTTTTGTTGGAAGAACCGACTATGATAACTGGGATTTATCTGCTGATAGAGCTTTGGCAAGCAGACGCCAATTGGAAAAATCTGGGATTGAAGGCGAGCGAATTTTAAGGGTTACTGGCAGGGCCGATACGGATTTATACGATCCAGAAAATCCTAATTCTGCTAATAACAGAAGGATAAGCATTATTATGTTGCGTAATCATACCCTTAAACCTAAGGAAGAGAAAAAGCCCCAACCAAAAAGGGCAAGTAACCCATTTTCAAGATTTCAACCAACTGATGAAAAAGAAGCAGAAAAATAATTTCACTTAACAACTATTTATTAAGTTTTTAATTATATAGTGTCCGTTATGAAAAAATTTATTGCCTTAATTATGTGTTTAACTTTATGGACTTTGAGCGCTTGCGCTAATGGCTATAATATTCCTAGTGACAGAGAATTTTCAAATTGGGTAAAGGATTTTAAAAAAGAAGCTCTGGCTGCTGGGGTTTCGTCTGATACATTTGATAAAGCGTTCGAAGATGTCACCTTTAATGAAAAAGTAATCGCACTCGATAGACGTCAAGCTGAATTTAAATTATCGTTCTGGGAATATTTAGATAGAATGGTAAATAATGCAAAAGTAAATACGGGCCGCAGTTTATATAAAAAATATCCAACATTGTTAAGAAAAATCGAAAAGAAATACGGAGTTCCAGGTCATTACATTATTGCGTTTTGGGGAATGGAATCTAATTTCGGGATGAATTTTGGTGGATTTAACGTGATTGAATCGCTTGCTACCCTTTCTTTTGACACTAGACGCCCTAAACTTTTTAAACGCGAATTATTAAACGCACTAAAAATTGCTGAGACAAATAAAATAAACCCAAAAGATATGAAAGGTTCTTGGGCTGGGGCTATGGGGCATTTTCAATTCCTGCCTTCTACTTATATGAAAAATGCTGTTGATTTCGATGGAGATGGTAAAAAAGATATTTGGAATTCTTTGCCTGATGCTTTTGCTTCGGCTGCAAACTACCTTAAAAACATAGGATGGAAACCTAATCAAAAATGGGGCAGAGAAGTGTTTTTACCTGATAACCTCAGCTGGGTTCGCCTTAACAACAACCTGACTAGAACCATTGGCGAATGGAAAGCAGCAGAAATCGTTCCTTCTGATGGTAAGGCTATGATTGGTTCAAATTTAGAGGCTACTATCATGTTTCCAGGCGGGCATAAAGCCCCTGTGTTCTTGTTGTACCATAACTATGAAGTGATTACAAAATGGAATAGATCACTGCTTTATGCTATTGGGGTTGGACATTTTGCAGACAGAGTAATAGGTGGTGGTAAGCTTAAAACTAAACGTAATAAACTTTTTGTAGCAAATGCAAAAGAAGTTAGAAGGGTTCAAACCCTTATGACTGAGGAAGGCTTTTATGATTCAGATATAACCGGGTTTGCAGGGGTCAATACCCGCGAAGGCGTAAGAGCTGCCCAAGAATATTACGATATGCCAATTGATGGTTATATATCAAAACAACTTATCAAAAGACTTGAAAAAGAAAGTAGAAAGTAAAATATAACCTAAGGTTATAAATTATATTACTTTACATTAAATCTTTAATTGCTACAATACTTTATATGTTAATCATTTATGGAGGAATATTATGAAAATTACCGTTATCGGATGTACTCATGCTGGGACTGCGGCTATTTTAAATGCAAAAAAACTTTATCCAGATGCACAAATCACAGTGTATGAAAGAAACGACAACATTTCCTTTCTGTCTTGTGGGATTGCTCTTTATGTTGGTGGAGTTATTGACGATGTAAACGGATTATTTTATTCATCACCTGACGCATTGGCTGCTCAAGACGTTACTGCGAAAATGCAACACGATGTCACAAATGTTGATTTTGAAAATAAAAAATTAACCGTTAAAAACCTTAACACTGGTAAAGAATTTGAAGACAGCTATGATAAAATGATTATTACGTCTGGGTCTTGGCCTATTATTCCTAAAATTGATGGGATTAATTTAAAAAATATTTTACTTTGCAAAAACTTTCACCATGCACAGGACATTATTGAAAAATCTAAAAAAGCAAATAAAATTGCTGTTATTGGGGCTGGATATATTGGTGTTGAAATGGCAGAAGCGTTCAGAAACAACGGCAAAGAAGTTACTCTTATCGATAATATGCCTAGGATAATGGCGAAATATTTTGATAAAGAATTTACAGATATTGCTGAGGCTGAATTTAAAAATGAAGGAATTAAACTAGCCCTTGATGAATGTGTTAATACTTTTGTTGGTGATGAATATGTTAATAAAGTTATAACTGATAAAAACGAATACAACGTTGATTTGGTAGTACTTTGCATTGGGTTTAGACCAAATACTGATTTATTTAAAGGTAAGCTTGAAATGCTGGAAAATGGCGCTATTAAAGTTGACGAATATATGAGAACAAGTAATAAAGATGTAGTGGCGGCCGGGGATTGCGCATCTATATTTGATAACGCATATAACAAAACAACATATATTCCACTTGCCACAAATGCAGTAAGGATGGGGACTTTGGCTGCTATAAACCTTATAGACGACAAAGTAAAACATCCAGGAACCCAAGGAACTTCTGGGATTCAAATTTATAATGTTTCTTTGGCATCTACTGGGGTGACAGAAGAAACTGCTAACAAAATGGGTATAAAAGCAAAATCAATTACAATTACCGACAATTATCGTCCTGAATTTATGCCAACAACAGAAATGGTTACACTAAAAGTTGTGTTTGAAGAAGACACAAAACGTATTATCGGCGCAATCGTTTCATCAAAACATGATGTAACACCTGCTATTAATACTTTATCTTTGGCAATTGACCGGAAAATGTTAGTAACAGACCTTGCATTTGTTGATTTCTTTTTCCAGCCGCACTTTAATAAACCATGGAATTTTATTAATTTAATCGGATTAAAAGCAATAGAGACTTTGAAATAAGTTTTAAAATTGACTTTTTAATAAAAAAAGGCTATAAACTTTCGATATTTTAACTATTTATTATCGAATTGATATTAATATGTCCGTTATGGAAGAATTTAAAAAAAATAATTACAATGTTAAGCTTATGGCTATTGCCGGGGTTATCTCCGGCTTACTTTTTGCCGGCTTTTTAACGTTTTCAACTGATTCACACTCTTTGCCTAATCCTGATCCTGTTCCTTTGTTTACATTCGATGATACAGAATCTGAAGTTACAGACGAAGAGTATGTGGAAGCAGAAGGTGTCAGGATTGAAAAATCTAAATTAGAAGAACTTGTTGGTCTTCTTCGCCCGATGTCACTTAAACTTAAGAAAAATGAAAACCTATGGAACCTATTAAAAAGAGCCGGTTTTGATAGTAAAGAAATTTACAAAATCACCCAATCGTTCTCAAAAGAATTTAATTCTAGAAGTTTACGTCCTAATCACAAGTTTGATATTTATCGTAAAAATGGCGAATTTATTGCGATTTCATTCCCTCAAGACAAACTTACAAATATCGTAATTACTCCTAATAAAGATAAAACTGATTATGAAACAACGGTTACTGTTATTCCTACGACCACTGTGAAACGTGAAGTTACTGCTACTCTTGATGACAGCTTTTTAGCGGTTGCTAATAAAAATAATATTCCGAACTTTATCATATACCAATTCATATCTGCTTTTGATGGCGGGGTTAATTTTAAAAGAGACTTAAGAAAAGGCGATACATTTAAGATTATTTATGAAGAAGAAATGATGCCTGATAACACTCCTGTTGGTGAAGGTCAAATTTTAGCAGCAAACATCGAACTAAGCAAGAAAACTTATTATCGTTATTATTATATCGATAAAAAAGGATTTGGTGATTTCTATGATGAAAAAGGTAATAGCGCGAAAAGGTTTTTATCAGTTTATCCTATTGGAAATGCGCGTGTTACATCTGCTTTTGGTGTGCGTTTCCACCCAATTTTAAAGAAAAAACTAACTCACAGAGCTATTGATTTCCGCGCTAAAATAGGAACTCCTGTTAAAGCAGCTGGTGATGGGGTTGTAACACGTATTGGTACTAATGGTGCCTATGGTAAATACTTAAGAATTTCTCATAACGATACATATTCTACCGCTTATGCCCATCTTAACAGCTTTAACAGAAAACTTCGCATTGGATCTAGGGTTAAAAAAGGTCAAGTTGTTGCATACACTGGAAACACTGGACGTTCGACTGGACCACACTTGCACTTTGAACTTATCAAAGGCAAAAAGAAAGTAAATCCATTCAAAGAAAAAGCAGTAATTGAAAAATTCCTGTCAAAGGCAGAAATGGCTGAATTCAAGAAAATAGTTGCTAGCTTTGCTGATATCAATGAAGATGTTAAAACAGCTCTTGCAAAAGAAAAAGAGCAACTAGAAGCTAAGGCTAAAATTATAGCCTCAGATAAAAAATCATAATTTGTTAATCACTGATTTAAAAGAGATTAGAATATTTTCCTATTAAATTTAATAAGAAATAATATTAATTTTCGATAATAGAATCGACAGAGGTTTGATTTTGGGCAAAGTCTACGCCATTTATAATAGAACTTGCAACCTCAATAAGCTTTCTTACATATAAGAAATTATCGCCTGCTATTTCAAGCAGCTTAATCTGGTCATTTTTGAATGCTTCCATCTGACTTATCGCGGTCAGCACAACATTATCCATTTGTTCAACAATATATTCAAACGCTTTTTTATATTTTGCTGGAACGTATTCGTATGCCTCCACTGCTAAATCTTTATTGGTAAAAGAGCTGTCCAAAAAATGTTGAACATATGTTTTTGGTTGCCAAGCCCTAGCATCATCAATCAATTCAGGCATATCAGGTATCATCTGAAGTAACATAATTACTTCATTAAAATGATTAAGATAATCAGTAGCAAGCAAGGTTTTTGTGTTTATATTCTTGCCTTCAACTTGTTCTGATAATTCTGCATACGTAGCCATTTTTTACCTATTATATCTTATTGATTTGACAATATCATATTATCAATTAAAATAAAATACAACGTAAATAGTAAATTTTTAATGAAAGGATTAAAAAAAATGGAAGGATCTGTTCTGGTAATTGTTGCACTGATTGCATTTGGAATTGTTTTTTTGAAAAAAGGAATCGTGATAGTCGATCAAGGATTTGAATATACTTTGGAAAGATTCGGTAGGTACAATAGCACTCTACTACCTGGACTTAACCTTATTATACCTTTTTTCTATAACATTGGTGCTAGGGTTAATATGAAAGAACAAGTTTTGGATGTTCCTTCACAAGAAATTATTACAAAAGACAACGCAATGGTAAAAGTTGATGGGGTTGTGTTCTTCCAAATTCTAGACCCTGTGAAAGCTGCTTATGAAATTACTAATTTACAAATTGCCCTGCTTAACCTTGTTATGACTAATATTCGTACGGTTATGGGTGGTATGGAAATGGATGAATTGTTATCTCAACGTGATTTAATTAATCAAAAGCTTTTATCAGTTGTTGATGATGCTACTAGCCCTTGGGGCGTTAAAATTACTAGGGTTGAAATAAAAGACATCTCTCCTCCTCGTGATTTGGTTGATGCAATGGCAAGACAAATGAAAGCGGAACGTGATAAAAGGGCTCAAATCCTAGAATCAGAAGGTCAAAAACAAGCTGCAATCCTGCAAGCTGATGGTGAAAAACAAGCAGCAATCTTGCAAGCCGAAGGTCAAAAAGAAGCAGCATTCAGAGAAGCAGAAGCAAGAGAACGTCTTGCAGAAGCAGAAGCAAAAGCTACCGAAATGGTTTCAAAAGCAGTATCAGAAGGAAATGTCCAAGCTCTTAATTACTTTATTGGTACTAAATATATTGAAGCATTACAAGCTATGGCTAAATCTTCTAATCAAAAAGTTTTGATGCTTCCTATTGAAGCAACTAACGTTCTTGGCTCTATTGCTGGAATCGGCGAAATAGCTAAGGAAGCCTTCAAAAACAATGATAAAAAATCAGGAGAAGGTGTATGGAAATAGGTATTGCTTGGTGGGGATGGATGGTAATTGGTATCATCCTTTGTATATCCGAGATTTTAACCCCTGGTTTTTTCCTGTTTTTCGTTGGATCAGCGGCAATCATTACTGGCGCTATTAACTGGATTATGCCTGAACTAGGCTTTGTTATAACTGGATTTATTTTTATAACTCTTTCAATTATTTTATGTGTAGTTGGAAAGCCTCTTTATAAAAAAGATGTAAGTCAAACAAATGCAACACTTAATAAAAAAGGCGAGCAATATATTGGGCAAACTTTTACTCTTGTGGAAGATATTGAAAACAATAAGGGTAAAGTCAAAGTCGGCGATACAGTTTGGCCAGTTATAACGGATAAAGATTTTAAATCTGGTGATAATGTCACAGTAAAAGGAATCGACGGAATATATTTCGTTGTTGAATAAAAATCAAAAAGCCACCTTACACGGTGGCTTTATTTTATAATTAAATCCTTTATTATCTTTGTCTGCTCATCAAATCAAGAACAGGTAAAAGACCATGACGAGAATATTTTCCCAATGATTTTGAATTAATTGCAAGATATTCGTAAACTTCTGATGCTGCTTTTGTCATCGGAATTTCAGTTGATTTATTTGAAGCTATTAAAAAAGGCATTTGCATAGCAATTTCAACTTCTGGAATTCTACCTTTTTCTTTACCTGTAATATTTTTCAAAATGTCCTTAGCAACCATTTCTCTTTCTTCTTCCAATCTGATTGAAAGCAATTTTACTTTTAGTTGAACATAATCTACTCCAAGTACATTTTCTGCTCTACGAGCAACGTAAGAACACAAATCAACACTAGCGATTTTTCCGTTATTTTTATTTTCCATAACATACCTTCCTTTTAATATTTTTTGATGAATTATTTGACAAATATATATCAAAGAATTTCTATTGTCAACAAAAAAATGTACTTTTTTTGAAAGAAAATTATATAATCTGATTTACATCATATTCATTTGGTCATGCCTGATTGTGCAAGGATTTCTTTTTGCCAAAGATGACATTTAATCTTATCAATAGCCTTGCTAATCCAACTATGAACCGTTCTGTTGCTGGTGTAATAACCATATTTTTTTTCATACTTTGCAATTATCACCTTAATCGGAATCTTTTTTGCCCATAACCTTAGAATAAATGATTCTTTTTCATTAAGTGGAAAAAACCAATCAGTTAACACTTCATACCAAAAATCATATTGGCTGGGCAATGGTGAAAATTTTAACATTTCATTTGCATCTATTTCTATTTCCTTACACTCGCATAACAATTTTTTAAGCCATCTATATTCCATGTATCGATATGTTTGAAGCAATTCTCCCGACATCGGAGATCCGAATCCTCTTGGCCTTATCGAAATATTTAATAACTTATCTAACTTGAATGCTAAAATCAAAGAACGTTTTATTAAGTAATTATAATCTTGTTTAGATTTCATTTGCGTCCTCCACTACCTCTTTAGTACGTGTTGATAAAGTGGATAAAACCTTATACTTTAGTCCATGTTTTGTAATGAATCCTGATAAATTACCTCTTTTCAATAATTCCCACAACAAAACAGATGACCTAAAACTTTTGGCTATTATCCGTTGATTTTCGATTTTGAAATTCATATATAGTCTCCTTTTAATTGCCCACATTTAGATTTTTACAATTATTTGTTGTTATTGTCAACAACAAAATAATGTTTTTCATTTACAACAAAGTGATGTACGTTCAATTCATGTACAGAAAAGGAGGATTTAATGAAAAAATTACAAAATAGAATCAAAGAAGTAAGACTAAAACAAGGATTATCACAAAAAAAATTAGCAGATTTAATTGGAACATCTCAACAACAAATAGATTTGCTAGAAAAAAGTGAAAGAAAAATTTCTATTGAATGGCTTGAAAAACTAGCAAAAGGATTAAATGCAGATCCGATTAGCTTGTTGCCAGAACAATGGGATAACAGGCAAACAGGTATGGTTGATAAAAATTTATTGGAAGATATCATTACTGCGATTTCTGATATCTTGTCCGAAAATTCTTTATCAGCGAGCGAAAAAGCAAGACTTGTCGTGATTTTATATGATGAATATGCGAATCTGCCTGACAAAAACCGCCAAGAAAAAATTATCGAATTTTCAAGGCTATATTTAAAAACAAAAACTGCTTAATTTTATGAAAGGAACAAAAATGAGCGAACAAAGACAAAAAGAAATAAAAGAACTTTTGCAAAAACATGCAAAAAACCAAGAAACTAAACAAGAAATTTCCCAAAGCAATAATCCAGAAAAAAATATATCTATTTCTGGAATAACGGGTAATCACAATAATTTTTATATTAACAGTTATGTAGGATCGCAAAGTCCTGAACAAAAAAGATTAAAAAGTTTTATTTTATTAATTTCATAATCTTTTATTTTAAATTCCCACATTTTCGGATGTCGTGTGGGGCGACATCCATTCACAAAAAAATTTGCTAAACTTATTCAACCTTTCATTCACATATAAACATCTTAAAATTATAAAGCCACTAAATCAGAAATACTTTGTTCGTTAGCTATATTATAAATTGCTTTTGCTAACACATTTGCGATTGATATAACTTCTATCTTAGGGTTATCTGATATCTTTGGTGAATTATCTATCGAATCGGTAATAAATATTTTTTCTATGCTAGATTTTTCGATTGATTCAAGGGCATCTCCTGAAAACAATCCATGAGAAACATACGCATTAACGCTTTTTGCGCCGAAATTAATCAATGCATCAGCAGCATGGCACAGTGTACCTGCGCTATCCACCAAATCGTCTGTTATTATGCAATCGAATCCAGCCACATCACCGATCAGGTTCATCACTTCTGATTCCCCTGGTTTTGGACGACGCTTATCAATAATTGCCAAATCGTGATGAATAAGTTGGGCAAGATACCTTGCACGCACAACCCCGCCAACATCAGGTGATACGATTAGCGGATTTTTTCCTTCAAACCTTGTCATTATATCATCAGCAAAAACAGAAAATGCACGCAAATTATCAACTGGGATATTATAAAAACCTTGAGTTTGCTGGTTGTGCAAGTCCATGGTTATAACCCTGTCTGCGCCTGCTACTGTTATTATATCAGCGACTAATTTCGCTGTGATTGGGGTTCTTGGCTTTACCTTTCTGTCTTGTCTTGCATATCCCATATATGGAATTACTACATTTACCCTTCTGACCGATGAACGCTTTAATATATCCAAAAGAATCAATAATTCCATAATATTATCATTAACAGGGGGAGAAAGAGGTTGAATAATAAAAACATCTTCGCCTCTTAAACTGTCTTTTACTTCGGCGCATATTTCGCCATCTAAAAATCTTTTTATTTCGGATTTACATAGTTGCTCATCTAATAAACTTGCAACTTTTCTTGAAAGTTCGAAATTCGCAGTTCCAGAAATTATTTTCATAAGCCCTCCTTTTATTGATGCTCAATACTAACACTTATATTACAAATGTCAAAGTTATTACCTTTCGCATCTGTTCAACTTTTGTTATCATTTATAACAATTTAACAAAGGAGCTGAATATGAAAAAAGAGGAAAATTCATCACCTACCAACAAACAATCAGAAATCAAACCATGGAAACCAATTCCAATGGATTTTTTAATTGAAATATAAAAGAAGAAAAAGAACCACCTAGAGCAATTTCTTCAGAGCTGTTAGAAAAAATAATAAATTCAAAAAAGAAAGAACATAAAAATAAAGGAGCCAAATTTTAAGGCTCCTTTTTTATTTATATCATTATTGGTTGTTGAAGTCCGGTTGGACGACTTTTTCTTCGTTCATTTTCTTAACATCAAAGAATGACAATATCGGCATAGCAATGAATATAGAAGAGAACGTACCAATTGTGATACCAAACATTAAGGCAATTGAAAAGCCTCGTAAAGCTTCGCCACCTAGGAAGAACAATACAACAGCAGCAATCAAAGTTGTGAAGCTGGTTAATGTAGTTCTTGATAACGTGTCGTTGATACTTTTATTAATAAGTTCATATACACTTAGTTTACGGTATTCTCTGATATTTTCGCGCATTCTGTCGTATGATACCACTGTATCGTTGATAGAATAACCAGCAAGCATCATAATCGCAGCCACAATCGTTAAATTAAAGTCCAATCCCAACAAAGAGAATAAACCAAATGTAACCAAAATATCATGGGCAACCGATGTAAACGCACCCAATGCGAATGGAAGTTCAAAGCGGAACCAAATGTATAAAGATATAACAATAATCGCAAGCAATGCTGCTGTGATACTGTCACGTTTTAAATCTGCACCTACTTTTGGACCTACCATTTCAACACGGCGATATTCAACCGCGTCGCCTAGTACTGATTTGATTTCATTTACCACTTGTTGTTGATTATCATCACTTGCAAGAGCCCTTATCATCACTTCATTATTATCATTACCAATAGCTTGGATATTAATGTCGTTTACGTTTTTAAGGCTGTTAATTTCAGAACGTAGTTCAGACATGTTGAATTGAGTTTCTGTCTTTGCTTCAATTAAAACTCCGCCCATAAAATCGATACCGTAATTCATACCTTTTGTAAAATATGAACCGATACTAATTAATATAAAAAGAACCGCCAAACCAAAAGTCAGCTTTCTTTTCGCCATAAAGTCGATATTTGTTTCTTTATTCAAAAAATTACTTACTATTTTCATTATTTTATGCCCCTGACCTTATTATAAATTAACAGTTTCTGGTTTTTTGCGATTATACCACAAAGTAATCATAGCCCTTGTAGCAAATACTGCAGTTACCAAAGTGGTGAAAATACCAATCATCAAGGTTACACCAAAGCCTTTTACAGGACCAGAACCAAAATAAAACAAAATTAATCCAGCTGCGAAAGTTGTGATATTCGAATCCAAAATCGCACTAAGTGCATTTGAAAAACCTGTTTCAATCATGTTAACAGGAGAACGTCCCAATCTTTTTTCATCGCGCATTCTTTCATAAATCAAGATATTAGCATCAACAGCCATAGCCAAAGTAAGTGCGATACCTGCGATACCCGGCAACGTCAAAGTTGCTTGTAATAAACTTAGAATACCTATTAAAAGTGTAAGATTTAAAATCAAAGCAACACTTGCGATAACGCCTAGTTTACCATAGAAGAAAATCATTGAAACAACAATCAACACAAGTGCAATGATACAAGCTTTTGTACCAGCGTCAATCGAATCCGAACCAAGTCCTGGACCTACCGTTCTTTCTTCCAATATTTTAAGAGGAGCAGGCAAAGCACCAGCACGTAATAACATCGCTAACTCAGCCGCCTGAGCAGTTGTGAATTGACCTGTAATAATTCCGTTCCCACCAGTAATAGGAGATTGAATCGTTGGTGCACTGATAATCATACCATCCAAAACAATTGCAAGACGTCTGTCAATGTTTTGGCTAGTTGCTTTTGCAAATTTTCTTGCACCCAATGTATCAAATCGGAAAGTAACAGCAGGAGAGCCACCTTCTTGGAAAGTTGTGCCAGCATCAATTAACCTGTCGCCGCCAACCACAATGTCACGTTCCAATACCAATTGTCCGCCATCAGCACTCATCAACATAAATGAAGAAGAAGGCATATTACCAGAACGAGCATCAGCAAGAGTTGTTTCAGTGTCTTCAAAATGAAAAGACATCTTAGCCGTTTTACCTAGTAATTTTTTAACCGCTTCTGGATCTTCTAGTCCTGGGATTTGAAGGATAATTCTGTCTTGACCTTGAATTTGAATTGTTGGTTCTTTTGTGCCTAGTTGGTCAACCCTTTTGCGAACGATTTCTATAGATTGATCAACCGCTCTTTTTTTAATCATGTTAAGCGCTATTTCAGTAAAAACAACAGTTACATTATTGCCTTCAGTTGTAACATCTAGCGATTGTCTATCCAATTTTTTAACGTCATCAACTATTGATAATAGTTTATTATCATCTTTTACATTAAAAGTAATTGCATCATTTTCAACAGATACTTTTGAATATACTTTTTTAGCACGTAAAATCGTACGGATGCTTTGTTGGGTAGATTGAAGTTGCTCTTCTATTACTGCGTCTGTTTGCACTTCTAGCAACAATTGCGAACCACCTTGTAAATCAAGACCTAAATTAACAGGACGCAACCATGATGGTAATTCTTCCTGATTTATATTTGGTAAAAAATTAGGAGCACTGAAAAGCATTCCTAATCCCAACAAAATAACTAAAAATATGTATTTCCATTTACTAAAATGCAACATTTGTCCGTCCTATATTTTAATGATTATTTTAAAACTTCTTTAAGTTTATCAGATTTTTTATTAGATTTAACTGGCGCTTCATCATTTGAATTTGCAGTAACCGCCATAAGCTTGTCTGTTTTTTCAAAATCGCCAACATGGTTAAGTTTGTCTTTTTGAACCCTGATTTTAACGCCTTCTGCGATTTCAAGTAAGATTTCTTTTTCCTCAACCTTAACAACTTTACCAATAATACCGCCAGATGTAATTGCTTTATCGCCTTTTTCCACACCTGCTATCATTTGTTGATGAGCCTTCATCTTTTTGTTTTGCGGGCGGATTAAAAACAAATAAAAAATAAATAATATTACACCAAACTGCAACAACATTCTTGTCATTGCATTAGGATCACTAGCAGCTACTTCACTTGCCGCAGCCATTGCTTCACTTATAAACATTTAGACCTCTTTTTATTTATGAATTTTATCAACTGCACTAAGCAGAGTTTCAATATATTTAATATGGTTATTTAATAATTCGCGTTCTGCGTCCGTTTTTGCTTCTTTTAATTGGGTTTTATAGTCAATCAAAAATGCAGCGTAATCAGAACGTTTAGACGCTGTTACTTCTTGCGCATCTTCGGTTAAAACGGTACAAACATTATCTTTTACCTCTACCATTCCTGCTTCTGCAAAAAATAGTTGTTTTTCGCCATTTGTACGGTTTATTTCAATAATCCCAACATCCAAAGAAGAAATATAAGGAGCCCTTCTAGGAAGCACCAATAATGGACCTTCTTTCGATGGAACTAGCACCGAAAGCACTTCTTTATCAACCATAACCTTTTCAGGTGATGATATCTTAAGTCTTATTCTTCCTGCATCAACCATTTAAAATTCCTACTCTTTTTCTAATTGCCTTGCGTTTTCTTCAACTTCTTCGATAGGACCAGCCATAAAGAACGCTTGTTCTGGAAGGTGATCACATTTACCATCCAAGATAGCTTTGAACCCTTTGATTGTATCAGCAAGTTCAACATATTTACCTGGGCGACCAGTGAACACTTCTGCTACGTGGAATGGTTGAGAGAAGAATCTTTGAATTTTACGTGCACGAGCAACTGTTAATTTGTCTTCTTCTGATAATTCGTCCATACCCAAAATTGCAATAATATCTTGTAAAGATTTATAAGTTTGTAGAATTCTTTGAACTTCACGAGCAACTGTATAATGTTCATCACCAACGATTTCAGGAGTTAAGATACGGCTTGTTGAATCAAGTGGATCTACCGCTGGATAAATACCAAGTTCCGAAATCTGACGTGACAATACTGTCATCGCATCTAAGTGGGCAAATGTAGTAGCAGGAGCCGGATCCGTTAAATCATCCGCTGGTACGTATACTGCTTGAACAGAAGTAATCGAACCGTTTTTGGTTGATGTAATACGTTCTTGCATCGCACCCATATCAGTACCCAAGGTAGGTTGATAACCCACAGCAGAAGGAATACGACCCAATAACGCTGACACTTCTGAACCTGCTTGCGTGAAACGGAAGATGTTATCAACGAAGAATAATACATCTTGTCCTTCTTCATCACGGAAGTATTCAGCCAACGTCAAACCAGTCAAAGCAACACGAGCACGCGCACCAGGAGGTTCATTCATCTGACCATACACTAATGATACTTTTGAATTTTCTGGGTTTTTCAAATCAACTAGACCTGAATCCATCATTTCGTGATATAAATCGTTTCCTTCACGAGTACGTTCACCAACGCCCGCAAATACAGAGAAACCACCGTGAGCCTTAGCGATGTTGTTAATCAATTCCATGATTACAACCGTTTTACCAACGCCCGCACCACCGAATAAACCAATTTTACCACCACGTGAGTAAGGTTCTAGTAAGTCAATTACTTTAATACCAGTTACCAAAATTTCAGATTCAGTAGACTGATCAGTAAATTTAGGAGCTTCTTTATGAATTACACTAGTTTTCTTAGCATTGATTGGTCCTCTTTCATCAACAGGTTCACCAACCACGTTGATGATACGACCCAAAGTTTCACGACCAACAGGTACAGAAATTTGTGTGCCTGTATCAACTACGTCTGCACCACGTACCAAACCATCAGTAGTATCCATAGCGATACAACGAACAATTCCTTCACCAATATGTTGAGAAACCTCAAACACCAAACGGTTGCCGTTATTGTCTGTTTCCAATGCGTTAAGAATTGCTGGCATTTTGTCTTCATCAAATTTGACGTCTACTACCGCTCCGTTAACTTGCGTAATTTTACCTGTATTTTTTGCCATTATTAGCTCCCTTACCTTATTTTAATTATCTATATAAATTTTAAACAGCTTCTGCACCTGCTATGATTTCTACTAGTTCAGTAGTAATCGCAGCTTGACGCCTTCTGTTATAAGTTAATGTCAATCTATCAATTATGTCCCCAGCATTTCTAGTAGAAGAATCCATCGACGTCATACGAGCTCCTTGCTCTGATGCCATTGATTCTACCCCTGCTCTATAAAGGCGGTTTCTCATCATTGAAAACCCTACTCTTAACAAAACAGATACTGCATCTGGTTCAAAATTATAAAGAAATGAATTTTTCATATTTTTTGTTGCTGCTGATGATATATTTTCATCTTTTACCGGCAATACGATATCAGCCGTTGGAATATGAGACATAGCAGATATGAATTTGTTATAAAGAACAGAAACTTCATCAACCTTGCCTTCTAAATGCATATTCATAAGCTCTATACCCAAAGCATCAGACTTAGTTAAATGTCTATCTTCCAAAACATAATCAATCATTAGATGGCCAAATTCATATTTTAATATGTCTTTTGCTTTTCTACCTACGCACATGATTTGAACATCTTTACCTTGTGCTATTAATTGATTAACATGAGTACGTGCAAATTTTGATATAGTAGCATTAAATCCACCACATAAACCTCTGTCAGAAGAATATACAATTACCAAATGTTTAGGCTTAGTAGATGAACCTTCACCTGTGATAAATCTTGGCAATTTGATATCTTCACCATTTTTAATTCTGTCGTTTACTTCAGACAATAACACTGAAAACATTTGCTCTAGACCAAGAGTATAATCTTTTGCATTGTTTACCGCATCTTGCGCTTTTTTAAGCCTAGACGCAGCAACCATTTTCATCGCCGAAGTAATCTTACGAGTCGACTTTACAGAATTTATTCGGACTTGCAGCTCTTTTAAACTGGCCATCGGTTAATATTCCTTCTCTTTAGTTCTATTGCTTTATTCAGCCGCCACTTTTACTTTAGCAGCAGTTTCTTTTTCAATTCTTTTCACATAATCAGCAGCAAATTTTTCAATAAAGTCTGCTAATTTTGTTTCCATTTCATCAGTGATTTTCTTTTCACTGCGAATAGAATCAACGATTTCTGGAGCTTGTCTTTTAACACTATCAAGCATTACTTCTTCGAAATCTGCGATGTCAGAAACTCTTACATTATCCAAATAACCTTTTACACCACTGAAGATTGAAATTACTTGATCTTCTACTGGCATTGGGCAGTATTGTTTTTGTTTCAAAAGTTCTGTTAACCTTGCACCTCTGTCCAACAATTTTCTTGTTGAAGCATCTAAATCTGATGCGAATTGCGAGAACGCAGCCATTTCACGATATTGCGCCAAGTCAAGTTTAATTCTGCCTGATACTTGTTTCATCGCTTTTACCTGAGCCGCTGATCCTACACGTGATACCGAAATACCAACGTTAACCGCAGGACGAATACCTTGATAGAACAATGAAGTTTCTAAGAAGATTTGTCCGTCTGTAATCGAAATTACGTTTGTTGGAATGTATGCAGATACGTCACTTGCCTGAGTTTCAATAACTGGAAGTGCTGTTAATGAACCTGAACCTTGTTCGTCATTCATTTTTGCAGCTCTTTCAAGTAGACGAGAGTGAAGATAGAATACGTCACCAGGATACGCTTCACGACCAGGAGGACGACGTAACAACAATGACATCTGACGATATGCAGTTGCTTGTTTTGATAAATCGTCATAGAAAATTACAGCGTGTTTACCATTGTCACGGAAATATTCACCCATTGCACAACCAGCATAAGGCGCCAAATATTGCATAGGAGCTGGCTCTGATGCTGTTGCTGATACGATGATTGTATAATCCAAAGCACCATGTTCTTCAAGCAAGCTTACGATACGAGCAACAGTTGAACGTTTTTGACCAACCGCTACATAAATACAATACAATTTATCTTTTGGATCTTTTGCTTTATCATTAATTGCTTTTTGGTTAAGGATTGTATCAAGAATGATAGCTGTTTTACCAGTTTGTCTATCACCAATGATTAATTCACGTTGGCCACGACCAATTGGAATAAGCGAATCGATTGCTTTTAAACCTGTTTGAACTGGCTCGTGCACACTTTTTCTAGGAATAATGCCAGGAGCTTTTAATTCTGCTAGACGTTCTTCTTTAGCACCGATTTCGCCTTTGCCATCAATCGGATTACCAAGCGCGTCAACAACACGACCCAATAATTCATGACCTACTGGAACACTAACGATTTCGCCAGTACGTTTTACAGTGTCGCCCTCTTTAATCCCAGAGTCTTCACCGAAAATAACGATACCTACGTTATCAGTTTCCAAATTAAGAGCCATTCCCTTAATCCCAGATGAAAATTCCACCAATTCACCCGCTTGAACATTGTCTAGCCCATAAACACGAGCAATACCATCCCCAACAGATAATACTTGACCGATTTCAGAAATATCCGAAACCGCTGCAAAATTTTCAATTTTTTCTTTTAATACCTTAGAAATTTCAGTCGCTTGAAGGTTCATTTTAGTTAACGCCTTTCATAACATTTTTTAATCGTTGTAGTTTACCTTGTAAAGAGCCATCAATCAACAAAGAATCGATTTTGATTTGCATGCCTCCTAATATTTTCGGATCAATTTGGTGAATAAGTTTTACTGGTTTTTCAAACTTAGCCTCTAAATCTTTCCTAATGCTGTCTTGTTGAGTAGTAGAGATTTCCTTTGTCGCAATGACAGTTACAGGAAGTTTGCCGTCTAACAAATCAACTAATTTTAAATATTTTTCTATCACTTCTTGGATTGCAAAAATTCTGTTATTTTCAATCATTAAAAATATCAAATTAAGGGTTTCTTTATTCCATCCAAGAGTGGATGCGAATTCAGAAAACACCGCCTTTTTATCAGATTTTTTAATCAAAGGATTATGTATAACAATCCCCATATCTTGGTTTTTTACAATATCTAATAAAGATGTTGCATCTTTGGTAACCAAGTCCAAGGATTTTGTTGTTTGAGCCGCATCAAATAAGGCTTTTCCATATTTATCGGCTAGTTCTTTTTTTATATTGCCTAATGCCACTTTATACTCTCATTTCCCAAAAGTCATAAAATTAAAATTGCACATAAGTTTTAATACGTAATAATCAAAAAGTCTAGCAAAATTTTAAAAAAATCAAAAAATTATTATAATATTTTAATCACTTTGCTATTTTGACTAGGTTTTTCCCTGCACCGATTATTTTTTCCAGTGCAGGAAAACAAACCACATATTATTTTTGCAGTGCTGCCACACCTGGAAGAGTTTTACCTTCCATCCATTCTAAAAACGCACCACCAGCAGCTGAAACATATGACATTTGTTCCAACACGCCTGCTTTTTTAAGCGATGAAACAGTGTCGCCGCCACCGCCAACACTTAACAACTTGCCAGAAGTAGTTAACTCAGCCACATATTTAGCAATTTCCATAGTAGCAACATCAAAAGGTTTAATTTCAAATGCACCAACAGGGCCATTCCAAATTAAAGTTTTGCATTCCGCGATTTTTTCTTGAACCAATTTTGCGCTGTTTGCGCCTATATCAAGAATCATTTTATCTTCTGGAACCGATTTTACATCAACTGTTTCTGCTTCTGCGCCTTCTTTAAATTCAGCTGCCACAACAACATCGGTTGGCAAAATTATTTCACAACCAGAATCATGAGCCTTTTTAATAATATCAAGTGCAGTGTCTGCCATTTCTTTTTCGCAAAGTGATTTGCCAACTTTTACACCTGTTGCGTACAAGAAAGTATTAGCCATACCACCGCCAATGATTAATTTATCCACTTTTGCAACCAAGTTGCCAAGTAAGTCAAGTTTAGTCGAAACCTTTGCCCCACCTACGATTGCAGCAACTGGACGAACCGGAGTTCCCAACGCTTTATCAAGTGCTTTTAATTCTGCTTCCATCAACCTGCCTGCACCGTTTGGAAGTAGTTTTGCCATTCCTTCAGTAGAGGCATGAGCCCTGTGTGCCGCTGAAAATGCATCGTTAATATAAACATCAACATTTTTTGCAAGCTCTTTACAAAATTCTACATCATTTAATTCTTCATCAGGATAAAAACGAAGATTTTCCAACAGTAATACATCGCCATCAGCCATAGAAGAAACAGCACTAGCAACTTTATCGCCAATGCAATCATCAACAAAAGTTACCGGCTTGCCTAATGCTTTTTGCAAGTCTTCTAATACTATTTTAAGAGACATTTCAGGGACAACCTTGCCTTTTGGGCGCCCAAAGTGAGAAGTTACCAAAACTTTTGCTCCCTTTGCCACCAAATCCAAAACAGTTGGTGCGAATCTGTCTATCCTTGTTGTATCTGTTACTTTGCCTTCTTTTTCAGGCACATTCAAATCTGCGCGAACAAAAACAACTTTGCCCGCTACATCTAAATCATCAATTGTGTTAAAATTTACCATTTATTAATCTCCTAAAAAAAGGGCAGCTATGCGCTGCCCTCAATTATTTACCTATTACAGCATTGTGCCCATCTTAACCGCTGTGTCTAGCATACGGTTTGAGAAGCCCCATTCGTTATCGTACCAAGAAAGAACGTGCAATTGTTTGCCACCCAATACTTTTGTACCAAATACATCAAATACAGAACTGTGCGCATCATGAGTGAAATCAATTGATACTAAAGGAAGTTCATTGTAACCAAGAACGCCTTTTAATTCACCTTCTGCATATTTTTTGATTGCTGCGTTTACTGCTTCTACTGTTACATCTGTTTTCATGATGAAGTTAGCATCAACTACAGATACGTCCGGAGTAGGAACACGCATTGCATAACCATCCAATTTACCATCTAGTTCAGGAATTACCAAACCTATAGCTTTTGCTGCACCAGTTTTAGTAGGAATCATGCTCATACCTGCTGCTCTTGCTCTGTGCAAATCGCTGTGAAGTTGATCAAGAATTTTTTGATCATTAGTGTATGAGTGAATAGTTGTCATGTAACCTTGTTCAATACCGAATTCTTTATTAAGAACATAAGCAACAG
>CAYJES010000004.1:0-83981 GCA_964369365.1 uncultured Lactobacillales bacterium | reverse complement strand
ATAATTTAATTTGGGGTAAAAAGGATATGCCTATTTCAACAGCGGTGCAAACTAGTGTTGATTTAGAGGCGTCGCAATTAACAGCAGCTATTAAATCTCAGACTGGGGAAAGTCAAAGTTCAGCTTCATTTATATTCGGAAAACAAAATCCTACATTGGCTAAAATGCAAGTGGCAGCAAAAGTTGAAATTCCAACGGTTGCTGTATTCTTGCCGAAAGATTACAATGTAAAAGGAATGCCAGTAAAAATGGATATTAAAGGACAAGCTTATGGTACTTCGATGGCGGAACTAATGGCTAAACTTTACGGAAATGTGTTTTTAAGCATTGAAAAGGGCACAATTGATAAGGGCATAATTTCGGTACTTGGAGGAGATTTGCTTTATAATTCTATTTCTAAATTATTCCCAAATTCAACTAAGAATGAGGAAGTTGAATTTACTTGTGGTGCTGCAAATATTGATATTACTGATGGTCAACTGAATTTGAATAAAACTTTTGCAATTCAAACTGAAAAATTTAATGTGATAAGTGGCGGCGATGTTAATTTAGACAATGAAACATTAGAAGTTAAATTTGATGTGACAAGTACAGAAGGTCTTCAGTTAGGTGTATCAGACATACTATCAAGTTTGCTAGAAATAAAAGGAACTTTGGCTAATCCTCAAGTAGGAATGGGGGCAGGGCAATTGGTTGGTGCTGCGGTTAAAACTGGGGTTGCTCTTTTGACAGGAGGTCTTTCATTGGCTGGTGAACAAGCTTACGATATGACTACTAGCGATCCTAATCCTTGTAAAACTGCTTGGAATAAAGGTGTTGGCGCTCCTGTTCAAAAAACGGTTACCGATAAAACTGTAAAACAAACTCAAGTGATAAAAGATGCAGGTAGAGAAGCGCTTAAGACTGGTGCAGAAGCTGTAAAAGAAACTTTTAAAGGTATTGGCAATTTATTTAAATAGGATAATAAATGATAAAATTTTCAGATGTTAATTATGAAGATACGATAAGCGGATTTTTGATTAAATTAGGCGAGAGGGCTATGAAAACCCCAGCAGGTAATGAAATGATTGCTAAAAGTGAAAAGCTTGCCGAAGCGATTGTCAAAGAATGGCATCAGCTGGAAAAAACAATAGATTGGAAAAAACTGCCATTATCTAATCATCTTAATGCTGTTATTGATAACACAGAAAGTCTTGTGAAGTGGCGGGAAGATACCGCTGCTTTTGCAAAAAATGATTTGGTTTGTTATTTTGCTTCCACCCCTAAGGAATTAAAAGATGTGCAAGAAGCGAAATGGTTGCCTCTGGTAGAGCGCATTAATAAAGAACTTGGAATCGCTCTAAAAACAACTAATGGAATTGTGCCTATTAATCAAGATAATGATACCTTGAATAAAGTAGCAGCAAATGTTGAAAAATTAAACTTAAACGATATTTTTATTATGCGTAGCTTCGCCGGATTTTTAGGTTCTTTTGTGCTTGCATATGGTATTTTTAATAATTGGATTTCTGATGATGAGGCTTTTTCTTTATCGGTCATTGATGAAGAATGGCAAGAAGCGCATTGGGGGCAAGATAAAGAAGCATATGATAACCGCCAAAAAATCCTTAAAGAATTTAAAGATGTTTATAGTTATTATAAATTAACCAGATAAATAAGTTTTGTTGTTTAGTTTAATGCAGTTGTGTGATTATTTCATAAAGAATATGAAAAATATTTTTTACATAAGATGATAATAATTTAATTAATCAAAAAGAGCGTCGATGTCGTTTTGACCAAGAGGTTCTGCATCGTCTGTTGGCTCTTCCTCTGTTGGAGCAGGCGTTGGCGCAGGAGCTGATTCAACTGGAGCAGGAGCAGGAGCTGCTTCAACTGGAGCTGGAGCCGGAGCTGCCTCAACTGGAGTTGCAGTCGCTGCGACTGTTGCCACTGTTGCCACTGCCGCAGTAGCTGCAAATAATTCATCAGCTTGTGATTGACCAAGACCTTGGCCAGGAAGTGCAGGACCATTAAGATATTTTTGGTATTCGTCTGTTTCTGTTGCTGTTTCAACTTTTTCACCAAAAATTTTATCTTGACCCCACATAGCAATCAAAGTGTTAATTCTGTCTTCAATATATTGAAGAGCTTTTATAACTTTTGATACACGTTGTCCTGTTAAATCTTGGAAAGAGCATGAAACAATAATATTACCTGTACGATTTATGATGTCGTCGAGTTTATCGCCGTGTTCTGCCGCCACTTCTTTTTTTAGGGCAAAAGAAACATCGCTTATAGCTTCTACATTTTCAAGAATTTCATTAGTAGCAATAGCAGTAGAGCCAACAATTGCGTCAAGCTGGTCTGTCATATCTGTAAAATGATCTTGAGGTGATTTAATCGACGCAATTTCACGTCTAATTTTTTGAATCATCTCAAATAGACCACGCAATTCTTTCTTTAATTCATGCTCTTCTTTATTATCCACTGCAACAACCTTACTAAAAAAATTTTAAACTATAATATACAATAAAAAAAATCTTGGCAAGAGTTAATTTTTAATTGTTTTGTCCCACCAAGTGTAAATATTTACCCCTTGCATTGGTACTATATCTGGCATCCCAAATTTATCCCAATATGCCAGACGATTTTTACCTAAATACCAATGAGGAATAATATAAAAGTTCCACTGTAAAACTCTGTCTAATGCTTTTGTAGCAGAGGTGAGTTCTTTATATGAACTTGCAGAAATAACTTTTTCTATTAAAGCATCGACAGCTGAATTTTTAATTCCTGCATAATTTCTGGATCCTTGTTGATCAGCAGCTGCAGACCCCCAAAAATACCGTTGTTCTGATCCGGGAGATAATGATTGCCCCCAAATAAGGCTTATCATATCATAGTCAAAGCCGTTTAAACGGTTTTGATATTGAATTGCGTCAATTTTCCTGATGTTTGCAGTTATACCAATTTTTGCAAGATTATGAGAAAAAGGAATCGAAATTCTTTCCCAAGCAGCTGAACTTTCTGCGTTAAGCAATATTTCAAAAACGAATGGCTCGCCTTGTTCATTCCTTAAAATCCCTTTGGCATCCAAGATCCAACCAGCTTCATTTAATAAATCCAGAGCTTTAGTAAGGTTTTCCCTGATATACCCAGAGCCATCAGAGGCAGGTGGATGATATTCTTTTGTAAAAACTTGTTGTGGGATAGAAGTTTTGAAAGGAGCCAATAATTTTATTTCTGCTGGTGAAGGAAGCCCAGTTGAAGCCATTTCTGAATTATCAAAATATGAACGGGTGCGATTGTAGTGACCAAAAAACATTGCCTTGTTGGTCCAATCAAAATCAAAAGCATAGCTGAGCGCTTCTCTAACTTTTACGTCTTTGAATATATCTTTCCTTGTGTTGAATACATACCCTTGAACCCCGGAAGGCATACCATTTGCAAATTCTTTTTTTATGAAATCACCTTTGTGTTCGAAATTATAGCCTGTTTCCCATTTTTTAGCCTCGTTTTCAATACGTAAGTCATAGTTGCGAGATTTCAAAGCTTGCAGGGCTGCTGTTGTATCCATATAATAATCAAAAGAGATTGTATCGAAATTATACATGCCTTTTCTGGTTGGTAAATCTTTTGCCCAATAATCCTTTACTCTTTCATAAATTACGTGTCTTCCTTGTTCTAATTTGTTGATTCTATATGGTCCAGAACCAAGTACAGTTTCAAGAGTTGTTTTTGAAAAATCTTTATTCTCCCAGTATTTTTTTGATAAAATAGGTAGTTGACCAATAATAAGAGGTAATTCACGATTAGTATTATCTTTGAATGTGAATTTTACAATTCCATTGCCAGTTTTTTCAACTTTTGCAACGTTTCCATAGTAATAACGATAAATAGGTGACCCTTTTTCTTTTAAAATATTAAAAGAAAAAATAACATCATCAGCAGTAATTGGGCTGTTATCATGGAATTTAGCCAATTCGTTAATGTAAAAAGTAACTGAAGTTCTGTTTTTATCAATTTCAAATGATTTCGCAACAAGCCCGTATTCTGCAAAAGGTTCATCGCTAGAAGAACTAAGTAATGTATCAAAGGTCATGCCAAGTCCTGTGGCTGGGACGCCTTTTATGATAAATGGGTTTAAAGAATCGAAGGTGCCAAAGGTAGCCATCTTAAGTGTGCCACCTTTCGGCGCATCTGGGTTCACGTAATCAAAATGAGTGAAATCTTTTCCATATTTTGGTTTGCCATAAATAGATATACCGTGAACTGGCTCTGCTTTTGCTTGTGATAGAAAAGACAAGCAAATGAAAATAGCCGCAAAAAGGCTATTTTTCATTAAGAGCTCCTTTGTCGATGTTTGTTTTTATGTCGCTTGCAAATTTTTGATATTTGTTAATTAATTGGGTTCTATCTTTGTGCCAATCAAAATTTTCAAGTATGTTTTCATCTTCGTCTTCTGATATGAAAATAATATCTTCTTCATCTTCGTTAGTATTGTTTTTTTTGATTTCAGAAGATTTTAAAGGTTCTGCAGTATCTACAGTATCTTTAACTTCATATGATTCTGTAAAATTATAATCTTCGCCTTCATTGAAAAGTTTTTCTTTCGTTGATTTGAAACTTGCCAATATTTGTATGAATCTAGCAATTGGGCTTGATACAAATTGGCGGATGAAAATTTCATCATAAGAATGCGCAAGAACATCGTAAATATCTTCATAAGTATGACACATATCAATAATTTCATCTGAAAAATCAGCGTCTTGGATTGTTTTGGCTTCCAATCTTGCAATTATACTTGCACCCTTTGTTTCATCAATAGCATAGGTTATAAATGCGTTTTTATTACCATTATTCCAATAATTCCATAACGTTTTTGTTTCTTCTGTATTGATAACGTTTGTTGCTATTATCATTTCTGATATTTGCAGTGATAAATGATCTGTAATTTTTTCAATTTTATTAAAACGCATAATATCAAGCTTTTCTTGTTCTATACTTTGCGAAAATTCCATCTTAGTTTGAAGAAGCTTTATAAATGCTTGTTGATTTGCAAACAAATTTTTCAAATAATTGTGGTTATGAGCCAATATCATAATCAACACTGCGATTAAAATAGGACCTGCAATACTTGTTAAAATTACTGCAAGGTCGGTTGGATTGATAGTATGAAGTTCATAAAAGCCAATAGAACTATCGATATATGTTAAACCAAGAGACAGCCAAATAGCGGAAAATAAAGATAAACCGAATATTAAAATAGATAACCACACGATGTTTTAATCCTTTGCTTGTAAAAGTTTAAAAATATATTATTATAAATTTCAAAAAAATTAAATAAAAAATATTATGAAAGTGAAAATAAAGTGCAAGAACTTACATATTTAGATTTTGAAAAAAACATTGCTGAGTTGGATTCTAAGATTTTAACTTTGCAAAAAACAACAGATGTAGAAGGTATGGCCGTGGCAGTTGAAATAAAAAAGCTGAGCGACAAACTTTCAAAAGAGTTGAAATCAGTTTATGGGAAACTGTCTTCTTGGCAAAAAGTTCAAGTGGCAAGACACGTAGACAGACCCCACACTCTTCGTTATATAGATCATTTAATTACAGATTTTACACCTCTTGCTGGGGATAGAAAATTTGGCGAAGATTGCGCAATTGTTGGTGGTTTAGGTAGATTTAAAGGTATGCCTGTTGTCGTTATGGGACAAGAAAAAGGCCATGATTTGGAAACAAGAATTAAGCATAATTTTGGTTCGCCAAGACCAGAAGGATATAGAAAATCTGCTAGGCTAATGGAGCTTGCTGATCAATTTAACTTACCTATCATTACTTTTGTTGATACCTCTGGCGCTTATCCTGGGGTTGATGCAGAAGCAAGAGGTCAATCTGAAGCGGTTGCAAGAGGGACTGAGGCTTGTTTAAAAGTAAAAGTTCCGCTCGTTTCTTGTGTGATTGGTGAAGGTGGATCTGGTGGAGCCATTGCAATTGCTGTTGGGAATCGAATTTTGATGTTAGAACATTCAGTTTACTCTGTGATATCCCCTGAAGGTTGTGCTGCAATTTTATGGCGTTCAGGAGATAAAGCTAAGGAAGCAGCTGAGGCCTTGCAAATAACTGCTCAAGATTTATATAAACTGAAAGTAATAGATGAAATAATCGAAGAGCCGCTTGGTGGAGCGCACCGTAGTCCAATTCTTGCTATGGATGCTGTGGGTGATGCTATTGAGAGGAATCTAAGAGAACTTTCTTCGTTATCTCGTGCTGAATTAAAAGAATCTCGACGTGAAAAAATAATTGCTATGGGACGCTTGTAATAGTGTTCTTTGATGCTCATACTCATCTTAATAATATAAATAAACCATATAAAAAGATTGTGTGTGCATCTAATTTAGTCGAATGGAAACAACTTTCATCTGAAAACAGCGAATCCGTTATAAAAAGTTTCGGAATTCATCCGTGGTTCATTGAAAACGCTGATTTGTCTATATTAGAATCGTTTATAAAAAATGAAAAATGCCTTATTGGCGAATGTGGTCTTGATGCATTAAGAAGCCATGCAAATCAAGATGAGGTTTTTATTTGTCAGCTGGAATTTGCTAAAAAATACAATAAAATTGTTGTGATTCACTGTGTGAAAGCATGGGATAAAATGATAAAAATTTTAAAAGATTATAATGATTTATCTTTTATATTTCACAGATTTTCTGGTTCTAAGGATGTAATTGCTAAGCTGCCCAAAAATTCGTATTTTTCGATAGGGTTAAATAATTTAAATAAAATACAAATTGTACCAGATGATAAATTGTTGTTAGAAACTGATGATGAAGATTATGATATAAACGAGGTTTATGAAAAATCAGGAATAAGTTCAGACGTACTTTATAAAAACGCAAAAAGGTTGTTAGGAGATTTAATATGACTGATAAACAATTTTTACGTACTGAAAAAATGATAGGGGACGATGCTCTTAAAAAATTACATAGTTCCTTTGTAGTAGTAGTGGGGCTTGGCGCTGTGGGCAGTTTTTGTTGTGAGATTTTGGCCAGAATGGGCGTGGGGAGATTTTTGTTAATCGATAAAGATGAAATCGAAAAAACCAATATTAATCGCCAAGTTTATGCGCTTCATTCCACATTAGGTCAGGATAAAGTAGCGGTTGCAAAAGATAGGATATTAGATATTTATCCAAACGCAAAAGTTGACGTTTTAAAAATTTATCTTAATCCCGAAAATATAGAAACTATATTAGGGGCAAGACCTGATGTCATAGTTGATGCCGTTGATATTATAAAAACAAAGGTGTCGTTGATTTCTACTGCAAAAAATATGGAAATTCCTATTGTTTCATCAATGGGGGCAGCCCTTAAATCTGATTTATCAAAAATAAAAACAGCGAAATTAAAGAAAACTAAGAATTGTTCACTTGCTTTCGTGCTTAGGAAAAAATTAAGACAACAAGGAGTTGATTTAAACGTCCCATGTGTGTATTCAGAAGAATTACCAAAAGATACTTATGATGAAAAAAATATCCCAGATGCAAAAGAATTTTTAGGATCTCTTCCCTATGTAACCGCTAATTTTGGTCTTTACCTTGCCCAACTTGCTGTTTGTGAGATAATTATTGACAAAAATATGGGTTTGTGATATGTTATTTGTTAGTTAATTAATTAATTAATTAAAATATTTTTAGCGCTTTAGGGGTTAAGTTTGGGAGTTTAAAATGGCAATAGATTTAATAAATGAAAATGATTTGAACCAATATTTGATAGATGTTGTTTATCAAGGCATGGGGTTGCCAGCGAATTTTACTAAAGAAAATTTTCAAGATATTCCGTATGTAGAAGCAAATAAAGATGGAATAACAAAAGCAATCCTTGTTCAATATTTAAAACACCGTATTCGTCCTTATTTTAAAGAAAACAGTGATGTTGTATTTTTAACTCCCCTTACTCTATCTTCTGAATTACCAGAATGGGCGCAAAATAAATTAAAAACTGGTGGTGAAATTTTCACATTCTCATCAGATAAAATTCCTAATGATTTAAGGGATAAAATTGTATCAATCAGGGATACTCTTTACGAAGATACGTCAAATTACGTTCGAACTGCGATTAAAACAGCAAAAGATACGCAAGCTAGCGATAAATTTGATGGAGTAAAAATAAAGTTAGATTATCTTAAAGGTAATAATAATCTTGACAGTTTTGAAAAAGCTTTGGATTTTTCGCATAAATGGCATGAAGAAATGGCTATAAAGGCTGAAAAAGACAACAGAAAACCCAGAAAAGATGAAGCTTTTTATGAGCATTCAATATCTGATACAAAAGAAATTATGCAATTTGAAAATGGATATACTGTTGTTCAACTTTTGACTGAGGAAGCTTTGGATTTTGAATCTGACAACATGGGGCATTGTGTTGGTAAAGGCAGTTATGATAAGGGGGTAAAGGACGGGAATGTCCAAATTTATTCAATCCGTGACGAAAATGGTGAACCTCACGTCACCTTTGAAGTTAGTAATGGAGCAATAAACCAATGTAAGGGTAAAGGAAATAAGCCACCAGTTAAAAAATATATTCCATATATTCAAGAATTTGTTAATAAAATGAATCTTGACCCAAAGCATGATACAAAAAATATGGGACTTGTTGACGGAATTGATGGTAAATTTTATAATATTTATGATTTGCCAGATAATTTTGAATGCGAAAGGTTAGATTTGTCAGGATTAGACTTGGTAGAAATTAAAATACCTAAAAATTTAAAGTGCAAATTTATTGATTTGCAAGAATGTATAAATCCACCAAAAGAAATTGAAATAACAGGTTTTGTAAGAGCTGATTTATCTTATACGGATTTACAAGACACAAAAATAATAGGAATGCCAGAAGAACTTCTTTTGATGAGATGTAAAAATCCACCAAAAGAAGTTGATTTAACAGGAGCTAGATATGCGGCTTTATCTGAATCAAATTTGCAAGACACCAAAATAATAGGAATGCCAGAAATATTTCATTTGCGGAGATGTAAAAATCCTCCAAAAGAAATTGATTTAACAGGAGTTGAAGAAGCCGATTTATCTGGTTCGGATTTGCAAGATACAAAGATAATAGGAATGCCAGAATCAATTCATTTGCAGATATGTAAAAATCCACCAAAAGAAATTGATTTAACAGGAGTTATATATGCGAATTTATCTGCATCTGATTTACAAGGCACAAAAATAATAGGTATTCCGGAAATAATTTATTTGCAGAGGTGTAAATATCCACCAAAAGAAATTGATTTAACAGGAGTTGAAGAGGCCGATTTATCTGAATCTGATTTGCAAGACACAAAAATAATAGGAATGCCTGAAAAATTTTTTTTGAGGAAATGTAAAAATCCACCAAAAGAAATTAATTTAACAGGCGTCAGATATGCTAATTTATCTGAAATGGATTTGAAAGATACTAAGATAATAGGAATGTCAGAAGAAATTAATTTATCAGGATGTAAAAATCCTCCAAAATTACTAAATCTCAGAGATGCTATAGGTGGTGCAAGTATGGAAGGATTTGATTTTTCAAATGTGGAGGAAATTATTTTGCCTTCACTTGATAAGTATGGTGAAAATAATTTTAAATGGATAGCAGATGTTCCAAAGCATGTTAAGGTTAGGCATTCTAGAACTGAGTCAAAAAGTGCAAAATTAAAGTGTGGTGCAAAAAATAATCTAGATCTAGATAAATTGAAGACAGAAAAATTACTAGAAATTGTATCATCTGCTTGGCGATAATTTTTTACTACTAACAAAATTTAAAAATATTGTTGACAGGTGGGAATATATATAGTATATATAGCGAACTTTCAAAAAATGTTAATGTCAGGTATGGAGAAAAGATATGAAAAGAACATGGCAACCAAGTAAAAAGGTTAGAACACGTAGACACGGTTTCCGTTCTCGTATGGCTACTGTTGGCGGAAGAAAAGTTCTTAACGCTAGACGTGCAAAAGGTCGTAAAAGCCTTACTGTTTAATTCTTAAGCAGAAAGCTTAATATGGCTTTTAAGCTGGAAATAATAAAAAAACGCGAAGAGTTCCTTAAAACATCCCATCAGGGAATTAGGATTCTTGGCGATTTTTTTATTTTTCAGTATTTAAAAAAAGAATCGCAAGATTCGAGTCGTTTTGGATTTACAGTTACCAAAAAAACTGCAAAAAGAGCAGTAATAAGAAATAAAATGAAGCGCAGGTTAAAGGAAGCTGTTAGAAGTTTGGAAAATGTTCCAAATGGATATGATATCGTTTTAATAGTGCGACACAAGATGTTGGATGCAAAATATAAAGATGTCCTACTATCACTTAATCAATTAATAAAAAAAGCAGGAATGTAAAATAATGAAAGTTTCTGTGCTTAGTTGGGTTGCAATTTTTTTCATAAAAGTATATAAAGTATTGCTATCGCCAATTATTGGCAATCATTGCAGATTTGTCCCTAGTTGTTCAACATATGCCATCGAAGCATTAAAAGAACATGGTTTTTTTAAGGGAAGTTATCTGATGATAAAAAGAATTTTAAGGTGTCATCCGTGGGGTGGGAGCGGATATGATCCCGTACCTTCCAAGGTTGTTGATGAAAATATAAAAAAAGAAGAGGAAAAAAGATAAAATGTCTGAAGATTTATCTCCTAGTAAGGGTAGTTTAATATTTGCTGTTGTTGTTGCTACATTATTGATATTTGGTGTGGAGATGTTATTTCCACGTCCTGATAAAGATGAAATGCAAATGGCAAAAATGGTAGCGCAATCTAGCGGAGAATCTGTTTCTGGTGTAGTGGTTAGTGAACCAGTGGTTGAAAATTATGAGATGATTGATACCGAAACCGCTCTTAAAAGCGACAGAATTAATTTTAAAAATGATAAAATATCTGGTTCTATTCGTTTGGAAGGTGCTAGGTTAGACAATCTTACCCTTACCAACTATACAGTAAGTCAAGAAGATAAAACTCCTGTTACTCTTTTGGCGCCTGCCCTAACTAATCATGCTTTTTATGCTGAGTCTGGTTGGATTTCTAGTGATAAAAAAGTAAAAGCACCTAATAATAAAACGATTTGGAAGGTTGAAGGAAATAACCAGCTTGCCCCAAATAAAGATGTTAGGTTGGTTTATGAAAATTCTGGTGTTAAGTATATTAGAACAATTTCTCTTGATGATAATTATATGTTCAAAGTAAAAGATGAAGTAGTTAATAATTCTGGAAATACTTTGACTATGTTTAATTATGGTTTGGTTGCAAGGGGTGAAATGCCTGATGTTTCTGTTGGGGTTTCGCATGAAGGAATGACAGGTTTTTTCGAAGACAAGTTAGAAGAAGTTAGTTATTCAACTTTGGAAGAAGATAAGCAAAAAAACTTTAAAACCTCTGATGGTTGGTTTGGTATTGCCGATAAATATTGGATGGCTATGGTGATTTTGCCAGAAAACGCTTTGGAACATAAAGTAAACTTCACTTATAATAAAGTTGGGGAAAGGGATATTTTCCAAACTGATTACATAACTGCACCAATTATAATCCAGGATGGACAAAGTTATGCCTCTGAAAATATGATTTTTGCAGGGGCAAAAGAAATTAATATAATTGATGACTATTCTTCACTTTATAATATTAAAAATTTCGATAGAAGTATTGATTTTGGGTGGTTTTATTTCTTAACTAAACCTTTTATTTATATTCTTGATTTCTTTTATAAATTCTTGGGCAATATGGGATGGGCGATTATTCTTTTTGCTACGATTTTAAGGGGAATTATGTATCCTGTTGCCAATAAATCATATAAAAGTATGGCTAGGATGAAAGAAGTTCAACCAAAAATAAAAGAACTTCAATCTAAATACAAAAATGATAAAATGAAAATGAACCAAGAATTAATGGCTCTTTATAAAAAAGAACAAATTAATCCATTGTCTGGATGTTTGCCGATACTTATTCAAATTCCTGTATTCTTTTCGCTTTATAAAGTGCTTTATATCTCAATTGAACTAAGGCAAGCACCGTTTATCGGTTGGATTACGGATTTGTCTATGCCTGATCCTACGTCTGTATTTACATTGTTCGGTCTTATTCCGATTGCACTTCCTGCGATATTAAATATTGGCGTATGGCCGTTACTTATGGGTATTACAATGTACTTGCAACAAAAAATGGCACCACGACCAGCTGATAAAACTCAAGCCTATATATTTATGTCATTACCTATCGTATTTACGTTTATGTTGGCTAATTTCGCGGCTGGGCTGGTTATTTATTGGACATGGAGTAACGTGTTGTCTATAATTCAACAATCAATGATTAAGAAAAGTGTGGCAAGAGATGAAAAACGAAGAAGATAAAATTGAAGTAGGTAGACTTTTATTCACTAAGGAAGCTAAATTTATGCTTTCTGTGCCTGATATTGAAAGCTTGCCTGCACCTGATTTACCAGAAGTCGCTTTTGCTGGTAGGTCTAATGTTGGCAAATCGTCGCTGATTAATGCGCTGACTAATCGTAAAAATCTTGCGATTACTGCAAACTATCCTGGTCGTACGCAAATGCTTAACTATTTCAATTTGGATGGGCGAATGATGCTTGTCGATATGCCTGGTTACGGGTTTGCTAAGGCTCCTAAAAAAATGGTACAAAATTGGACCAGGCTTATTTATGATTACCTTAAAGGTCGTGCTAATCTGCGCAGAGTATTTATTTTGGTGGATTCTAGGCATGGACTTAAAGATACTGATAAAAAAATTATGGACAGTCTTGATAAGGCAGCGGTTACTTTTCAAATTGTACTTACTAAATGTGATAAATTAAAAGAACCTGAACTTAAGAAAATAATTGAAAAAGTTAAAGAAGATTCAAGTAAATATATTGCAAGATTTCCTGAAATTATGACCACTAGTTCGGTTAATGATACAGGAATTGCAGAATTAAGAGCAGAAATAGCGGAGTTTATGAAATGATTAAAAATGTATTGCTAGGTTTATTGGTGTTACTAATATTGGCCAGGCTTTTTGCCCCAAGTACTGAAATTGCTCCTTATTCTAAATTAAACACAAAAGTACCTGAATTTACGTTAGAAACTCTTGATGGAAAAGATTATTTTTATTCATCAGACTTAGCAAAAGGTGTTTCGATCCTTACTTTTATGTCATATACTTGTGGATATTGTACAGATCAAAGTAAATACATGCAAAATGTGAAATTTGGTGTGCCAATTTACGTGATTTCTGTTAATTTTGATAAAGAAGGTGTTGAGGCTTGGGCCGATCAAAATCATATAAAACATTATTATAAAAAATTTGGTGTAAAAGGTAATGAAATCGGAAAAGCATTCGATGTATCTGGGGTGCCTGTTAATTTTATTATAAAAGATGGTGTGATAGTTGAAAGAATACTAGGAATGATATCTGATACAAGGTATGCAACCGTTGCTGATTTAATTGCAAAACATTCTATGAACTAACGATAATCTATAAAAAATAGGCTCTTAGTTTGAAGCTAAGAGCCTATTTTTTTTATTCTTCTAGACTTTCTATTTTTGCTAGTTTATTACTTAAAATTCTGCTTCTTTCCCCGATGTTGTCAATTGCGTTCGTTGCATCATAGAGCTTGCCTTTTGCTTTATCGAGTAGTTCTTGGTGCGAAGATAAATCTTGTTTAATTTGGGCAAATAGCTTCCACACTTCTTTTGCATTTTTTTGCAAAGCATGCGAACGAAAGCTCATTTGAAGTGAATTTATAAGGGCGGTTATTGTCATAGGTCCAGTTATAATTACCCTATATTTTTGTTGGATTTCAGAAATTAATCCTGCATTTTTGATAACTTCTGCGTACAATCCTTCGGTTGGCAGGAACATAATCGCAAAATCAGTTGTATAAGGAGGAGCTATGTATTTTGTGATTTCACTTGCGCTTTTTTTGATGAAAGTTTCGATTTCTTTTGAATATTTGCTAACTTCTTCTTGATTTCCTTGTTCAGCAGCTAGTGCTAATCTTTCATAACTTTCGATGGGGAATTTAGAATCAATAGGCAGCAGGGCAATGCCATTTTCGTTGCTGTCGTTTGGAATATTTATAGCAAATTCAACGATTTCCCGAGAGTTAGGTTTTACCTTAGCATTTTTTTCATATTGAGTAGGGGTAAGGATATTTTCCAAGATAGCACCTAGTTGTACTTCTGCCCATGTTCCTCTGCTTTTTACGTTGCTCATTACCCTTTTTAAATCAGTGGCAAGAGTGGTAAAATTTTGCATTTCACCAAGACCTTTATTAAAATTGTCCAACCTGTCTGTAACTAGCTTAAAAGATTCTGCGAATCGCTTTTGAAGGTTCTCTTGCAATTTTTCATCAACAGTATGGCGAACTTTTTCAAGTTTTGTTTCTAGATTGTTATTAATGTTTTCTAGATTATCTTTGGTAGAGGTGTTAAGTTGTGACACTTTTTCATTTATAACTGCGAATTTTTGGACAACAAACATTGCAAACAAAAAGAAAAGTACTATAATTACACCTACTAATACTATATCAAAATTCATTGAGAGTGCTCCTATGAAAAGAATTTTAAATTTTGTGCTTATATTATCACTTTATATCCCAACTTGTCTAGCAGATGAGAAAATAACTTTGCGTTATAATGCATTTGCCAGTGGAATACATGGGTTTGTTCTGGATACAGTAATAGAAATAAAAGATGATAATACATATTCAATGGTTTCACGAGCAAAAACAACTGGGATTATTGGGTTGGTTTATCCTTCTGTATCTTCTTACACCACTTATGGCAGAATTGAAAATGGAAATTTGATTATAAAAAGTTATGAAGCAATCAAAGAAGTTCGCGACAAAAAACGTATAAATCAAATTTTTTACGATGATAGCGGTATCCCAACTATAAAGAAAAATACTAAAAATAATAATACGACAACAACAGAAATGGAAGAATTTAAAGAAATTGCAAAAGATGCTTATGATTATCAAAGTATGCTACTTGCCCTTTATTTAAATGTAAAAAATAATAAAAGTTGTAATAGCGAGCTTTCGATTTTTAATGGTAAAAAACGCAAAACCTTAATTTTTAAAGAAAATGGTTCTGTAAAATTAACTGCAGATAGCGACAGTATTTATGATGGAGTGGCTAGGGAATGTTTGTTGACAGTCGATGAAGAAACCTTACAAGATGAAGATATCGCATGGTTGTTTACGGACGAAGGCGATGAGCATCAAAAGCCAATGAAAGTTTGGATTTCCGAAATTTATGATGCTTCTGTTCCACTTATGGTTGGGGCAGAATTGGGCTCTATTGGATTTGGTGGCATATATATCCTGCTTGAAAGTATTCAAATTGAAAAATAAAATTAATTGTTGATAAAATTTCTGATTTGCAAAAAAAATGTATAAAAGTCCGTCGACTTGAAAAAGCGTTGCTGTCAAGAGAAAGAGAATAATTTTTAAAGTTGTGAGTTTGCCCAGGTGATTTGGCGTTTTGCATAGTGGCGAGTTTTTGTGCTTGCTAAGGTTATGACTTCTTCACGAGTGATTTCGCCCGCCAAAAAACGCCTTATTTCATCAATGCCAATTGCTTTCATAATCGTAGCGGTTGGGGCATAGTTTTTTGTTAAAAGTTCTTTGACCTCTTCAATTGCACCACTTTCCAGCATAATTTCAAAACGGCGATTGCAACGGTCGTATAAAATTTCACGCTCTGGGATAAGTTTGATAAGTTCAATATCTAAATCCAGAATTTTTTCAGGAGGCAGATTGCGCCAATAGCTGTACGGTTTACCACTTGCCATGAATATTTCATAAGCGCGCCTTACCCTTTGTTCATCTTTTAAGGCAAAATCTGGGTCGTTTTCTTCGACCACAGCTAGTATCTCTTCAAATGGTAGAGTTCTTGCCTTGTTTCTGATTTCATCTGGGATATCTGGGGTCTTAGACAAACCTTCGATTAATGCTTTTATATAAAGACCAGTGCCACCAACAATAATCGGCAATTGTTCTTGTGTTTCTAGTAAATCCTTTAACATCTCAATATATTTAATGGCGGTGCAATTTTCATTACCATAAAGTACGTTATAAAGGAAATGTGGAACTTGCTCTAAATCTTCATCAGGTGGGCAAGCTGTTAATATTCGCAAATCTTTATAAACTTGCAAGCTGTCAGAATTTACGATTATTCCATTTTTTTCTTTGGCAATGTCAATGGCAAGTGCGCTTTTCCCACTGGCAGTAGGACCATAGATTACAATTGCTTTTCTTTTAGCCATAAAGTTACTTTACAATGAAATTTAACATTCTTCCTGGGACAAAGATTTCTTTTACAATTTCTTTGCCGTCCAGCCATTTTACGATTTTTTCATCAGCCTTTGCCATTGCAATGATGTCGTCTTGTCCTGTGTTTTTATCAATCATTATAACCGAACGAAGTTTACCCATAACTTGGATTGGGAATTCAATTTCGTCATCTTGGGTCAAAGATTCATCAAAATGCGGGAATGGTTCATAAGTCAAAGTCTTAGCATGTCCGATTTGGTGCCATAATTCCTCAGCAATATGTGGGGCAAAAGGAGATAGGATAAGTAAGAATTTAGCCATGTCTTCTTTGTTCACACTGTCGCATTTGTATACGAAATTCATAAATTCCATCATTTTAGCAACGCCAGTATTAAATGCCATATTTTCAATGTCGTGTTCGATGCCTTTGATAGTTTTATGAAGCATTTTAGTAGCAGCCATATCACCGCCTAAATCAACGATTTTTGGATTTATTTTGCCTTCTTCTGTAATAAAGAAATTCCAAATACGTTTAAGGAATCTGCTGATGCCTGCGATACCTTCGTCGCTCCAATGCTTGTCGCGGTCAAGAGGACCCATAAACATTTCATAAAGCCTTATCGCATCTGCGCCATATTTTTCAATCATTTCATCAGGAGAATAAACGTTTAATTTAGATTTACTCATTTTTTCAATTTGAGTGTCAACTTCGTCTTCTGTGCCTTTTACAAAATATTTTTCGCCACGTTTTTCAACTTGATGAGCGTAGTGATATTTTCCTTTTTTGTCACGATAAGAGCTTGCTAAAATCATGCCTTGATTGAATAATTTTTTGAATGGTTCTTTGGTTGAAACGTAACCAGCTTCATACAATACTTTGTGCCAGAATCTAGCATAAAGCAAGTGAAGTACAGCATGTTCAGCCCCACCAAGATATAAATCAACTGGCATAAAATATTTTTCTTTATCGCTGTCCCACGCATCTTTGTCATTTAGTGGATCAATAAAGCGCAAGTAATACCAACAAGACCCCGCCCATTGAGGCATTGTGTTTAAATCACGAGTTATATTTTCGCCTTCATAAGTTGTGTTAACCCAATCAGTAGCCCTAGCAAGAGGCGGTCTGCCATCTTCAGTTGGGCTTAGGCTGTCTAGGATTGGTAAAGTCAATGGTAAATCTTTTAATGGCATTGCTTTAACACTGCCGTCTTCCATTTTCATTACTGGGAACGGTTCACCCCAATATTTTTGCCTAGAAAACAACCAATCACGTAATTTATAATTTATTGTTCCTTTGCCTAAACCTTTATCTTCTAGCCATTTGATAATGGTTGATTTTGCCACAGGAACCTTTAAATCATTGATGAAATCTGAATTAATCAATATTCCGTTTTCGCAATCTTCATAAGCTTTTTCAGAAATGTCGCCACCTGATACTACTTCAACAATTGGTAAATCGAATTTTTTTGCAAATTCATAATCACGGCTGTCATGCCCTGGAACCGCCATAATTGCGCCGTATCCATAATCGCCAAGAACATAATCAGCAATGTAAATTGGAACTTCTTTCCCATTTACTGGGTTGATTGCAAAAGCACCAGTTTTAACACCAGTTTTGTCTTTTTCATCTTTCATTCTGTCTTGCGCACTTTTAGAAGCTGCTAGTTTCACGTATTCGTCAACTGCTGATTTTTGTTCTGGTGTTGTGATTTCTTTTACCAATGAATGTTCAGGGGCAAGTACACAGTAAGTAGCACCAAAAAGCGTATCAGGTCTGGTTGTATATACTGTGAACGAAGTGTCAGAGCCTTTTATTTTAAATTCGACATCTGCACCTTCTGATTTTCCAATCCATTCACGTTGCATGGTTTTAAGACCTTCTGGCCAATCTAAATCTTCTAAATCTGCTAATAATTTATCTGCGTAATCAGTGATTTTCAACATCCATTGGCGCATCATTCTTTTTTCAACTAAATCGCCTGTTTCAACATATTTTCCGTCTTTAACTTCTTCATTTGCAAGTACAGAAGATAGGGCAGGGCACCAGTTAACAGGAGCTTCGACTTCATAGGCAAGCCCACGTTCCAACATTATTGTGAAAATCCATTGCGTCCATTTATAATAACCTTCGTCAGTTGTACTGATTTCCCTGTCCCAATCATAAGAAAAGCTCATGTCTTGAAGTTGAGAACGAAAACGATTACAGTTTTTCTTAGTAATTACAGATGGATGTTCGCCAACCCTAGTCGCATATCTTTCCGCAGGAAGTCCAAAAGCGTCCCAACCCATAGGGTGAAGTACGTTAAAGCCTTTCATCCTTTTATATCTAGCGATAATATCGGTTGCTGTATAACCTTCTAAATGACCCAAATGCAGACCGTCGCCACTTGGGTATGGGAACATATCAAGAACATAATATTTAGGCTTTTCCATTGCCTCTTTATCATCATGGGTTTTAAATAATTTTTCGTCTTGCCAATGTTTACGCCATTTAGATTCAATTTCAATATGATTATAATCTGCCATTTTTCATTCTCTTTTAAAGGTTAAAGTTTATTATTTTATTTTGATAGTTTGCACTATTTATTATAAAAAATCAATTCAAGATTTTTATCTGAGGTTAATTATTTGAAGCAACGCTCTTTCACAAATTAACGATACAGGATAATTAGTTGTTTTACAGTTTGCCTCTGCTTCTAGTAAGATTTCAAGCGCTCTATTAACCTTAACAAAATCCCATTTTGTAAGGTGAGCTTTTATTTTATCAGCTTGTTTATAAAAAGGTTTAGGCTTGATGTTGTTAATTGCGATTTCAATACTGCTGTTTTTTTCTAAACTTTTATAGGCAGGGAGAAGTTTTTTGAAAAATGCAGTTACAATCCTTAATATTGCGATTTCACTTTCGCCTTCCCCATACAACTTTTGTAAGGCTGATGATAAATTTTTAGGATTTTTTCCGTATATAGCATCGGTCAAATTTTCAAATGAAACAGCAGAAGCGTCATCAATACAAGCTTGTGCCATTTCGATGGTTAAAAGTTTTTCATCACCGATATAGGTTATTAATTTATCCATTTCGGAACGGGTCATTTTCCTGTCTGCACCCAGTTTGCTGGTTAAAAATTGTACTGTGTCGTTGTCAAATTTTATACCATTATCGCTAAGCATTTGTGAAATTAACTGGCGCAATGCTCCAATATCATCAGCGTAGCAACCTAACCCTATACCAAAATCTGAACCTTCTACTAATGCTACTAGGGTTGATTTTGTGTTTAATCCTTCGCCAAACATAACCAAAAAAGAATCGGTGTCAGTTGTTAGGTAATCTTTTACAGCAGGGGTGATTACATCGGTTGCGCCCTTTACAATTATTAATTTTCTGCCCCCCATAAGCGAAGTTGAAGTTGCTGCCATATATAAAATTCCAGCATCTTCCTTTATTTGGGCGGTTGTCAGTTGTTCTACATTAAATGGGTCGTTTAGGTCAGGATTTATTTTTTTTGCAATAAATTCCGCTGATTCATAAACTAAACCTTCGTCATTACCGTAACTTAAAAATACTTTTACGTTGCTTGGAAGGTTGTTTTTTAATTTTTCGAATCCTGCTTGATTTATCTTTGCCATTAATTATCCTTTAGATATAACCCGATCCTAAGCGCAATGTCATCAGCAACCAAATCCGTTAGCTGTTTAAGCGTGTCTTTGTGGGATACATAAGAAGAATAAGGATCTTGCAAAATATTGTATGAAGATAAAAAATATGATTTTTCACTTAATACTTTTTCGTTATTATAATAAAGAGTGTAATTCCCAGTTAGTGAAATTGTGATACGAGTTGCTGTATCATCTTGACGAATACCTTGTTTTGAAACTTCTGTTTCTTTTAATGTTATATTTAGTCTGTATGGTTTTTCAAACACAACTCCACTTGGGTTAAAGCGATGTTCAAGATTGCTTCTTAATTGTTGACCTAATGCACCGTCAATAGGTGAAATTTCTATCATAGCCGCTTTTTCATTCATTTCTTGTGATATGTAAAGTGGAGTGAACCCACATCCAACCAAAAACAAAAATAAAAATAAAAATAAGTGTTTCATCAATATATTTAACCTCTTCATTAATAAAGCCTATATACCTTTACCAAATAATTCATCGCCCAGCTTTTCCCATTCCAAACCAACAGATACCCAATCGCTGATTTTTTCAACTTCTTCTACTGGTAGACGAACTGCTTCTGCTACCCTCATAATAAAAATAATTTCAGCATCAGAAAGCTCGTTATCAGCGTAACCAAGATAAAATAGTTCTCTTATTAAAATTTTTGCAACCAAAGGATCTGACAAGTCTTGTAGCATTTCAATCATGTCTTTTTCTTCTATCGGATTGAAAATAAGTTCGAACTTGTCTTCTGGATAATTGCACATTAATGCTAAATCAATGATGTATTCAACCTCTTCATCCATTAATTCTTCTGAAGTAAGTTGAGAAAGGCATACTAAAAAGGCAGTTTTTTGCCTAAGTGTCATGTTTAATAAAATTTCTTCCATAATCGTTTCCCTCGGTTATTATATAAATTTAGAATATTTTTCATTGAAACCAGAAATGTTGTTTTGTTTTGAATATGCTTTTACAGTATTGTAAAGCAACATTGCAATTGTCATAGGTCCAACCCCACCAATAGGAGGAGTAATAGCCAAAGCCTTGTCCTTTATTTCATCAAAGTCGCTGTCGCCTATGATTTTTCCATCTGTTGTTCTGGTTACGCCAACATCAATAAGGATAACTCCGTCTTTTACCATGTCTTTTTTTATTAATTTTGCATACCCAGTGCACGCAACAATGATGTCTGCTGTTTTGGTATAAGTTGCAATATCATTTGATTGTGAATGTAACGTTGTTACGGTTGCATTTTCGTTTAGTAATATTAATGACATTGGCTTTCCTACAATAATAGAACGTCCAATGACAACCGCGTTTAGTCCTGAAATGTCTGGGATTATTGTTTTGATTAAATGAAGACAACCCATAGGAGTGCACGATACCATGCCATTAAGCCCAAGGCTTAGTTTGCCAAAATTTTCAGGATGAAATCCATCAACATCTTTTATAGGAGATATTGCAGATACAATAAGTTCTTTATCAATATGGTTTGGCAAAGGCATTTGCACGATAATTCCATTTACAGAAATATCATCATTAAAGTTATTTATAATGTCAATTAATTCATTGGTTGATGCTGTTTCGTCTAAATGAGTTATAATAGTTTTTATGCCAATTTCATTTGCATATTGCTCTTTGAATTTAATATAAATTCCTGATGCTTCATCGTTACCTATCCTGATGATTGCTAGGGTAGGGGTTATATGATTGCTTTTTATAAAACCCTCTAGCCTGGTTCGGATTTTTTTTGCTTCTGCTGTTCCATTTATAATCATTGGTTTAAAAGTGTCTTTATCTTTGTTGTTATTTCTTGATTTTCCTGGGCAATTGTAACAGCTTTATATTTGCTAGTCAATCCAGAAGTTATAGTTATTAAGCCTTTTGATATATTAAAATATTCGCTTATGAATTTTATGACTGCTTCATTTGCTTTTCCGTCTATTGGCGGTGATTTTATGCCTAGCTTAAGATATGATTTTCCTTCAACTTCTATCACACCATTAAACCCAATTTTCTTGCTGTTTGGCGTTACTTTTATAAAAAGTTTTATCATATTTTAAATAAAATTTGGGTTATAACCTCTTGGACAAAATAAATTGCAAGAATTAAAATTAATGGAGATAAGTCTATTCCACCTATTGGCGGAATAACTCTTCTTATCCGTTTATACGCTGGTTCTGTGATGTTATATAAAAAACTGCCTACTGCCCATACAAATTTGTTATAACTGTTGATTACATTAAACGCTTTTAACCAATCAAAAATTACAGCAATAATAATAATATTAATGTAAAATGAAAGTGCCCATAATGTAACTTTTAACGCTGGAATTATGATAGTGTCCATTTATTTTTCCTTTTTAATTAAAAAAATCATAGTAAAAATTGAAATTATTATATATAATTAATAACCTTAATACAAAAAGAAGCTAAAAACAACATGGAATTTTTTTATAATAACTTTGATTTTCTTTATTTATTCATCTGCATAATCCTTATTGCGGTTGCTGTTACTATTGATAATTTGGTAAAATTAGATAAAATTAATCGACATCCGTATAAATATGTTGTTATGTTTTTGGTTTTACAAGCAATTTTATATTTGCTGGATATTTTCTTTATTTACATTCCACCTCATATTAAACTTGAATTTTTAAGAGTTCCTCTTATTTTAATTGCTTTTTCTGTATTACTTGAAGCATTTTTACATTCGATCAAAAACAAAAAAACAGTACTTTATATAAGAGGTGGATTTTATTTATCAATTGTTACTGCGCTTGCTATAGTTGGAGCTATTAATAAGTTAGATTGGCTTGTTTACTTTACCCAAGCATATTGTATAGCAGTAACAATAACTGCGTTTTTAGTGTTGATAAAACGACATGTGAAAAGAAAGCAGTCTTTTACGGGGCTTTTAGGGCTGATTTTCAGCAGTATTTATGTGGTAACGTTTTGTTTTTTTCCAACGTTCCCGTTGCGTCAATTGTTATCTGGATACATTGATTATCTTTTTGTTATTCCTATTTATATTAAGCTTGTTTCTGCTGTTATTGCTGCTTATTGCATTTGGATACATTTAAATAATGAGGTCAGTTCTGAATTTCTTGAAGATTCATCTAACTTTCCAAAACATATTCTTGCGATTACTTTTATTTTATCTATTTGTGCTGGCTGGGCTTCTGTTGATTTTGTATCAAAACTTGCAGAAAGAGAAAAAATTACTAACTTAGAGAATAGGGCAAATTTGGCCCTTGCAACACTTAGTTCTGTTTATATAGACAAGATGATAACTTTATCAGCTCAAGATGCTGAGAGAAGTAAAAATATGGTTGAACAACGATTAAAGCAAATAACTGCATCGCAAACTGATATCATGTTGTTTTATCTTGCAACGTGGGAAAAAAACGGAAAAATAAGATACATTATGGAGATGGAGCCTGATAGATATAAAATATATAACCCTATGTCTGCTTCAACAATTGAAAATTTGCAAGATATACAAAGTTTTGAAGTAAAAATTAAAAATATATTCAGAACTGGGGTAAGTAAAGTTTATTCTCCATTTATTGATAAATCTGGAATTTGGACAACGATATTAGTTCCGATTAAAAGTAATGAAACTGGAAATGTTGTTGCTGTATTTGGTATGGATTTAGATTATTTTTCATGGAAAATTTCTTTGATGCATTTCAGAATTTTCCCGATATTATTCGTTTTATTCTTGTCATTATTCTTGTGTTTTATTTATAGAGAGTTGTTGAGTAGAAGGCAAGGGGAAGCCAGTATATCTAACAGAAATCAAGATTTAATAACACTTAATTTGACATTAAGAAAAACAAAAGAAGAGCTTGAAAATGCTAACAAAACTAAATCTGAATTTTTATCTAGTATGAGCCATGAGCTTAGGACACCACTTAATGCAATACTAGGGTTTGCAGAAATTCAACAAGCTGAGATGTTTGGTGAATTGCAACCTAAATATAAAGAATATGCAAACCTTATCTATAAAAGTGGTGAGCATTTGTTATCACTTATTAATGATGTGCTTGATATTTCCAAAATTGAAGCAGGTAAAATGCAAATCAATAAATCAGAATTGTCTTTGTTTCATGTTTTGGAAGAAACGCTTAATATTACTCTTGCATATCCTGGGGCTCAGGAACGTAGGTTTGTAACAGATTTGCCTGCTGAAGATATTATGATTAATGCTGATGAAAAATTATTAAAACAAATCTTGCTTAATTTGTTATCAAATGCGATAAAATTTACCCCGCAAAATGGAGAAATAAAACTTTCAGTACGTGAAAAAGAAGGAATTATGAAGTTTTCTATTGCTGATAAAGGAATTGGTATAAGTGAGGCAAACTTAAAGAAAATTTTAGAGCCATTTGGTCAGGTCGAATCGGCGCAATCAAAAGATTATAAAGGAACAGGTCTCGGTCTGAGTATTGTTTTGAAATTAATTGAGCTGCATGATGGTATGTTTAATATTTCCAGCAAGCTTGGTGAAGGCACTAAGATAGAATTTGAAATACCAATCAAATAAAATAATTTAGTTGCTAACTTAATCGCTACCCCTCTCTAATTTGATTACTTCTTTTCCATTTATAGCAGGATTAAATCTCATGATTTTTAATCATTATCATTTGATAATAAATAAAAATAATAATAATAATATTTTCTTCAAGTTATAAAAGATAAATAATCAAACCAAATTAGAGAAGGGTAGCTTTATGAAAATTTAATGCCATTTCATCAGCATTTTTTTGTTCTTTTTGTTCTAGCTCTTGCTTTTCTTTTTTTGTGATGTTTTCATGAGTTATTTCATATGTTTTGTGTTGTTGGAATGCTTCTCTTAAAACTTCACGAGCCTGTTCGATGATTAAATCAATATCTTCTAGCGCTTTTCTTAGATTGTTTCTTTTATCAAGATATGCATTTAAAAATCCTGAGTAATATTCGTGAAGTTCAGGATTTGCCTTAACTGCCTCATCTTCTTTCTTTTTTTTATCTTCAAGTTCTTGTTGTTGGCGCAGGATTTCGTCTCTTGCTCGTAATAAATCCGATAATGCGCGTTGTTTTTCATCCAATTCGAATTTGCTTATCCTGATTAGTGTGGGAAGAGTTTTGCTCATTTTTTATTATGCCAATGCTTTTGTTAGCAGTTTATAAGATTCTTCGATAGTTATACCTTTATCTTTTTCTTGGGCTATAAATTCTTCTATTTTTGGAAAAAAGATGATTGCTTCATCGACTTCTGGATTTGATCCTGCGCGATATGCTCCTAGCCTGATTAATTCTGCCATATTATCATAAACTGATAGTATTTTTCTTGCCCTATTAATAAGAGCATTTTCATTAGGAGCATTAGCAGCGGGTAAGCTTCTTGAAATACTGCGAAGTATATTTATAGCAGGAAAGCGGTTTCGTTCAGCTATTGATCTATCCAAAATAACGTGCCCATCAAGGATGCCTCTTACCGCGTCTGATATCGGTTCGTTGTGATCGTCGCCTTCTACCAATACAGTAAAAAGCCCAGAAATTGAACCTTTTCCAGTGCTTGGTCCTGCGCGCTCTAATAATTTTGGAAGTTCAGCAAATACCGATGGGGTGTAACCTTTGGAAGCAGGAGGTTCGCCCGCAGATAATCCAATTTCCCTTTGTGCCATTGCGAAACGAGTAACACTATCCATCATGCATAAAACATCATTGCCTAAGTCACGGAAATATTCAGCAACAGCCATAGTCATATAGGCGGCTTGTTTTCTCATTAAAGCACTTTCGTCAGATGTGGCAAGGACAACCACGCTTTTTTTAACGCCTTCTTCACCTAAATCGTCTTCTAAGAATTCTCTTGCTTCTTTGCCGCGCTCTCCAATTAATCCTACCACTGCTATATCTAAATCTGTATGTTTCGCCATCATTGAAATAAGAGATGATTTTCCAACTCCAGATCCAGCAAAAATCCCCATTCTTTGCCCTTTACAAAGAGTTAAGAATGTGTTCATTGCTTTTACACCTAAATCAACTTTTCCCCTTACTCTGTTTCTTTTGTGGGCAGGAGGAGGGCTATTGCGAATTGGAATTGCAATAGGGCCTTTTGTAAGTGGGCCTTTATCATCTATAGGTTCGCCAAAAGCATTAATGACCCTGCCAAGCCATGAAACATCAGGGTAAATAACAGCTCTATTCGATGAAATATCTACTCTGCAACCTGGTGCTATCCCATCAACAGAAGTAAATGGCATTAATAAAATAGAATCGGGATTAAATCCAATAACCTCACAAGGTACAATTTTTCCATCAGCAGCTTCAATTTTGCAATAAGAACCAATTGACAATACCGCAGCAGATGTCGACTCCATCTCTACTAACAAACCTTTTACAGAACTGACCTTGCCATAGATGGTTATATCAGGAATCGAGTTTAAATCTTGTTCTATATCTGTTATCAAATTGCCCATTTTCTGCCATTTATTAAAAAAAATTAACTTTTACAACATATTGTACTTGATTATAGATTAAATACAACGTATTGTTAACCTAAATATTAATATTTTTTTAATTGGAGGATATATTTTATGAGAATTCTTTTAATCGAAGATGATCGCGTAATGGCCCAAGGTATTGAGATGATTCTTAATAAAGAAAACATTGTTGTTGATACTGCAACATTGGGTGAAGATGGAATTGATTTATGTAAGATTTATGATTATGATTTAATCGTTTTGGACTTAATTTTGCCAGATATGGATGGTTATCAAGTTCTTAAAGAAATTCGTAATTCAAAAGTAAAAACTCCTATTATTATATTATCTGGTCTTGACGGTCTTGATAAAAAAGTAAAAGGACTTACTTCTGGGGCTGATGACTATTTAACTAAACCTTTTGAAAAAGAAGAATTACTTGCTAGGATTCGCGCAATAATCAGACGTACGCAAGGTCATGCTGAATCTGTGATTAAAACTGGTAAAGTTGAACTTAACATGGATACAAGAACAGTTACTGTTTCTGGTAAACCTTTGCACCTTACTGGTAAAGAATATGCTATATTTCAATTACTTTCTCTTCGTAAAGGTTCAACGCTTAGTAAAGAGCAATTTTTGAACTATCTTTACAGCGGAATGGATGAACCAGAAGCTAAAATCATAGATGTGTTTATTCATAAACTACGTGCAAAACTTAAAAAAGCAACCGGCGGTGATAGTTATATTAAAACTGCTTTTGGTCGTGGATATATTTTGCAAGATCCAAAATGATAAGTACATAATAAAAAAAAAGAGCTAGGCAAAAGTCTAGCTCTTTTTTATGATATCCTATTTTTACTTTATAATCCGCTTGTGATGTTTGAGGCAATAGTCAGCACATCTTCAGCAGCAATCGCATTAGGAGAGCGAGTAATTATGGTTGCTTGATTTCGTATAGCATCACGAACTTGGGTATCCCTTCTGATAACGCCAAGCAGAGGAGGATCAATTTTTAAAAATTCCTTACACGCTTTTGATATTGTATTATAAGTTTTTTCACCTTCACGAGTTGAATTAGCAGAATTGATAACTATTTTTATTTTTGCAGGAGCTTTTGTCAAAGTCATGATTTTAATAAAGGCATAAGCATCAGTCATAGAAGAAGGTTCATCTGAACAAACAATAATAAGGTTACCAGAAGATCCAGCAAACATTCTTACTGATTTTTCAAGACCTGCTCCCAAATCAACTATGACCCTGTCATAATCTGGGGCTAGGGCATGTAAATCTTCCAATAATAATTGCAGTCTATTAGGTGGTATTTGTGCTAAACTACCCGAACCAGATCTGCCTGGGATTATATCGAAACCTCCCGCTTTATAATGGGTAATAGTTTGATTTAATGTGATTTTGTTTGTTAAAACCGATGCAATATCATGTTTCGCCATAAGGGCAAGTTGAATATCAATATTAGCCAAACCGAAATCGCCATCAAACAACAGAACCTTTTCACCCATTTTAGCTAAGGCATGAGATAATGTAACTGAAAACCAAGTTTTTCCAACTCCTCCTTTTCCAGATGCTACTGCGATTATATTTGCATTTCTTGCCATTAATTTACTCCTTATTTAAAAACCCAACGGGCAATAATAGTTTGGTTAATAAGTCGGCAGTTACAGGTTTTAAAGAGCCTGCAATACTACTACTTATTGAAAAATCTCTTAAATTTAAATTTGAATGATAAGTACCCGCGATAATTCCGCCCAATCTTTTAGTTGTGTCAAGTTTTGTTGCAGATAAGCTGGTAACACCGTTTTCTGCAAAAATGCAAAGCTGTTCAACTGTTTCTTCTGTATCGCGTCCTGTCTCAAACACTAGTAATGGTTCGATGTTTGGTAAAATATTTATGTATTCGCTCATCTTTATCAAGTCTTTGTCAGAATATGGATTGACTGCAGCAGTATCAATAAAAATTACATCACTTAATTCAAATAATTTTTTTGTTGCATCTATGATTTCATCAGGAGTTTGAACTGTTATAAGGTTAGATCCTAATATTTTTGAAAATGCTTGTAGTTGCGCATTAGCGCCAGCACGATAAGTATCTGTTGATATAATTCCTGGTACTTGACCTTTTAACTTTGCAAGTGTTGCCATTTTTGCAATTATAGAACTTTTCCCAGAACCTGCAGGGCCAACCGCCATAATAATTTTATTTTTAATAGGCTTTATCTCAGATAAACGTAAAATTTCATTAAAGCTGTAACTTAACGCTTCAGCTATATCATCAGATTGACTTTTGTTTGCATGCATTGTTATGCGTTCACACAAAACATCTGGGATGGCGTGATAATGTAAAACTTCGCTTATTTCGCTAGATGTCTCATCAATGGTTTCGCCAAATAATGCTTGTTCAATTTCCTTTTCGCTGACCCCTTGTTCTTCTATTGCTATGGTAATGCGCACGCCACCGCCAAGACCGTCGCGTTCAGATGATACAATTAATACATCTGAACCGAATTCTTGTTTTGCGGCTTCCATTGCTTCTGCCATACTTTGGGCTGTGAAGGTCTTTAATTTCATAACTTACATTATGAATATTTTTACCCTAAAAACAAGTGTTATTTTCGATTTTACAAAGAAAAAAAGGGGCAGTTTTAACACTGTCCCTTTTTATTTGTTTGCATAAGATTGCTAACTATGCGTTTTCAGCTTTTGCTGTTGCTTCTTTTGCTTTTTTGTTGCGTAATTCTGAAGTATCTTCTGTGATACGTGCAGATTTACCAGAACGTTGACGTAAGTAATATAATTTCGCACGTCTTACTTTACCTTTACGGCTTACTTCGATCTTAGCGATACGTGGTGAAAATAATGGGAATACCCTTTCAACACCTTCACCAAAAGAAATTTTACGTACAGTAAAGCTTGAATTTGATCCGTCATTGTTTCTTGCAATACAAACGCCTTCATAAACCTGGATACGTTCTTTGCCCGCACCTTCTACTACGCGGTTATGTACGCGTAAAGTATCACCAGGACCAAAGCTTGGAACATCTCTGTTTGCCAATACTTTGTCGATTTCGCCTTTTTCTATATCTGCAATAATCTGGTTTTTCATTTTAGTTTCCTTTCTCTTATTTTTTTAATTTTTTAAAAACTTTTCGTATAAATCTGGTCTTCTTTGTTTGGTAATTTCTAATGCTTTTTCATGACGCCACTTTTTAATGTTTTCGTGGTGACCCGATAATAAAATTTCTGGAATTTGTTTGTCTTCCCATACACTTGGTTTAGTATATTGTGGGTATTCCAAAAGTCCAGAAGAATAACTGTCTTCCAAATGACTTTCTTCTTTGCCAATTACGCCAGGGATAAGCCTTATAATTGCATCAAGCATTAATAATGATGCAACTTCGCCACCTGATAAAATAAAATCGCCAACACTAATTTCTTCGATATCAAAAGTATCTAGTATTCTTTCATCTATTCCTTCATAATGACCGCAAAGAATTGTTAAATTATTTTCATTTGCCAATTCATAAGCCATAGCTTGATTAAAAGTTTTTCCACGTGGTGTTAAGTATATCAATTTGCCAGTTTTATGATTAGAACGAATCGCAGATGCAATTACATCTGGTTTCATAACCATGCCAGCCCCACCACCAAATGGAGTGTCATCAACAGTTTTGTGCTTATCAGTTGCATAGTCGCGAATATTAATTGCTTCGATTGATAAGGTTCCAGCCTTTAAAGCCTTTCCACTTATCGAACTTGCTAATACCCCTGGGAAAACGTCTGGGAATAGAGTTAAAATTTTGACATTTAAATTAGATGTCATCCTTTATTCCCCCTAGTTCCATAAGTTGTTTTACCCCATGAACTATGACCTTATTATTATCAAAATCAATTAATTCAACATGTTCTTCTATCATTGGTACAAGAAATGTTTTGTTTGATTTTGATTTTACTTGAAGTAAATCACAAGATCCATAATTAACAACTTTTTCAACTGTCCCGTAAATTTTGCCTTCACTATCCGCTATATCAAGATCAACAATATCATTTAGGAAAAATTCACCGTCTTCTAAATCGCCTAAGCTATCACGGTTAGCATAGATGCTTAACCCTTTGATATCTTCTGCGTCATTGCGAGTGGTGATTCCATTTACTTGAGCCAAAAACATACCCTTTGCCTCGCCCGATATTTTGATATCAACCTCTTTACCATTTTCATCAAATAATGGTGAATAGTTTGCAAAATCTTCTGGGATAGAAGTAAAACTTTGCACTTTTACCAAACCCCTAATGCCATGCGCAGAAGTAACACGAGCAACAAGTACCATGTTTGTATCATTCATTGTGTTTTTATTTCTGCTTGTCATTTGGGTTTATTACCTTTTCCAGATTATTCAGCTTTTGCTTCTTCTGTTGTTTCAGCAGGCGCTTCAACTTCAGCAGGAGTTTCTTCTACTGCAGGAGCTGCTTTTGCTGCTTCTGCTTCAGCTTTTGCAGCAGCAGCCGCTTCTAATTTAGCTGCTTCTTTTTCTGCAAGAACTTTCATTCTTTCCTGAGCTTTTGCTTTTGGTTGTGATTTCTTAGTTTGTGCAGGAATTGCAGGTTTTTCACAAAGTCCAACTTCTGCCATCATTTTTGTAACTCTATCAGAAGGTTTCGCACCAACGCCAACCCAATATTTAACGCGTTCAGTGTTCATAACTAAACGGTCACTGTGATCTTTTGGAAGCATTGGGTTAAAATGTCCCAATCTTTCAATAAATTTACCATCACGAGGAGAGCGAGAATCAGCCGCTACTATTTTGTAAAATGGAGCTTTTTTTGCTCCGCCTCTTGATAATCTTATATGTACTGCCATATTTTTATACCTCTTTATTCGTTAATTAAATTACTTTTTAACCAAAACAAAAAAAGACAATATACAACTTTTGCGCCTGTGAGCGTACCTTCGCCGACAAACGTACCCCTTGCGGAGCTTGTATAAAATAACTTTATCTGATTAAAATGTAGGTATGTTATATATTATCAATACGTAAATGTCAAATAAAAAAAATAAAAAAATATGTTGACAAAATAAAATTGATAGTGTATTGTGTGATTATCATTTTAGTATGATATTTTTTTATGATAATTTAAAAAAAAGAAGCATTTTAAATTTATTTAAGGAGTAATAAAATGGATATTTATAAAAAAACAATGGAAATAAGCAATAAATTAATAGAAAAAGATTTAGGCGATGGTAAAGTTCCTGCTGAACTTATCCCTGCTATAAAAAAAGAAATGAAAAAAGACGAAGATACTAGATCTTTGCTTATCGCTGCTCGTAATGCTAAGAAAAACTCTGAATATCCTAATCATATTTCGATGGTTACAAGAGCAATGCTCGGTAGATCATACTAATTTAGGGGAAGATTATGGGAAACGAATATAAAGTAAAAAAAGAAATTTTTAATGAAACAGTTCTTGCAGAATTAAGAGAAAATAAAGTTCCTAGTAAAGTTGCAAGAATTATTGCTGGAGCAATTATTGATAAAAATTGTCATAATATAGATATCAGACAAATTTTAGAAAACTCTGGAAATAAAGAAGCAGTTAAGTATGCAGATAATATAGACGGAAAATGTATTGTTTTAGAAACTCCTAGAAATTGGAGAGCTGTTCTTGAAAATGCTGCTGCGAGAGCTGTATATCTTCAAAATACTAGATAATGTTAAGTGTTTAAAGAATAAAAAAGGACAGTTAAGGCTGTCCTTTTTTATTAGAGAGTATAACGATTATATTGAATAGTTTTATAATCGTTTTTTAGAGTATTTTTGCTCTATTGCTTTTCTCTTCGGTTAGGGGCGCTAGCCCTCATAAAAAAGCAAAAATCAAAAATTAAAATCCTTCATAAAAAAATAAACAATATAAACGTTAAACTCTCTAGTTTATTTCTTGTTAAATGGTAGCCCCATTTTTGAAAAATCCATATCTTTTAATTTATCAAAATCGGGTAGGGCATTTGGGTTCATATTTTCAAGTATAGACATATCTCCCATTCCTTTCATATCTGAAAGTGCAGACATGTCAGGCATTTTTCCGCCCATGCCACCCATTCCGCCAAGCAATTTGCCGAATAACCCACCTGATTTCATTTTTTTCATCATGTCTTTCATTTGATCGAATTGTTTTAAAAGTTTGTTTACGTCTTGGACTTGGACGCCTGAGCCATTTGCTATTCTGATTTTTCGTTTTGCTTTTATTATATCTGGGTTTCTACGTTCTTTAATAGTCATTGATAAAATTATTGCTTCTTGACGTTTTATCATTCTGTCATCAATGTTTGCGCTAGCTAGTTTATCTTTTATCTTAGACGCGCCAGGTAAAATCCCAACGATACTACTTAAATCTCCCATTTTTTGCATTTGACCTAATTGTGCTAGCATATCTTCCAGCGTGAATTTGCCCTTTAGCATTGCTTTGGCTGTTTTTTCCGCTTGTTCATGGTCTAGGTTTTCCATGGTTTTTTCAACCAATGAAACCACATCACCCATGTCCAAAATTCTGCCTGCCAAACGTTTTGGGTAAAAGATTTCAAAATCCGATACCTTTTCACCTGTACCAATGAATTTAATAGGTTTGCCAGTAATAGATTTCATAGAAAGCGCAGCACCGCCACGGCCATCACCATCTATTCTGGTTAAAATAATACCGCTAAGACCGATTTCTTCGTTAAAAGTTTTTGCGATGTTTGCTGCTTCTTGACCTGTTAAACTGTCTGCTACTAATAAAGATTCTATCGGATTTAAAAAGGTTTTTAATTCTTTTAACTCATTCATCAATTCATTGTCGATTTGCAACCTTCCTGCTGTATCGATGATCAAAACATCATATCCTTCGATTTTTGCTTGATTAAGCGCACGCTTTACTGTTGCAAGTGGTTTTTCGTTTTCCACAATATCAACGCAGTCTACACCAGCAGATTTACATGCAATTGCTAGTTGTTCTTTTGCTGCTGGCCTGTATATATCAACAGATGCAGTTAAAACTTTTTTGTTTTGTTTGTCTTGTAAAAATTTACCAAGTTTAGCAGAAGATGTCGTTTTACCAGAACCTTGTAATCCTAACATCATATAAATTGATGGGGGATTGGTGTTAAAGCTTAGTTCTGAGTGGTCGCCACCCAAAGTCTCAATCAAGGCATCGTGTACGATTTTAACAACTTGTTCAGATGGTTTGATTGCTTTTATTACTTTTTCGCCTATCGCTTGTTCTTTTACCTTTGCAACGAATTCTTTTACAACGGGCAATGAAACATCAGCTTCTAATAATGCTATACGAATTTCGCGCATAGCCTCATCAACCATGGTTTCTGTTAAAATTCCACGTCTAGCAAGAGAATCAAAAACTTTTCCTAAACGATTTGAAAGCGAGTTAAACATTTATAATAACCTTTTTATAATTAATTTATCTTAAGTAAAAAATCACGTAAAGTGCTGGTGTCATTGAAGAGATAGATATCGCTGTGTCCACCTTTATCATAACTTTTGAATATTTTATTCGGAGATATTGCAATGTCATATAATGATTGACCTTGTTTGTAAGGGATTACATGATCGTCTTTTGCATTTAAAATTAATAAGTTAGGGACTTCGATTGTTTGTAGTGTTTTAAACGAATCGTAACTTTCCACAACCATTAAATTGATTAACATTCTTGGAATAAATGGATAAAGTGAGCTTGCCATATCTTTTAGCGAAGAAAACGGGGCCTCTAGCACCAATCCGTCTGGGATATAATAACCTGCCAAATTAACTGCAATCCCAGTCCCCAATGAATGTCCATAATAAACAAGTGTTTCGTATTTTTTTTGCTCTTTTATATAATTTAAAACAGTTTTGCTATCTTCTAGTAAAGTTTCTTCTGATGGAAGCCCCGGCATTCCTTGAAATCCTCTATATTCTATACCATATATGTCATAACCATTGTGTAAAACATATGGATTATATAAGCGGTTCATAATGTTTGTGGCGCTGTCCGCATTTCCGTGAAATATCAATAGTGCTTTATTGTTTTCTTTTTTGCCTGCCAATTTATAAAGTAAAACAGGGTTGTTGTCTGTTGATTTTAAGTTGATAGGTTCAAGTTGTAGTACAGTATTTTCAGATAAATTAGGGTTGTCAAAAAATGCACCAGGATAAATTATCGCTTTTTGTGCAAAAAACAACATAATAAGATATATAACAAGTGCGATTAAAAGAACGCGCAAAGTGCGGAATGTATATTTTAAAATTCTTTTTTTTGTGTTTGTATTGTTCATTATTATTCTCAACAAATTTTAAGTTATTGGTATTGTAATAAAATAAAAAAAACTATCAAGTAAAAAGATAGTTCTAAGCTTTCTTAATAAAATAATCCAATTACATTGGCATATTAAGGATTTCTTTGTAAGCAGTAAGGAATTTATCCCTCATTCCGATAATAGTTTTAAGTGAAGTTTCTGCTTGGGTCACAGCCAAGGCGACCTCTCTCATGTCTGCTTGACCTGCAATAGCTAGCTTTGATAAATCTTCTGCTTTTCTGTTGATTGATTCTGCTCTTTGCACTGATTGTTTTATAATTCCGTAAAAAGAATTGTCATCATCAGAATTAACAGGTTTAACAGGAGTAATTGCTTTTAATTCAGAATCGACAACCCCAGTATTAATAGATTTTTTAGCTCTATTAAGAGACATGTTATAAGCATTTAAAGCCGAGTTTATGTCAATTGCCACAATTAAATTCCTTGTTGTTTTTTAAATAACTATTGCAGATTGTAACAAATTATTAACTGTTTTGCAAATTAAATTTCTAAAAAAAATATTGACAAAATTGGAATGCGGAGATATAGTTTATGTTAATTATTTATAAAATATTAAATTGAAAGGATAGGGTTAATGGATAAGAAAATTTTGAAAAAAATTTCGGTAATAGCTGGAATGACATCATTATTAAGTGGCGCAGCCGTAAGCGTAGATGTGCACGATGCAGATGCAAAGGGTGCAAGGGTTAGTGTTAGTCGTTCGTCAGGAGGAGCTAAATTTGGCGGTTCATCTGTAAAAGTCGGGAAAATTGGTTCAGCTGTGAAATCAAAAGCTTTTTCTGGAAAGGCAAAGTCTTGGAAAAAATCTAAAATTAAATGGGGCGATGATTTTGATAAATGGAATGCTACAAGACAATATGGTAATATCAGTCCAATTAATCTTATGATCTGGAGTAACTCTATTAACAGTCAGCATAATATTGATATGAAAAATATCGATACTGAAAAAATGGAAAATTTATTTGAAGTAGTAGATGATTATTATTCTGATAACACTCCTTATATATATGGGGTTGAAAAAATGCTTGTAGGTGACGAAAAAGTTATTGTTCCTATGAAAGAAGAGTTAAATGCTCAGTTTTTACGAAACGATTATGTGATAGAAGAGCTTGATATAACTCGTTGGACTTTTTCTGAGGAAATGGCTTCTATCAAAGAAAAGCAAGAAGATTTGATAGAAGAATTTTGGGAAGAAAAAGTAGAAGATATGGAAGAGTTAATTGAAAACAAGCAAGACGCTTTGAATGATTTTGATGAGGAGTTAAAAGATGTAAAAGATACTCTTAATTTAGACGAATTTAAACTTGCTGCAATTTTGCGTGAATCTATTGCTGATGATAAACTGTTAAAAATTTTGGAAGCATCTCAATTAGAAAGTTTGAAAAATGTTGAAAGAGCAGCTTTCTTGTACAGGTTCAAAGAAGCTGTTGATGATAATGATGGAGAAAAGATTGAAAAATTAGTATCTCTTGGAATGGAGATGAGAGATTTTGATGAATATAAACCTATTGAAACAGCTTCTCTTGCCTTGGCAAAAGGAGATATTGATATGAAGTTGTATAAAACTATATTAAGTCATGTTGAAGATGATAAAACAATAAAGCATGTTGTTGATGGGCTTAATATACTAAAAGATAAATTTAATATTAACCCTTTTGGTGCATCAGATAAAGAAATTGATGATGTTATAAAAATTCTTTCTAAGCATTTAACAATTTCTCAAAAAGATATAAAAAATAAAGATATAGATGGTATTTATAAAAAAATTCAAGCTAGACTTGTTTTGGATAAAATGACACATACAAAAGCTTAATAATGATTTGCATTAAAAAACAGCCCTACGGTTTTATAGTTAGGGCTGTTTTGTTGTTATGTTAATTATTTTAGCATTTCAAGAGTTCTTGAATTCATATCTTTTGCAGTTGAATATGCGTTGAGGTTTGCTTCATAACTTCTTTCCGCTTCTTTCATATCCATAAGTTCAATTGGAATTTGTACGTTTGGTTTTAAAACGTAGCCTTGGTCGTCTGCGGCTGGGCTGTTTGGATCATATTCGCGTTGCATTTGTGACATATCTTTAACTACGCTACCTACTTTTACAACATCTGCACCAATTTTTGGGTCAAACACATTTATGAAAGTAACCGCTTGCCTGCGATAAGGAATTCCACCTGGCTTTGTCGCTGTGTTATCCGCATTAGCCATATTTTGTGAAATTGTACGTAATCTTGTTGCTTGTGCTTTCATTCCCGATACTGCGATTGTAGAGCTTGCTTTTAGTGCGTCCATTTTATTTTACTCTCCCTATATATATTATTGTTGACCAAGTGATGTTTGAAGCATCAAGTTGTATTTTGAATAAATTGTTACTGCTCTGTCATGCATTGATCTGTTTTCTGATAATTTCATGCTTTCTTCTTCTAATACTACGCCGTTACCGTCTAGTGAAGTTTCATAACTTTTTCTGTTTTCGTAAGTGCGGAAAGATTCAGGCCTGTATTTAGATGGGATATGACCTCCAGCCCTAGTTTGCATAGAAACATTAACAGATTCTTCAGTGCGATGAGATGGATTTGTAACTGCCATAACTGTCTTTTTTTGGTTAAGTTCTCTTGCAAAAGAAACTGGTTTTAATTCAGAAGGTCTGTAGTCAGGTGTGTTAATGTTGGCAATATTCTGAGATACAACTTTTTGCCTTTGATTAGCCCACTGCATACTTTTGTTAGCCATTTTAAATAAAGTTATGTTTTGCAAATCCATTTGTTTTATCCTATAATAAAATTAATCTGAAAATATATATTGCAAAAGGTGTGCCAATTATGAATAAAAAGTTAACGCAAAAAGCTGTTGCTCTGAAATACAGCCAAGAAAATGATAATGCGCCTAAAGTTGTAGCAAAGGGCAAAGGATATATTGCAGATAAAATAAAAGAGCTTGCAATAGGCAACGATATCCCTATAAAAGAAGATAGCGATTTAGTTCAAATCCTAGAAGCGATTGACTTGAACTCAGAAATCCCAATAGAAGCATTTTCAGCAGTTGCTGAAATCCTTTCTTACATATATAAGCAAAACGCAGAATTGAAAAATTCATATAATGGGTGATTACTGCGGATGTTGCGGGTAAATCCCTTCGGTCATGTATCTATAGTACACTTCCTTGGGATTTTCCTTATATCCTATTAATCCCTTCATTCGCGGGATTTTTGAAAAAACTCAGAGAATGATTGTGATAATGTTGCAAAATTGAGAGGATGCAATTTCTCTCTTGCGTTTTTATAACTGTTGTTTATTATAATTATGGTAAAAATTATGAAAGTTTGAAATGGATTTATTTAATAAAGCAAAATTAAGGTTGGATAGTCCTGCAACCCCAGATGGGTTAAGAGGACTTTGCAAACTTGGGATTTTAAGGTCTAAGGACTTTTTAAATGCATTATCGTTAATGAAGGATGCTCGTTATTGGAATAAAATGTTTTACGTTACATTTATGATTTTTGCTGTAATTTCTATTTTTTATAGTGCCTTTAATTATTTCTATACAAATTGGGATAGTTATCAATTTTTTTATAAAATATTGCTGTGTCAATTGTTGTTTATTGTCTCTGTCGTTGCTAGTCATTTTATAGGAACCAGAAAAATAGTAGGCAGGCTATTTATCGTGGCTGCTATTTTTAATATTGGATTAATGTTATATATTATAAATATGAGGTATCCTTTAATAGGAGAAAGCTGGTCTATGTATACTGAATGGGCGGCTTTGTTCATTTTGTGGGCTCTTTGTTTAAGAAGTTCGCTTTTGTGGTGTTTTTTGGTGTCTCTTATTAATTATGCTGTTGTTTTGTGGGGTTATCAATACGGTATATCAAATGGGGTCATTACATGGCAATATTTATTGCTATCTCTTTGTGTTTTTAACCTTGCTTTATTGGTGGCAGTAGAGGTTATGACTGATTTATTTCTAAAGAAAAGAAGGTTTTATTTGTGGATGTTTTTGTTGTTGATAAGCTTTATATCTGCATTAGCGGTGGCAATGTATAGAGTGTGTCTTGGTGAAATTATGTCATTTGAAGTTCTGTTTTTTGCTGTTATTGCAATATTATTTTCTTGGTTTTATTACTCTAAATATCCTAAATATAATGCATTGGTTATTATAGCTACTTTAAGTTATCTTTATATATTAGCAATTACAACTAAAATTACGATTGATTTATTAGATATATATATAAGAGATATTTATATGTTTTTAATGGTTGCATTAGGGGTAATAGCAGTTCAAATATTTGTGTTCAGTTCTGCGTTAGCAAAAATTTCATTACTTTTGTATAAACGAAAAGAAAAAGGATTAATGGTATGATGACAATACGTGACATATTAAAAAGCTTTTTTCTTGATAGATGTGAAATCTTAGAAAAAATAGAAAAGTATAAAGAGCAAAAAAAAGATGAAAATACGCTTCCTTTCACTCCTAAAATAATATGTATTATAAATACTTTTTTTATAACAGCTTTTTTAATGGTTGTGATAGTATCTGGGATTGTCGGATATAGCTATCCAACAAAATGGATTTCAGGAGCAGGTATTGCTTTTTTGATGCTTGCTTACTTTTTAAATAATTCTAAAAGTATTATTACCCAATATATCACGATGATTTTATCAATTTTTGGATTTAGCATTTTTGTGTTGGGTGCTGATGGAGGATTAGAAAATGGTTCGTTGCTTTATGTTGGATTGATTTCTTTTGCGTTTTTAATTGCAACTTACAACGTGTTTAACAGTGAAATTTATCATTATTTTGGAACAATTGTCGTTTGTTTTATTTTAGCAGCTTTTGCTTTTGAGCATAATATGAATGCAGTAGAATATGGTCTTGGGGCGATGTTTTTATTTGCTGTTGTCATATCTTTATTTCCATTGAAATACATGAATTTATATTCAATGGCAAAAGCAATAATTATTTTTATAGCAGCGGTTTTGTTATTTCAAACTATTAATAATGGATTTGATAATGAAGGTCAGATTTTAAAATATGTTATATCACTTATAGTATTTATATTGGCTGGTTTATCATTATTATATAAATCAAAAGATCAGTTATTGAAATTTATTGTGTTCCCATTAATGTTATTTGTAATAACGTTGTTAGGTTCTTATGGGGTAGGATTTTCTTGTGCAATATTGCTTTTAGGATATGTTTTAAATTCTTTTGTGATGTTTGTGTTCGGCGCTTTCTTTTGTGTTTTATATATAATTTTAATGACAGCATTTTCTGCAATAAATCCAGAATACATAAGCGGGGCTTTTTTATTGTTAGGAATTGTGCTTGCCGGCGTCGCTTTGACGTTTAAGGAGAAAACGTATGAAAAATAAATTTTATTATAATTTATTTTTTTGGGGCGGTGCTGTTATTACTTTGCTTGCTATAAATATAAAAATTATAACGCTTAATCATATTGTAAATAACGGTAGGACAGTTCTTGTGCCACTATATTTTGCGGAAGAATCAGATTTTAAAGGCAATGGATATATGAAAATACGTTATGAAAATATTATTCCAGATACTAATTTTGATAAAAACGAAGGTGAGATAGTAGTTTCAAGTGATATTAATAAAGTTGTAATATATAGCAGATTTTTAAGTGATGATAGGCCTGTTGAAATTGGTGAGTTTGTAATGCGTTATAATGTAAAACGTCCTTCTGGTTTTTTCCAAAGCGAGGGAATTGTTAGGATTGCTTTTGGATCTGAAAAATTTTATTTCAGGGAGGCTGGACTTTCTCAGCATTATATGCGGGCCAGATATGCTGTTTTAAAATTGTCAGAAGATGGATCTAGTATTCTTTATGGCTTGGCCGATATGAATTATCAAGATTTAGGAAGGTTTTTCTAAATGACATACAATAACCAAGAAATAAAAATAAAAGCAATAGTCAAAGAAGATATAATCCGCAATTTGTCAATGACACCTAATAATATAGCTTATCTAAAGCAAGGAATTGACGATAAAATCGTAATAGATGTTGATGTTGAAAGGTTAGATATCTCAGCAAATTTTGGTTTTGATAAATTTATCAGTGAATTAGATAGTGGAGTTGATTTTTCCTTATTAAAACAAAATCTTTCGTATGATATGAAAATCGTAATTAATAATATAAGGAAAAAAGTAAAAGATTGTGACATAGTTCATACTCATCACGGAGGTGCTTATTTCGAAGGGATACTTGCCAAGTTATTTTTTGGTAAAAAGTTTGTTGTTAGTGTCAATGGATTGATATTAAAGGATTCTTTTTTGGAATCCACATTGGATGAGGCAGTTTATAAACAGTATATAACTTTAGAAAAGTTGGCTATAGAGATGGCTGATGTAATTATTGTTGATTGCGAAATGGTTAAAAAAGATATACTTACTTATTATACGAAAATTGATAAAAATAAAATTTATAAAGTATATAAAGGAATAGACATAAAAAAGTTTGCGCCAAGTTATTCCACTACTGTATTGAAAAAATATGGAATTAATCCTGATATTCCTTATGCTTGTATTATAGGCAGGATAGATAAGTTAGATGATTTATCTTATGCGATAAAAGTCGCTGAAAGATTGGTAATAACATCTCAAGTTGTTTTTGCAATAAAATTTCCAGAAGGCAGAGAAATAAAAGAATTTTATAATTCAAGGTTAGACAGATTAAGAAAAACTAGAGTTGCAGTTATATCAATCGAAGAGGAGGTTGATGTTCATGATAGAAGAGTCCTTTACTCTCATGCTAGCGCTGTTTGTTTTCCTTTTATTTGTGATCCGTCAATTATCTATGTGCTTGAAGCTTTGGCGTGTGGAACCCCATTTGTGTCTACATCTCTTGGTTGTGTTAGAGATATAATAAAGCATGGAGAATGCGGCTTTTTGATAGAGCCAGGGCTAAGTCCTAATTTTCCTTTTGAACCATCAGATAAAGATGGATTTGTGGCAAGAATATCAGAAGCCGTTAATCGAATTATAGCTGATAAGTCACTAAATAAAAGACTTTCTGCAAGAAGCAGAGAAAATATAGAAGATAATTTTAATTGGGAAATTATTGGAAAAAGATTAAGCAAAATTTATGAAAAAACCCTTCTGACTTAACCCGATATTAACTATTTTTATATAGCCTTATAATTATGGGTTAACCATAATAGAATTTATGGAAATATGAATAGAAATGTCGATATCAAAGCGTAATTTACGCTGGATTGTTGTGGGGTGATATAATGGAAAAAAATCACCACATATCAGTGCTAGCAAATGAAGTCGTTGCCTCACTTAATCTTAGGCAAGGGCTGTGTTATGTCGATTGTACATTTGGTGCAGGCGGATACACAAAATTAATGCTTGATACTTGCGATTGTAAGGTCATTGCAATAGACAGAGACGATATCGTAAAAGAAACGGCAGAAATATTTAAAATTAAATATAAAGATAGGTTTGAATTCGTATCTGATAAATTTTCTAACATTGCTGATGTTTTATCATCGCTTAATGTAGAAAAAGTTTCTGGTATTGTTTGTGATTTAGGAGTGTCTTCAATGCAGCTTGATAATGCAGATAAAGGATTTTCATTCAATAAAGAAGGTCCTTTGTCAATGGAGATGGGGATTAACGAAGTTTCTGCTTATGATGTTGTTAATACTTATGAAGAAAATGAAATAGCTGATATAATTTATAAATATGGCGAAGAAAGACTTTCAAGGCGTATTGCGAGGGCTATTGTCAATAAACGTAAAGAAAAAGAAATTGAAACGACGTTAGAGCTTGCAGATATTGTTACAAAATGTATGCCTAGTAAGGGCAAAATTCATCCTGCAACTAGGACTTTTCAAGCGCTTCGTATCTATGTAAATCAAGAATTGCAAGAAGTTGAAGAGTTGCTTACTAATTCTCTTACTTTGCTTGAAAATGGTGGCAGGCTTGCTATGGTTTCTTTTCATTCGCTTGAAGATAGAATAGTTAAGAACTTTTTTAATTTGAAATCAGGCAAAGACAATGGTGTTTCGAGATATTTGCCTAAATTGGTGGAAAATAACGCAGATTTGAAAATAATAACAAGAAAGCCTGTAATTGCAAGTGATGATGAAATACTTGCTAATCCTAGGTCTAGAAGTGCAAAATTAAGGGTGGCAGAGAAATTATGACAAAGAAATTCTTTTTAATTTTTACTTGTTTTATAATGGTGATGACTGCTTGTATTACCATGTTTGTTGTTAAGTATGAGGTGGTGCAAAAGCAAGAAGAGCTTTATAGATTAAGGTCTGAAATTATTTCAAACCAAAAAGAAATTCATATTTTAAAAGCCGAGCTTACTCACCTTACCGATCCTGGTCGATTGAGGAAGTTTGCAAAAAAATTCACAAAACTGCAAGAAATAAAGCCGTATCAAATAATTAATTTAAGTGATTTATCAAGGCATGATAACGGTTTGAGAAAGGCTAGTTTTTAGGTAATATGACAACAAGAAGGCAAAGCAATCATTATGTGACAGGCGCGGATATATCTTTTGATGTTCGCAATTCAAGTATAGCCAATAATGCAATTGTTGAAAAAGCCAAAGCTAGATTATTCTTTATATCATTTTGTTTTATAGCTATTTTTATTGTTGTAATTGCTAGGATATTTGAATTAAGTGTGTATTTAAATCCAGTTGTTTTGTCTTCTCCTCTTGAGGTGAATCCGATTGGTATGCATATGAAGCGTTCTGATATTGTGGATAGGAACAATACGATAATTGCAACATCTTTACCAGTTGTAAATTTTTACGCCGACGCTAGTCTTATAGAGGGTAGTGAGGAAGCAGAAAAGGCAGCAAGAGAATTAGTAAGTATACTTCCTGAGCTTAAATTGAAAAGTACGCAAACAAAGTTAAATTCTGAGCGTTCTTTCGTTTATATAAAAAGAAATATTACGCCTAGTGAGCAATTTGAAATTAATAAATTAGGTTATCCTGCGTTCAAGTTTGAGCAAGCTGAATATCGGGTTTATCCTCAAGGTAGACTTTTTTCTCATATTTTAGGATATGTCGATATTGATAATAAAGGTATTGCTGGATTGGAATTATCATTTAATAAAGAGTTGATGGAAAGTAAGAAACCCAAAAAAACTTCTCTTGATATGCGGGTGCAAGAAGCCGTTCATTCGCAACTAAAAAAAGATATGGATGAATATGACGCTACTGCCGCTATTGCTGCTGTTATGGATGTTAATAGTGGTGAAATTTTGGCGATGGTGTCTTTGCCTGACTTTGATGCGAATGAACTTAATAAAGCAGATACAAAAAACTTATTCAATCAGGCATCTTTAGGGATTTATGAAGTAGGGTCAGTATTTAAACTTTTTAATACCGCTATGGCTATTGAAAGTGGTAAAATAAAAGTAACAGATAGGTTCGATGCAACCAAACCTTTTATTATGGCAAGTCATAAAATATCTGATTTTTACGCTAAAAATAAATGGCTAGATGTTGAGGAAATTTTGGTTTATTCATCTAATATCGGTTCTGCTAAAATGGCACTTGCAGTTGGAAAAGATTATCAACAAGAATTTCTAAGAAAAATAGGATTTTTTGATAGTATAGATTTGGAAATATCAGAAACTGCAACTCCTCTTACTCCTACTGTGTGGAGGGATATAAACGTTGCTACTGTTTCTTATGGATATGGGGTTGCGGTTTCTTCTTTGCATGTATTGCGCGCTGTGTCTGCTATGGTTAATGGAGGCCGGTTATATTCAATGACCCTTGTGCCTGTGAAAGATAGTCTTAATTACACTCAAGTAATTTCCAATAAAACGTCTAGAATTCTTAGAAAATTAATGAGAAAAGTTGTAACAAAAGGTTCCGGTAAGTCTGCTAATATCGAAGGATATTTAGTAGGAGGCAAAACTGGAAGTGCACGTATAATAGAAAATGGAGCTTATGTATCTGGAAAATTACGAACAAGTTTTATAGGCGCATTTCCTATGAACGATCCTAAATACAGTATTGTGGTTACATTGGCTGATCCTAAAAGAATAGAAGGAGTGCGTGGAAATACATCTGGTTGGAATGCGACTAAAACTGCGGGTGAGATAATTGAAAGAATTGCTCCTATACTTGGAGTTAGCCCTGACGAAGATTATAAAAATACAATAGGCAAAAATATAATGGAGGTTAATTTCGCTAATGAACAATAACGTAATGGAACAATTGCATGAATGTATCGGAAAAATTGAACGTGACAGTCGTGAAGTTAAACCTGGTCAAATTTATATTGCGATAAAAGGCGAAAATCATGATGGTCACGATTTTCTTGAAGAAGCATTTAAAAATGGTGCAAGTAAAGCAATAGTAGAAAAAGAAATTGAAGGTATTGATAAAGACAAATTTATTGTTGTCGAAGATACTCTTGCGATTTTGAATCAGCTGGCAATTTATGTAAGAAGTATTTCAAAAGCTAAGTTCATAGGAATTACAGGCAGCAGTGGTAAAACTTCGACTAAAGAATTATTGAAAGCGGCCCTAGAAATTCAAGGAAAAACTTATGCTACCGTAGGTAATATGAATAATTTAATAGGCCTTCCTATTACATTGGTTAACATGCCATTGGATATAGATTATGTGATTTTAGAAATGGGAATGAATCATTCCGGTGAAATAGAACAATTAACTAAAATTGCGAAACCTGATGTTGCAATTATTACAAATATAGGCAGAGCTCATCATGGTTTTTTCAAAACAACAAATGATATAGCGCTGGCAAAATCGGAAATTTTTCAAGGTCTTAATAAAGACGGGATTGCAGTAATTGCAAAAGGAGAATTTTTTAATTTACTCAATGAAAAAGCAAACGAATATAGTAACAATATTTTGGTGTTGGGCGATGATAATGATTTAAAATTGCTAAATTATAATAATGGCGATGTGAAATGTGAAATAAATGGTAAAGAATATTGTTATTCATTGTTGATGAAAGGCGAACATCAAGCCTTAAATAGTGTCATGGTGTTGGGAGCGGTTGATGCATTAGGAGTTGATGTTAATGCTGCAATTAAAGGAATTTCAAAATTAAATTCATTAAAAGGCAGAGGTGAAACCAAAATAATAAATACTAAATTTGGTGAATTTACTTTGATTGATGATGCTTATAACGCAAATCCAGATTCAATGACAGCAGCATTTAAAGTTCTGGGAAGTTATAAAGATAAAAGAAAGGTAGCAATATTAGGCGAGATGAGAGAGCTGGGAGAATTTGCAAAAACTTTGCACGAAGGTTTGTTGTCAGAAATATTAAATGCACAAATTGATAAAGTTTATTGTTGTTGCAATGATATCAAAAGTTTGTTTGATATGTTGCCGGAACAAATAAAAGGTGAATGGGCAGAAGATTCAAAAAAGTTAAAAGAATTGCTTGATGGCGAAATAGAAAATGAAGATGTTATTCTTGTTAAGGGTTCGTTAGGAAGTAATATGTTATTAATAGTAGATTGGCTGAAATCATTAAATCAGGATTAAGAAAATGTTATATTTTACTGCAGAAATTTTTGAAATGGTATATTTAAGAGCGTTTGGGGCATTTTTTACAGCTTTTTTTGTTGCTCTTATTTTTGGGAAATATATTATTTCATGGTTAAAAAAAATACAAAAACAAGGTCAACCAATTCGTTCTGATGGTCCTGCTACTCATGTTGAAACCAAACAAGGAACACCAACAATGGGTGGTGTAATTATAATACTTGCCATATTGGTTGCGACATTATTGTGGAATAGAATTGACAGTGTTTATATTCATATAATTTTAGTTACAGGTTTGCTAGGCGGGGCTATTGGATTTTTTGATGATTTTAATAAGTTGCGTAAAAATGATATTAAGGGAATTTCAAAAAGAATAAGATTGGTGTTAGAAGGATTTTTAGGTCTTTTATTATTCTTTTGGATTTATTATCTAGAACCAACAGATTTTACTACCACAATTCATATGCCTTTTTTCAGTGGGGTTAGTTTTGATTTAGGCTATTATTATGCTATATTTGCAATGGTGCTTTTAGCATCGACTTGCAATACTGTTAACTTTTCTGATGGGCTAGATGGGCTTGCAGCAGGTAGCTTGTTATTCCCTATGGCTACATTTGCGCTGATTGCGTGGTTTGCGAGTTTTCTTGGCGCATCTTTTATTATGGAAGTGCCAACAGTCATTGATGGCGATGAAATAATGATTTTTTGTATAAGTGTTACCGGTGCATTATTAGGTTTTTTATGGTATAATGCATATCCTGCAAAAGTATTTATGGGTGATATCGGTTCTTTATTTTTGGGTAGTGTGCTGGGTGCGGTTGCTATACTATTAAAACAAGAATTATTGTTAGTAATTCTTGCTGGGGTTTTTGTGATCGAAGGTATATCAGATGTAATTCAAATTTATTTCTATCATTTTAAAAATAAAAGAAGATTTTTCCTTATGGCTCCTTTGCATCATCACTACGAGAAAAAAGGGGTTCATGAAGTAACAATAGTTATCCGTTTTTGGATACTTTCAATTCTGTTTTCTGCACTAGCTTTACTTAGTATTTACAGACCGGTGGAGTGATGGATTAATGTTTTTAAGATCGGATAAAAGTTTAATAGCAAAATGGTGGTGGAACATAGATGGTTTCATCCTTTTTTGCGTTATGACTTTATGTGTTTTGGGTGTGGTTTTATTGTTATCCGCATCGCCTTCTGTTGCTGAAAGAATAGGGGTTGGCCCTTATTACTTTGTTAAAAAACATTTGATGTTTTTGCCGATTTCATTGGGGGTTATATTTTTAACATCCTTGCTTAATAACCGTCAAATAAGACTTTTAAGCCTGCTTGTTTTTGCTGGAAGCATATTTTTGATGCTACTTGTTTTGTTTATGGGGCAAGAAATCAAAGGTGCTACTAGGTGGATTAATATTTTCGGGATAAGTATTCAGCCATCTGAATTTATGAAGCCTGCCTTTGCTGTTATGGTTGGTTGGGCGTTTTCGTATGGCTGTATGCGCCCGGATTTTCCAGGAGTAAAAATCGCAATAGGTTTTTATTTGGCTGTAGTTTCACTACTTGTATTGCAACCTGATATAGGTATGACAATTATTATTTCGCTGACTTGGGGCGCACAATTTTTTGTTGCTGGACTGTCTTTGGCTTTTGTTGGAATTCTGATTGGTGGGGCTGTATTATTTATGGTTATTGCTTATTTTACATTTTCCCATGTAAGGACAAGGATAGATACATTTTTAAATCCTGAAAGTGGGGATACGTATCAGGTAACTTCTGCTATTAAAGCATTTTCAAATGGTAGTTTTTTTGGCAGAGGGCCAGGAGAAGGCAGTGTAAAAGCAACGGTTCCCGATGTTCATACAGATTTTATATTAACGGTAGCAGCTGAAGAATTTGGATTTATAATGTGCTTGTTAATTGTTGCTATATACTGTTTTGTTGTGGTGTATAGTTTATATAGGGTTGCATCAAATAATAACTTATTTGCAATTATAACAGTTGCAGGTCTTTGTGCTCAGCTCGGATTTCAAGCGTTGGTTAATATATCTTCAACAATTAGCCTGATTCCAACAAAAGGAATGACTTTGCCGTTTATTTCATATGGTGGCTCATCTTTGGTAGCGGTATCATTTGGCATTGGGATTATCCTTGCACTTACTAAAAAAACAAAAGAGGTATAATATGGTAAATAATAAAAGAACAATAGTGGTAACAACGGGCGGAACAGGGGGGCATATGTTTCCAGCAGCCAGTTTTGCTGAGAACTTAGTAAGTAAAGGTCATAAAATAGCCCTGATAACGGATGAAAGAGGTTCTAAATTTAAAGGCATTTTTATAAAACATCCAATTTATAAAATAAAAGCATCAAGCCCAAGTGGCAATATTATAAAAAGATGTATTGGGCTATTTAATCTGTGTGTCGGTATTTTTCAAGCATTTCTCGCTCTTGGCAAAATAAAACCTAATGCTATTGCTGCATTTGGTGGATATGCTTCTGCTCCTACTGTTATTGCGGGGATGTTGAGACGTATTCCAATTATACTGCACGAACAAAATGCAATATTAGGTAGAGCAAACAGGTTTAGTGTAAAATTTGCAAAAATTCTTGCACTTTCATTTGTGGAAACTAAAAAGGTTCCTAAATCTGCAAAAACTGTTCACGTAGGTATGCCAATACGCCCAGAAATAAAGTCAAAAGCAAATTCAAAATATCCTGAATTAACAAAAGACAACGAGTTTAATATTTTAATTTTTGGAGGTTCGCAAGGTGCTAAGATATTTAGTATGGTTATACCGTATGGGATATCATTGCTTGATGAAAAATATAAAAAACGCATAAATATTTTGCAACAATGTAGAGAAGAAGAAATCGATGAAGTGCGTAAAGTTTATGAAGAAGCAGGAATAAACGTTCAATTAGGAACTTTTTTTGCAAGTATGGAAAAGAAAATTGAAAATGCTCATTTATTGATGTGTCGAGGAGGGTCGTCTACCCTTGCAGAAAGTAATGCTATTGGAAGGCCTGCTGTTATTATACCTCTTAAAGTTTCACGTGATGGTGATCAAATTGAAAACGCAACCTTTGTCCAAGAAAAAGGCGCAGGTTGGATAATGGCAGAAGATAATTTTAACCCATCAGAAGTTAAAAAAATATTGGAATACTTGATGAATAATCCTGTGTTTTTGCAAGAAGCGGCATACAATGCTTCTACACTTGGAGTGGTTAATGCAGATGAAAAACTAGCTGAACTTGTGCTTAAGGAAAGTAAGTAAAAATGTTTGATAAAAACGGATGTAAAAAAATATTATCGCAAACAAAGGGACAAGTGTTCGAAAATTTTGGCTTGTCCGATATGACTTGGTTTGGGGTTGGTGGTAATGCGGATTTTTTGTTTTATCCTAGAGATAACGAAGATATAGAATATTTTTTAAAAGAAGCAAAAAATATCCCAATATTGGTGTTGGGTGGATGTTCAAATGTTTTAATCCGAGACGGCGGGATAAAAGGTTGTGTATTAAAACTGGGCAAAGAATTTTCAAATATAAAAGTAAAAGGTAACAAGATTTATTGCGGAGGTGGCGCAAGTAATGTTGCTGTCGCTAAAACTGCTTATGAAAATGGGATTGGTGGATTTGAATTTTTGCGTGATATTCCTGGTACTGTTGGTGGTGCTGTGCGAATGAATGCAGGTTGTCATGGCAGAGAAATAAAAGACATAGCAATCAAAATAAGTGGATTTGATAAACAAGGAAAATATATCAGTTATGATAATTCTGAAATGGGATTTTCATACCGTAAAACTGATATAGCAGATGATTTTTTGTTTGTAGATATCGCGTTCGAAGGATATTTAGACGATATGGAAAATATTAAAAATAAAATGGATGAATATAGGGAAAAAAGAAAATCGACCCAACCTATGGGGGTTAAAACTTGTGGATCTACATTTAAAAACCCTAGTGAAGCGCCTGCTTGGAAATTAATTGATGAAGCTGGTTGCAAAGGTATGCAAATTGGCGGAGCAAAGGTGTCAGAAAAACATTGTAATTTCTTAATAAATGAAGGAAATGCAACAGCAAAAGATATAGAAGATTTGGGAAATGCAATTATTGAAAAAGTTTATAATCAACACAAAATTACTTTGGAATGGGAAATTAAAAGGTTGGGTTATTAATAAAAATGAAAAAGAATAAAAAAATTGCAGTTGTTTATGGAGGCTTTTCAAATGAAAGGGAAATTTCTCTTAAAACTGGTGAAAATTGTTACAATTCTTTGATTAAGCTCGGCTATGATGCTTGTTTAATTGATTTGACAAGAGATATTCCTAATTTTATTAAAATAATTTCTGATTTTAATCCTGATGTTATTTTTAATGCTTTGCATGGGACTTTTGGTGAAGACGGCTGTGTGCAAGGATTGTTTGATTTGCTGGCCATTCCTTATACTCATTCTGGGGTGTTGGCATCATCAATTGCTATGGATAAGGATAAGGCAAAATCACTATTTAATTCAATAGGAATCCCAACTGCAAAAGGAATCGTTGGCAATTTTGAAGATGTTAAAAATTACTATAAATCAGGAAAAGCAATTTTAAAACCAGTTAATGAAGGTTCTTCTGTTGGAATATATTTAATAAGTTCAAAACAAGATTTCGATAATATAAAATGGAATTTTGAAAAAGCGATGCTGGAAGAGTATATAGAAGGCAGAGAAATAACAGTAGGGATTATAAATAATGACGTGTTAGGTATATCAGAAATTATAACAGACAGAATTTTTTATAATTATGATGCTAAATACAGCGATGGTGGATCAAAACACATAAAAATTGAAAATATTTCTGATTTGGTAATAAAAAAGTTAGAAAATTATGCTTTAATGGCTCATAAAGTGATTGGGTGTAATGGAATTACTAGGTGTGATTTTAGGTATGATGAAAAAAATGATAAACTTGCGCTACTTGAAATTAATACCCAACCAGGGATGACAAATACATCTTTGATACCTGATATTGCAAAATTAAAAGGTATTAGTTACGAAGATATAATAGAATATATGGTGGAGAGTGCAGTATGCAAAAATTGTTAAGGTATGTTATAATTTTAATTGCTATTGTTATTTTGGTATTGTTAGGCGTGCTTTTGTTTAACAGATCAGAATACATGAATAAGGCAATAGAAAAGTCGTCTGAAATGGGATTTAATATCCAAGAAATAGAATTGTTTGGTCGTGAAAATACGACTTTTGCAAGTATAACAAATATAATTAATGCCAAAAGAGGAACACCTATATTCGCAGTTGATATACATTCAGCTCAACAAAGGCTTTCTGAGCTTGCTTGGGTCAAAAAAGCAACAGTTAAAAGAATCCTTCCTGATAAATTAGTGGTGGAAATAGAAGAGCATGTTCCGATTGCTGTATGGCAAAATAGAGGTAATTATTATATTATAAGTGAAGAAGGTCAGGTTTTAAAAGCAGATGCTAATAAATTTAATAAACTTCCTATTGTGATTGGTATGAATGCTCCTGGTGGTGCTCCTTTATTATTTTCATATATAGATTCACATTTTCCAGAAGTAAAGCATAGAGTAAAAGCATTGGTCAGAGAAGGCAATAGAAGATGGAATATTGTTTTAGATGATTTAGAAAAAGGAATTGAAATTAAACTGCCAGAAAATATGCCTAATGTTGCTCTTGAAGAACTTGCGGATATGGACGCAGAAAATTCACTGCTAAATAAAGGAATTTCAACAATTGATTTAAGGGTTCCCGATAAAATAATGATTAAATTTCAAACTAATCAAAAATCAAGCAATGAAAGGCAGAACAGTTAATTATGAATAAGCCTAATTTTCATCAAGATTATATAACAGCAATAGATATCGGCACGTCTAAAATAGCGTGCTTAATTGCTGAGGTTGTTGATGGAAAAATGGAAATTGTTGCTGATAAAATTCATCGTTCAAGTGGTCTTAAAAACGGGCAAATAGCAGATATAGAAAAAGTTTGTGAAAGCGTTGCAAGAATACTAGATGAAACAGAAGCAGAAGCAGGGGGGATTAAAAGTTCTCTTGTTGTGGTTAACGCCGCTGTTAATAATGTTTCTTCTGTTAATCTTGCATCGGAAATTGATGTATCTGGCCGACCAATAAGTGATAATGATGTAAATAGATTAACAGAAGGTTGTGCAGCACACTTCAATGTGCCAAACCATAAAATAATTCACTGCATTCCAACATCTTATAATATTGATGATTTAGAGCAAGTAAAAGAACCAAGAGGAATGTACGGTGGAAATTTGGGTGTGCAATTGCATATTATTAGTGCAAACAAATGGCACTTAAAAAATCTAGAAACTGTAATGGAAAATACCCATATTGATAATGCAATAATGGTTGCGTCTCCTTATGCTTCTGCACTAGCTTGTCTTAGCGATTATGAAAAAGACTTAGGTACAATTTTAATTGATATTGGGGCTGGGACTACTTCTATATGTATGTTTTTTGATTCTCAAATAATTTTTACCCATATTTTGCCAATAGGTGGTGTGGACATCACGAAAAGTATAGCGCAAAGATTAAATATAAGTATGTCCCAGGCTGAAAAACTTAAAATTTCAGAAGGGAGTGCTTTTTTAATTTCAGCGGATAGGCATGAATTAATAAATATTCCATCTGATGAAGAAGAAGACGGATACATCAGTATTAAAAAATCAGAATTAACCAATGTCATTGCATCTAGTGTAGAAGAAGTTTTTGAAATGATAAAAAATAATTTAAAAGAAAAACAATTATTTCAATTGCCTGCGAATCGAGTTATTTTAACAGGTGGTGGGGCTGGACTCCATGGAATAAAAGAACTTGCCTCTGCTGTATTAGATAGGACAGTTGTTATAAAAAATCCTATGAACATAAATCAATTACCAAATAAAGTATCATCAGGAAGTTTTAGTACGTGTTGCGGATTATTGCAGTATGCACTTGAAAATCCAGCTAAATTTAAAAAGAAAAAAGAAGTAAAATTCAAAAATTCCAAAATATTTAAATGGTTCTTACAGAATTTTTAACTTTTCTAGTTTATATTTCACTAAATCAAATAGAAAGTTGATATATAAAATAGATAAGGAGAATCTTGGAAATGAAAATTGGAGTTCCCGATAATAATGTTGAGCAATTTTTAACCCCTAAAATAGCAGTTTTTGGCGTGGGTGGAGCTGGAACTAATGCCGTTAATAATATGATTACAGAGAAGCTAGCTGGGGTGGATTTTATCGTGGCTAATACTGATGCTCAAGATCTTAATACAGCACTTACAGAGCAAAAAATCCAACTTGGCATAAAAAGAACTCTTGGTCTTGGAGCAGGAGCGAAACCAGAAGTTGGTCGCGAATCGGCAATTGAATCAGAAGATAAAATTAGAGAAGCTCTTGAAGGTTTTCATATGTTATTTGTAACAGCCGGAATGGGCGGTGGAACCGGTACAGGGGCTGCACCTATTGTTGCTCAGATTGCAAAAGACATGGGAATTTTAACAGTCGCGTTTGCAACTAAACCTTTTACGTTTGAAGGTTCAAAAAGAATGAGAACAGCAGAAGCTGGTATTTTAGAGCTTGCTCAATCTGTTGATTCTTTGATTGTTATACCTAATCAAAAATTATTTTGTGTAGCTGAAAAAGGTATGAAATTTACAGAATCGTTTAAACGCGTTGATACTGTTTTATATCATGGTGTTAAAAGTATTACAAATTTGATTTTATCGCCAGGACTTATTAATCTAGATTTTTCAGATGTAAGAACTACTATGGAAAATAGCGGTATGGCAATGATGGGTACTGGGTTTGGTACAACAGAAGATAGAGCTATTGCAGCGGTTGAATGTGCGATGCTAAATCCTCTTTTAGATTGTTCATCTATGAAGGGTGCAAGCAAAATTCTTGTAAATATTCAAGGAAATGTTGAACTAGATGAAGTTGATGAAATAATGAATAGAATCCAACAAGAAGCATCAGAAGATGCAGAAATAATATTGGGTTCAAGCCTTAATAATGAAGATGAAGAAGATATTGTTGTTTCTATCGTTGCAACAGGCCTTAAACAAAGTGACGCAGATGTTAGTATGCCACGAAAAGTTGAAAAACAGCCTGAGGAAGCTTTTGACGATTTGCAACCTATAAACATTCAAATACCTGTTCAGGCCGCTCCTATTTCTGAAATGGCTATAAGTGTTCCAGAACCTCAAATACCAATGATGGAACAAGTTAATGATAATCAAAAACAAAGTGAAGCAATTCCTTCTATGCCTAATGCACAAAGTTTTTTTAATACAATAGGTGGTGGAGTAGGTGTAAAAAATGAAGAATTTAGCCCTAAGATTGTGAATATAGGTCGCGAGATTAAACCTCCTGTAATCTTTGTTCCAGCATCAGAAGAGATTAATGAAAAAGATGAAGTTGAATTAATTAATGATGATTTTTTCGATAATGGATCAAATCAAAATCAAGATAGTAAAAAAGTAAGAACAAGTCTTTTTGAAAGAGTAACTGGAATTACAAGAGGTGATAAAATAGAGGAAAAACCTCAAATGGCTGCGGTTGCTAACGGATTTGCAGTAACCCCTGAAGATCGAAGTGTTTCTTCTTCTTTTGACGATGGATTTGAAATACCTACATTTTTAAGAAGATAGTTTTTTTTAAAAGCACTCTTAATGAGTGCTTTTTTTTATATGGAAAAAAATAATTGCCAGAATGTTTTATATCTGTTATAAATGGTTATTGTTTAGAAAAGGAATATTTAATGAAAAGTAAAAATATAAAACGAAATCAAAGTGGTCGTTCAATGGTCGAAATGTTGTCAGTGTTGGCGATTGTTGGTATTATATCGGTTGGTGGTTATGCTGGATACACTCTTGCAATGGAAAAATATAGGTTGGGTAAAACCATTGATTCTATTTATACCTTAGCCAATGACACAAAAGAAATATATAAAAAACAAGGATTTTATAATGGTTTAGGAAAGTATTATAGCGACACAAGATTTAATGAAATGTTGCAAGGTAATGCAAATTCCCCATCTGCACAAATTATCGAAAAAAGCGAAATTGATCCTCCTTATATTATGGGTGTGAGTGAATTTGCAAAAACTGAACAAGATATGGACTCTAATATTGTTGAATTGGCAAGCGGCATGGGGGTGTCAGTTGCATATATGCCAGAGGCGATATGTGTTGGTTTGTTAACCCATGATTGGAAATTTGGTAAAGATTTTAATGGTATAAATGTTGGCGACCTTCCTGCTAAAAGGTCTTTTACAATAACCGAGGCTACTGATACATGTGCATCAGTATATACCGATGAAAATGTAGGAGCAATTATAAATTTTTCTTTTGCTGCTAATAAAGAATTTGTAAAAGGTGGTAGTGAAGTATCCACAAAACCAACTTGTGGTTATCCAGGTTTGCCAGTATGTCCGAAAGAAACAGAAATAGCGTATAATGAAGATGCTTTTTGTGAAGAAAATCCAACCCATGAGGCATGTATAGAAGAACCAGGGCCAACTCCTTTTATACCTGGTATTGATGGTTGGAAAGATTGTTATGATCTTGAATATACCGGAGATTATGGTTCTTGCGATTGGGTTCAGCGTTATTATTATAATGGCGAATTTGTTAATGATGATATAGCATATGGCGAAAAATGGAATGATTATAAATTCGGATGTATTTGTCGAATGGTCCATTAATTCAATGGTCGTATAAATTTTTATGAAAAAATACTATACTATAATTTTTTTATTGTTAGTCGTTTGTTTGATGCCGGTTTTTATGCCGGCATCAAATGTTAAATTTGCAGCATTTATTCGTTTTAAAAATGAAATGAAAACCTTGCCTGCTATGTTGGAAAGTATAGAGGGGGTTTTTGATCATATTGTTATGATTCATTCAATCGAAGAGGACGACGGTTCTATTGCATATGCTAAAAAATGGTGTGCAAATCAAAAAAATTGTGAAATTCATGGTTATCCATATGTTATTCATCAAAAAGAAGTAATATCGGGTCATTTGCCTAAACAATTTTCATTTTCTGAATATTATAATTTTGGATTAAAGTTTTTTAAACCAGAAGAATACGTTACCATAATTGACGGCGACCAAATATATATAAAAGAAAATCTTGAAAAAACATTTGATGAAATACGAAAAAACGAAAATGATGAAACAGAATATTATTATGCGATGCAAGGTTATAATTCATTTGCATATCATGATAAATTTTATTTATATCGTAATGTGCCTATAATAGGTAAATATCATGACCATTTTATTATTAAAAGAAAAAATATAAAAGGTTTTAATAATAGCTTTCTTGCAGAAACAATTGATTTAGCAAATAAAGATTTGAAACTAGTTCTTTTGGAAAATATCAATTGGTTTCATTTTATGAAACGTTATAGAGATATCGAAAATAATAGGTTTATAAGTTTTTATCATATAGATGAAAATGATTTTATGGGATTTACAAAAGAACAATCGGATTTGTTTGAAAAGCATATAAGATTATTGTTGATAAAACATAATTTGCCATACAAAAATGTTGAACTGCACATGGAATAATTAAAATAAAAGTTCTTTATTTTTTTTATGAAATCTTGTATCTTTATATAGGGTTTAGGAGTGCTTATTCTTGCAATTTAATTGTAATTTAAATGATATAGATACTTTAAAAATTGTTTTTTTAGGTGACTTGGTGTCATCAAAAAACGATAGTAATAATGATGAAGTATTTGAATTAATCAAAAAAAATAAAATAAAAAAAATAGAAATTGATGCAAGTTCCTCTCAGAATTGGGATATATCTTTTATTGTATTTTTGTTTGAAATATGCAAATTATGCAAAAATAAAAAAATTGAAATAAAATCTCAAATTCCAAATGGCGCTAAGCGATTGCTTGATTTAGCCTTTGCCGATAATCGAAATCCAGAAATAAAAAAACAAGAAAAATTACCTTTTATTAATAACCTTGGTATGGGAATGATAAAGACAAATGACGCCTTCATGTCTGGGGCAAGGTTTTTAAGAACGGTTGTAAGTTCGCTTAAACGTTTGTTTTTAGGAAGAGCTATTATGAGGAAATTGGATTTTCTTTTCGCCCTAGAAGATTGCAGTTTTAAGGCATTTGGCATTGTATCATTAATTTGTTTCATGGTTGGGGTAATATTTGGATTTGTGGGAGCAATGCAACTGAAATTATTCGGGGCTGAAATTTTTGTGGCAAGTTTGGTTATGATTGCGATGACTAGGGTTATGGGTGCGGTTATGACTGGTATAATAATGGCGGGTCGGACTGGGTCTGCTTATGCTGCTACTATCGGGACTATGCAAGTTAATGAAGAAATTGACGCACTTAAAACAATGGGAATTAATGTTATTGATTTTTTATTGTTGCCTAGGATGTTAGCCTTAATCATTACTATGCCGATACTTACCGTATTTGCTGATGTTATGGGGGTTTTAGGTGGCGCATTTGTTGGTATTTTTATGTTGGATTTGGCGCCTGGGGAATATTGGAATTATTCGGTTACGACTTTGACGGCTACGCATTTCTTAATTGGAATTTTATATGGAGCTGTGTTTGGTGTTGTTATCGCACTTTGCGGTTGTTATTACGGTATAAAAAGCGGTAAAGATGCAGATAGTGTGGGAAAGGCTGCTACCAGTGCTGTTGTTGCTTCTATTGTTTGGATCATTATTACAACGGCTATTCTAACATTGATATTTCAGGTGGTGGGAATATGATGAATAATCCAGTAATAAAAGTCAGCGATTTAACCATAGCTTACGGTGATAACATTATCATGAGAGATGTTAATTTTTCAGTTAATAAAGGCGATGTTTTTATTATAATGGCAGCAAGTGGTGGTGGAAAAAGTACACTTTTAAAGGTTTTAACAGGTCTTAAAGAGCCTTTAAAAGGAGAGGTTTTAATTAATGGAGTTGATTTTTGGCGCGCAGACAAGGTAAAACAAAACGAAATAATGCAAGGTAATGGGATTTTGTATCAAAGTGGGGCTTTGTTTAGCTCTATGACTTTGGCGGAAAATGTTGCTTTGCCTTTGGCTCAATATACCGATTATAGTGATAAAGAAATAGATGAGATTTCAAGCTTGAAGTTGGCGTTAGTCGGGCTGAGCGGGTATGAAGATTTTTATCCATCGGAAATAAGTGGAGGTATGAAAAAAAGAGCAGGTCTTGCCAGGGCTTTGGCTTTGGATCCTGAAATTGTGTATTTTGACGAACCATCAGCAGGCCTTGATCCTATAAGCGCAAAAAGGTTAGATGATTTGATATTAGAAATAAATCAAAGCTTGGGAACAACAATTGTAGTGGTTACGCATGAACTAGCTTCGATTTTTGCGATTGGAAATAATTCGATATTCTTAGACGTGGATACAAAAACAGGCATAGGTTTTGGTAATCCTAATGAACTTTTGAAAAATCCACCAAATGAAACGGTATATAAATTTTTAACTAGAGGAAATGGATAATGAGAAAAACTCCTGATGCCAGAAAAATAGGGCTTTTTACATTGGCAGGAATAGTGTTCTTTCTTGCGATACTTGGGTATGCGGTTGGTGACAAGTTGTTTGTGAATAAATCAGAACTTGTTGTTTTTTATTTTGAAGAATCTGTAAAAGGATTAAATGTGGGTTCGCCGGTTGTTTTGAATGGTGTTGCGATAGGAAAAGTTACAAGCATTTCTTTGGATGTTAGTATGAAAGATGGCGGATTTAAAATTCCAGTAGTAGCAGAATTAACTTCATTTTATGATAGGAAGGAATTTGAAAATAAAACCACTGTTTATATCTTGGATTATTTGATTAAAAATGGACTACGGGCTAAGCTTACCTCGCAAAATATGTTGACTGGGCAATTGATGATTGAATTGGAATTTGATAAAGAAGCCCCAGCAGTATTCAGAAAAGATGATGATGCTATTGAATATCTTGAAATTCCAACAGTGTTATCTCAACTAGGTGCACTTACTAAAGATATTCAAAACCTTCCGCTTGGAGAGATTGTTCGTAAATTTGATACATTGCTTGAAACATTGAATACTAATGCTCCTGTTATTTTGGAGCAAGTGGCTAAGTTTTCGGTTGAATTAAATAATCCTTCATCAGTTGTAGGTGGGGGTAATAGTTTGGTTGCTAACCTTAATAAAGCTGCGCAAAACATCAGCAGAGCTGCAAGGTCTTTGCGTAATTTTGCGGATTATATAGAACGTAACCCACAAGCGTTATTGCTGGGCAAAGGGAAAGGAAATTATTAATGAAAAAATTTGTTTTATTTGTGTTGTTAATAGGGCTTGGCGGTTGTGTAATTGATGGCAATACTGCACCTTCTAGTTTTTATTTGTTGACTTCTATTGAAAATGAAGATGTACAACCTGTTAGTAAAAATAGCTCAAAAATAAGTGTGGATGTTACTATCCCTGGATATATTGATAGACCACAAATTGTAACAAAAGGACTTAGTGATATTGAATATGATATGTCTGAATTTAATAGATGGCTTGAGGCATTAAGAACTTCATTACAACGTGTTGTTGCTGAAAATATGTCATCATATCTCCCTAATGCTAAGATTAAACCTGTTTCAATGGGTGGGATAAATCCCGATTATAAGGTTGTGATTAATGTTGATAGAATGGATGGCAGATTAGGCGAAAAATCAGAGCTGCGTGTGTGGTGGAGCATAATTAATCGTCGTGATAAAGTTGTTTCATTTGATAATATCACACTTGAAACTGATGTTGGTCTTACTTATCATGATTATGTAGAAAGCCAAAGTGAGCTGGTTTATAAATTGTCTGGGATAATTGCTAAGAAAATATCTAGTATGTAATTATAACTATTCGCTATCATTTCTAAATATTGTGTTCAACGGTTTTAACTCTTTCAAAAGATTGAAAATAGGATCGTTTTGGCAGAAAAATGTAAATGCATCCACATCTTTAGGAAAGCATTTTCCTCCATATCCAAGTTTGCCATCTGGGCCAGGAACATTTGTATGAGTGTCATTTATATATTCACTTAAAAGTAAACCTTGGCGGACATTTTCATAGTTAATCTTTTGTTTTTGGCATAATTCGTAAATACCATTAAAGTAGGTTACTTTTAATGCTCCAAATACATTATGAGCGTATTTTGAAATTTCAGCCTCCAATGATGTGGTTACTATGAATTTCTTAGTTTTAAATATTCTTTTTAATAAATCGACATGTCCAGTAAAAATCATTGGTTGTGTGCAAAAATCTTGATAAGCTGTTCTTTGGGTCAAAAATTCAGGCATAAAATTAATGTCTTTTCCTGTTTCATTTCTAAGCAAATCTGTAGTGCCAGGAGTAATAGTAGTTCTGATGAAAATAGGCTTGTCCGGTAATTTTTTTATAATATCCTTAAGAAGAGACAAATCTTGAATGTTGTCTTTTTCAGTTGGAATATGGATGCTAATAAATATTATATCAGCAGTTGCCATGTCATCATTATATCCTTTGGGAGGATCTGAAACCAATATGTTGCATTCGTCGTTGTGTTCTTCTAGCCAAGTTTTTAATGATCCACCAATAAAGCCACATCCAATGATTCCTACATTTGTTTTTTTCACGAATTTAAATCCTAAGTTTAATTGTTGTTTGATTTAAAATGAATTTAATCATTTTATAGTTGATTATATATATCATTTTTTGATTTAATTTTCAAAATAATTATTTATAGGTTATGTTGTATTATTAGAAAATAGTTTGAAAAATAAATATAATAATATGTTGACAAAAATATTGTTTTAGTGTATATTTGTTGTGTATTTAAGTTAAAAGTAAAAATACTCAAATTAAATTATTGAAAGGTAATATAAATATGACAAACGAAATTAGATCAGGATTTATTAAAAGTTCATCTGGACACAGACTTTCTTATGATATTATGGAAGGGAAAGAACCATATATTTTGTTTCTTCATGGAACTGCTTCTGGTAAAAATCCTTTGCATAATGGTCAGCTTACAAATGCTGGGAATATGCAAATGTTGGCAAGTAAATTAGGGGTTGGTTATATTGCAATTGATATGAACAGCCACGGTAAGTCAGAAGGTGTTTATGAAAAAGATTTCAACATGACTTCTGCTACTAATGATGTTATTTCTGCTATAAAAGTTTTTGATAAAAATGTGGTAGCTGTTGCAAGTAGTATGGGTGCTTGGCCTTTAATTAAATCACTTGATGCTGTTGGGGATAAAGTAAAAGGCATGGTTACGCTAAGTGGTGCTCCTGATCATCAAGAAGAAGTTGATTTCGTAATAAATAATCCACAAATGAGAGCAGCTCTTGGTGTGAAAGAAATTGATTGTGATGGTACACTTGCATCTCCTGCTTTGCCAGTGGTTTATACTATGAAATATCTTGAAGATTGTGATAAAAATTCTGTTTTACGTGGACCAATCAATTATAACGGTCCTGTGGCTATTATTCATGGGGAAAAGGACCAAATGGTTTCTCCTACAAAGGCGCCAAGGATCGCAAAAGCTTTGACTTCTGATAATGTTTCACTTTATATGTTGCCTGAATCAGGTCATAGCATGCATTCGCCAGCAGAACGTAATCTTATTAATGCTGTTATCACAAATATGATTTCGCCAATGGTTTCAAAAGATGATTTATTAAAAGCAACAGTTGCTCTTAATATAGTAAATACTAGAGCGTAATTGTTAATATGGCAATGAATTATAAGAAAAGAGGCTTTTTTTGCCTCTTTTTTTATTTCTTTTCAAGATATGAAATAGGGTTGATAGGTTTTGAATCTCTCCTTAACTCAAAGTGTAGTTGATGAGTTGCAACATTACCGGTTTTGCCAACAATAGCAATAGGTTGTTTTTTTGTTACTTTTTGCCCCTTCTTAACCAGTATTTTTTCGTTATGGGCATAGGCGCTCATCCAACCTTCTGCATGTTTTATTAAAAGTAAGTTGCCGTATCCTGCGATTTCATTACCCGTATAAGCAACGACACCATTTTCAGACGCCAGTACTTTTTGATTTGGTTTGCCCGCAATGTTAATGCCGTCGTTGTGCATTCCTTTGCCCACAGAACCATAAGGAGTGATGATTTTGCCATCGATAGGCCATGCAAAATAAAATCCACTGCGGTTTGGGGCATTGTACACTACTGGTTTTTTTGCAGGCTTTTTAGTTGTTTTTGACCTAGTGGTATTGCTAGTGGATTTAGTTGTGCTAGTAGTTGGTTTTTTATAGCTAGTAGATTTTGCAACAACAGATGAAGGTAACCACAATTTTTGCCCTATGCCAATAGTGTATGGAGATTTTAAATTATTCCCTCGAACAAGTGATGGCATATTTACGTTATATTTGCGTGAAATGCTATATACAGTGTCGCCCTTTGCAACCGTATGATAATTAGAGGCCGGCAAACGCAATTTTTGCCCAATGGTAAGTTTATATGGTGCCCTTAAATTGTTGGTGGAGATGAGGTTCCTTAGCCCTACATTATATTTGCGAGATAATCCATAAACGGTATCGCCTTTTTGAACTGTGATATATCCTTTTGATGGATAGGCAGAAGGGTTTTGGTTTTGTGAATAAATCTGTGTTTTTCCGGCACGGGAAGAAGTCAGGTATATAGTTTCATTAGAGAAAAAACATCCCGAAATAAATAAAATTAATAATATTGTTGTAAAAGTTTTTATTTTCTTCATAATTATATAAATAATTGATAACTAGAAAAAAGTCTATGAAAAATATAAAAGTTACATATTTAGATGATTATAAGCCCCTTGATTATAAAATAGCCAAGGTCGATATGAAATTTAACCTTGATGCGGTTAAAACCATTGTAACAACAGAACTTCACATTAAATATAACAAGCAAGAAAAAATATTTTTAAATGGTGAAAATCTTAGGTTGCTTGCCATTACAATAAATAAGAAAAAATTACGTCAAGGTAAAGATTATGTAATTGATGATACAGGTCTTACCTTACTTTGTCCGATGAAAGAATTTAAACTTGTAACTAGGGTGGAAATATCACCTGAAAAAAATAAAGATTTGCAAGGGCTTTATGTTTCTTCTGATACTTTATGTTCGAAATGTGAAACAGAAGGGTTCAGAAGAATTACATATTTCCCAGATAGACCAGACGCAATGGCTAGGTATTCAGTAACAATAGAAGCAGATGAAAGCAAGTATCCAGTATTATTATCAAATGGTAATTTTAAATCAAAGAAATCTTTAGGTAACGGCAGGCATCAAGTAGTGTGGAATGATCCATCGCGTAAATCTTGTTATCTGTTTGCAATAATAGCGGGCAAGTTTGATGTATTAAAGGATAGTTTTAAAACTATCTCAGGGAAAAAGGTTAAGCTTGGAGTGTATGTAGAGCCTGGCAAAACTGAATATGCAAAATATGCGTTATCTTGTTTGAAAAGGGCAATGAAATGGGATGAAGATCATTTTGGTTGTGAATATGACCTTAAATATATGAATATAGTTGCCATTAAAGATTTTAATAGTGGAGCTTGTGAAAACAAGGGCCTTAATATATTTAATGATAAATATATCCTAGTTAACGAAGAAACGGCAACTGTTAATGATTATAAAAATGTTGATTTAATAGTGGCTCATGAATATTTCCATAATTACAGCGGGAATAAGATAACGATACGTGATTGGTTTAACCTCGCCTTAAAAGAAGGTTTAACAGTTTACCGTGAACAAAAATATGCAGAAACATTCTATGATAAAGATGGTGCACAACTTGACCAATCAAATATTATGATAGGGCACCAATTTAAGTATGATGCATCGTCTTTGGCTCATCCAATTGTTGCCAAGCAATATAGTAATGTTAGAAGTATATATAATTCGACCACTTATGAAAAGGCTGCAAAAGTTTTTAAAATGTTGGAAACGTTAATTGGCGAGGCAAAGTTTAATAAAGCAATCAGAAGTTATTTTGTGAAATATAAAGGCAAGGCTGTAACTTATCAAGAACTTTTAAAAGAAGCTCAAAAATTCACAAAAATAGATATGGATAAATTTGGATTGTGGTTTGATATTGTGGGTAATATAAATATAAAAATTACTGAAAATTACAATGCTGATAAAAATTTATATAGGTTGAGCATAGAGCATAATAAGGATAGAGACTTAATTATGCCTTTTTCACTGTCTTTGATAGTTAAGGGCAAAGAAAAATATTATGATGTAGTTTTGGATAATTCATATAAAACTTTTACATTTACAGATATTACTTCTGCTCCATTACTTTGTCTTAATCCTGATTTTGTAGCACCAGTACAAGTAATTTTACATCAAAGTGATGATGATTATAAAAATATCATAAAGTTTAGTAAAATAGCGCTTGCAAGACATAAAGCAATGCAAAAATATATTTTAAATTGTATAAAAGATGGTGGCGCTGGAAATGGAATAGAGGTTATAAAAAGTGTTATTAATAGCAAATATTTAAGTGATGAGGTAAAAGCAAAAATGCTATCATTGCCATCGGTTGCTTCGATATCAGAATTGTTTGCTGAACGTGATTTTGAAAAAGCATTCCTGTTAAGGGAAGATTTCCTTAAAACCATCTCAAAAGAATTAAAAACATCTTTTGAATGGTTGGGGCAAAGTAAAAGTGTAGAGCTTAGGGTGCTGGCCTTGAACTATCTGTCATACCTTGATGAATATGAAAACGAAGTTGTAGAAACATATTATAAAAAATCGAATATGAGCGAAAAATTAAATGCTTTTGTGATTATTACTGGTAAAAATTTCAAAGCAAGAGAAGATGTTATAAATGATTTTTACGAAACATATAAATCGCATCATTTGGTTGTAAATAAATGGTTTTCTGGGGTTGCGATGTCTCCTTTGCCCGATACATTGGATAGGGTAAAGGGGTTGGTTAAGCATAAAGATTTTTCATTCGCAAATCCTAATAATGTTTATGCATTGCTTGGTTCATTTGCTAGTAATAATTTGGTGTTTCATAAAAAAGATGGTTCGGGTTACGATTTTTTTGCAGATTGTGTGATAGAAGTTGATAAAAAAAATCCACAAATTGCATGTATCTTATTGGATTTTTTTGCTATTTATAACAATTTACCTAAAAATCTTGCTGATAAAATTAATATGTCTTTGGAGAAAATAGCACTTAAATCATCTCTTTTACTAAAAGACAAAATTAAAAAAATAAATAACTAAAAAAAACTGGCAAAAAACACGAATATTGCTATAATCACAGCTGAAATAAACGTTAAGGAGAGGTATTTTAATTTATAATGTTTAATACAATTATAATCGCACATAAATTATTTTGGTTAGCATGTGATACTACTAAATTAAGGCTGAAGTTTATTTTAAGCTATATTTTTGGGACTGTTGAAGGTTTGTTAGTATTCGCGTCATCGCTTGTAGTGGCAAATATAGTTTCATCGGTGAATAATAAGAATTTGGATATGGTTTTATCAAATTTTTATATATTTATATTATTGGGAATATTATTATTGACAGGACGTTTTTCGTGGCGTTTTCATATTGAAAATATTGGAAAAATTATCCCTTTAAATATCAAAGAAATTTATTATAAAAAATTGTACCATAAAGAATATAATTGGCATATAAATAATTCTGTTGGATATTTTTCTAGTGCTTTAGAGAAAGTTTGCGAGATGGCTAGGGTATGGATATGGAAAATTCCGTTTGTATATTTAAGTAATTTTATTTTGATATTATGTTTTTTATTTTATACGTTACATGTTTCAATATATTTATTTTCATATTTTTTAATAAGTTTATTTATTGTTGCAGTGATGATAAGGTTTTTATATGTAAAAAGACTTGGATTTGTTGATGACTATAACAGAGCAACAATAGATTTTGATAAGTTTTATTTGGATTTTTTATATAATGTAAGATCCGTAAAAAAAATGAATTTATTACCTTTTGTATGGACAATGTTACGTCCTAAAAAAGATGATGCTGTTAAGAAAGGCATTAATTTAATGCGCTATAATACTTGGCAGTATGGATTATTGGATTTTTATATATATTGTTTGTTTTTACTTCCAATAGGATATTTTATATATCAATTTGTTCAATTTGGTTCAGGGCTTGAAATTATTATTTTAATTATATACATACAACCCAAAATATCTGATTTTGGATTGGCATACATGGGATTGATGTCTGAAATAGTCAAAACTAAAGTAGAATATGGGATATTGAATGAGCATTTGGGAAGCGAACCTAATAAAAAAGATCTGAAATTAGTTACAAAAAAATGGAAAAAGATAACTTTTAATAATACTGAATTCGATTACTTAAAAGATGGAATTATGTTTTCACACATTATTAATGAATTTGAAATTAAAAAAGGAGACCATATAGCGGTAACTGGCAAATCTGGTGATGGAAAAACTACCTTTTTAAATCTCTTAACTCGTCAATTTTCGCCAAAATCAGGTGTTATACTTCTTGATGATATCGATTATAAGGATTTGTCTGAAGATTTTTTTGATAATCAAATCATATACATCTCTCAAGATGTTGAGCTTTTTAATATGTCATTTTATGATAATATTGTTATGGGTAAAAAAATATCAAAAACAAATTTTGAAAAAGTTATAAGAGGATGTTGTTTAGAAGAGCTAGTAAGTAGGCTGGATGGTAATTTGAATGCTAATATTGGAGAAAAAGGTATAAAAATTTCAGGAGGAGAAAGACAAAGGATAAATCTTGCCAGAGGATTGTTATTGAATAGAGATGTTTTAGTCCTTGATGAAATTGCGAACAATTTAGATGCTAATACTATAAAGTCTATTTGGAAATTTATTTTTGAAGAATATAAAGAAAAAACAATTATAGCAGTTTCTCACGAAAAAGAGCTATTAAAATATGTTAATAAAAAAATTGAATTTAAAAATGGAAAAGGGGCTGCTGTAATATAATGAGATTTATAATAATTGGAATGTTATGCATATTTGTATCAAATAATGCATTTGCGTTGGAAGATGATAAATTTGGTGCATTTATAAGATTTAAAAATGAAATTGAGGTCTTGCCGGCGATGCTTGACAGTATTGACGGGGTTTTTGATCATATTGTTATGATATATTCAATTGAGAAGGATGATGGGTCAATTAAATATGCAACAAAGTGGTGTGAGGATAGAAAAAATTGCGAAATTTATGGATATCCTTATGTGGTTAATCAAGTAGCATTTAAAAAAGGTGATTTGCCTAAAGAATATTCTTTGGAGGCATATTATAATTTCGGATTGCAATTTTTCGATGATGACGAGTATGTCGTAAAAATAGATGCTGATCAGATTTATATTACCGAAAATTTAAGGAAAATATTTTCAAAAATAAAGTCTGAAAAAGATAACATAAAAACTATGTATGGGATAATGGGATATAATACATTTGTATGGAAAAGTAATCTTTATTTATTCTCTCCAATTCCATATAACGGAATGCCTTTTGATCATTTTATTGTGAAAAAAGAAAATATTAAAACTTTTTTAAATAGTCTGTTTTGGGAAACGATTGCGGTTGACAGAACTGAAATGAAATATCATTCATTTGATGAGATATGTTGGTTTCATTTTAAAAATGACGATAAAACTCATACTGGAGTAAAAGATATTTCGGAGATTGCAGAAAAGTTTAAAAAACTTTTGACTGTAGATCAGGCAAGTGAGTTTGAAAAATATATAAGGCCCTTGTTGATTAAACATAATTCTGAGTATAAAGATCTGAAAATATTAATTGAAGATTCTAAAAATAACTAAAAAAAACTGGCAAAAATCCTAAAAAAAGCTATAATTGTTAAGATATTTAATGATTAAGTGAAAGGTGTTAAAATGGCAGGTTTAAATTTATTGAAAAATATTCGTGAGTTGGATTCAAATGTTAACGAGTTTTTGAGCAACATTTCTGAGGCTGGAATTTTATTTAAAAAAGCAATTAAAATTTATATGAAAGAAGGTTGTAGCGAAGATTACGAAGCAAAAATTCGTGAAATTAGTGCATATGAAACCAGAAATGATCAGCTTCGCCGCCATTTAGAAACTAAACTTTATAGCAATACTTTAATTCCAGAATCAAGGTCTGATGTACTTTCTTTGGTCGAAGGATTGGATAATTGCATGAATATTTTTGAAAAAGTATCAAAAGATTTTTCAATTGAAAAGCCGGTTATAGCCGAAAATTTCCATGATATGTATAATGAACTTGCAGAACTTGTGATTAATGCGGTTGAATCTTTGACCAATTCTTCGCGCGCATTTTTTATAAATACACAAAAAGTAAATAATTCGCTTCATAAAGTTATGTTTTTTGAAAAACAAGGCGATATTGCATGTGAAAAACTAAACCGTGAGATTTATGCCTCTGACAAACTTTCATTGCCTGAGAAAAATCAATTGCGAAAATTCGCAGACAGTCTTGATGATATTGCAAATTGTGCCGAAGATGTTGCGGATAAATTATCTATTTTCACAATCAAAAGATTGGTGTAAAATATGGAAGGCATAATTATATTTTTCTATCTGTCTACCGGTATTTTTATGGGGTGGGCTCTTGGTGGTAACAATATGGCGAACGTTTTTGGTTCTGCGGTTGGTACCAAAATGATAAAATTTAGAACGGCCACTATCTTATGTTCTATTTTTGTTATACTTGGTTGCGTTTTTGGTGGTGGTGGCACGTCTGAAACCATCGGAAAACTGGGTGGAATTTCGTCTATGGCTGGGTCATTTATTGTGGCTGGGTCTGCTGGGCTTTCTGTTTGGTTGATGACGAAATCTGGGATGCCTGTTTCAACAACTCAAGCAATCGTGGGAAGTATTTTGGGGTGGTGCTTATTTGTTGATGCCCCGATTGATTATTCATCGCTTAGTCATATTGTTATTGGTTGGTTTACCAGTCCTGTGCTTGCTGCGATATTTTCGATGCTTATGATGATGGGGGTTAAATGGTATTTAAATAAATTCCCTGTGCCTTTGTTTAAATTGGACGCTTTTACAAGGGTTAGTTTAATTCTTGCCGGTATTTTTGGATCTTATGCGTTGGGCGCTAATAATGTCGCAAATGTTATGGGTGTGTTTATGCAATCTGTACCATTCCATGATATATCTTTGTTTGATGGAAAGTATGTTTTTGGTGGGGACAAACAATTGTTCTTGCTTGCCGGTATTTCAATTATGTTTGGGGTTCTTTTTTATTCTAGACAAGTAATAGATACAATAGGTGAAGGAATTTTACGTATGAGCCCGATTGCCGCCCTTGTTGTTGTGGTTTCTCATTCGATTGTTTTATTTATATTTTCATCAAAAACACTTTATAACTTTCTTGATTCACATGGTCTGCCTACTATTCCTTTGGTGCCGGTGTCTAGTGCTGAGGCTATTATTGGTGCAATCGTTGGTATTGCGTTGCTTCAAAAAGGAAAGGGATTACAATGGAAAAAATTGCTTCATATCGGTGGGGCTTGGGTTTTAACGCCTATTATTTCGATTGTAGTAAGCTTCCTTGCCATGTTCTTTATGCAAAATGTGTTCATGCAAAAGGTATCTTAATTGCTTAGGAAAATAAAAAAATCGCTGATTGTTTTTATTGAAATAGTTGCAATATCTTTTGGCATTGCTGTTTCATTTGCTGTGTGGAAATTTTATAGCGGTCCTATATCAATTCAAAAGGCAATTCCTTATATTGCAGAGGCTCTTAATGTTGAACAAATGGACGTTAAAATTGATATAGAGCAAGCATATTTGGAATATGATTCACTTGATAAACCCCTTAATGTTAGGCTTGTTGGTATTGATATATTTGATAACAATTCTGTGCAAATAGTAAGAGTTCCAGAGATAATTATTGATTTTAGCTTTGAGGCAATTTTAAAAGGTGAATTATTTCCTAAAAATGTGATAATTCCTATGGCTTCTTTAAGGCTGCATTTAACAGATGATGGTAGATTGCTTGGTAATATTCAAAACGACACATTTAACAATTCTGATTTTGATATAGGAAAAATTATAAAAGGATTTTTATCAAGTAATCATAATCCGTATTTTGAAGGTATAGCTATAGAAAAGGCTGAATTCCAACTGAAATATCAAGATACGTTTTATGAATTTCCAGAATTTAATATGAATATAAATCAAGGAAATAGGGCGTATAGTATTAATATTGATGCTATGGCTATGATAGGGGTGCAGGCTGTTAATTTTAAATTTGATGCAGTATATGACAGACATATAAAAACTTGTGAAGCTATGCTTGAATTATCTCCTTTTAACCCTAATATGTTCCAAGATTCAATTAAATATCCTTTTTTAGATATTGTTAATATGTCTATTGGAGGAAAATTTTTTGCATTTTTAAAGCTTGATAAGTTTGAAAAAATAGATGATTTATCTTTTGTTGATAAGGCTTCGTTTGAACTTTTTGGATATAATGGGGTTATAAGATTGCCATTTTTAGATGAAAACGAAATATACCCCCTTAATACCTTATCGGTAAAAGGTGATTTTGAAAAAGGACTTAAATCTCTTAATATTCCAAAAATAAAAATAACAGCGGATGATGGAGTTGCAACTGGAAATATAACAATAAAAGGCTTGGATGAATTTATTTTAAACCAATCTGTCGCTCAATTAAGAATAGAAATTGACGCAGGTGTGCCATCGTTAGCCAATGAGAATTTAAAGAAATATTGGCCGCAATCTATTGGTCCTGATGTTAGAGAATGGTTACATCAAAATATAACAGGTGGATTATATAACAACTCTCAATTCAAAATGATTTTTATAGGTAATGAAAAAGAAGAAATTGTTTCTGAATTAATTGATGGGACGCTTGATGTTGAAAATGCAACTGTTGATTATATTGAAGGTATGCCAAAAGCAGTTGGTGTTGGTGGGCACGCTCATGTTACATTAGACAGAGTTGATGTGGTGGTGAAAAAAGGCGGAATGGACGGATTAAAAATGACCTCTGGCACACTTGCTTTTACAAATATAAGGGACCCACAGGAATTTGCTGATATTAAGTTGGAGATAGAAGGAGATTTACAAAAAGCATTAGAAGTAGTGGATAGTAAGCCTTTTGAATATATGAAGGAATTAAATCTTTTGCCTAAAAACGTTAATGGCCAGATGGTAACAAGTCTGAAACTATTTTTTCCTCTTGATGTTGATTTATCTGTTGATAAAGTAAAAGCAGATGTTAATGCTAAAATTATGAATACAGATATTAATAATGCTTTTGGTGATGTAGATATTAAAAATGCTGAATTTAGTTTGGTATTAAATAATGAAAAGCTTGTTTTGTCAGGTATAGGAGATATCAGTAATCTTGCATCAAATATAATTTTCACAAAATATTTTAATAAAGAAAATAATTCTGTGTATGAACTTACTACTATTATTAATTCTTCATTAATTGGCGAACACTATCCCAAATATGAGTTTTTAAACAATTTCATAAAAGGCGAAATTCCTATTCATGCAGCAATACGATTAGATAAATACCAAAAAGGCGAAATGGAAATAAATTTTGATATCGTAAATGCTGTATTAGATTTAGGGGGTATTGGTTGGTATAAAGATAGTGCAAAGCCTGGTATTATCAATTTAAGAATACCTGTAAATAAAACAGAAAAATATATAACCGTTAATATTACCGATAAAAAAGAAAATAATATAAATGGTTTGGTAGATTTTAACGAAAATGGTGAAGTATCTAGGATTGCTTTTTATGAAATAAAAGGCACAATGACTGATGCTAGTATGATTATTGATTTAATAGATGATAAAATCCAAGGTAAAGTTTCAGGTAAAAACTTAGATATGAAAGGATTTTTAAAGTCGTTAACAAGCGGTAATAAAACTAAGCTGCTATCATCAGGGATTAAAAAATCTGATATGTATTTTGGGTATTCAGATATAAATTTCAATGTTGAATTAGATGCTCTTTCATTTGGGCGTAGAGCTAGGTATAAAAACGTTGTTGGAAGCGTTTTGCTATCAAAAACCTTGCCAGACAGAATTAAAATAGAAACGTTGGTAGGTAAAGACAATAATAAGGCTGAATTTTCATTGTTGGAAGATGGTGATATAAATCAATTTTTGTTGATTTCTGATGATGCTGGTGATAATTTGCGTGCTCTTGGAATTATGGGAAATATTCGTGGAGGTGAATTAAAAATAGATGGCGTTATTAATAAAAATGGTGAAATATCAGGAAAAATTGAAGTAGAAGATTTTTATTTTTTAAAAGCTCCTACTTTGGTGCAATTGTTGTCATTAGCCTCATTTACTGGGATCGTTGATTCATTAGAAGGTAACGGAGTGAAAATGGATGAATTTATCATTCCTTATAAATTCAAAAATGGAAAAGTATCTTTAACTGATGCTCATACTTCTGGGTCTGGATTTGGTTTGACAGCTTGGGGGGAAGTTGATTTTGTCAAAGATGAAATTGATATAAAAGGAAGTATTGTTCCGGCTTATACTCTTAACAGTATTTTATCTAAAATACCTCTATTAGGAGAATTGTTCAGCAGCGAAAAAGGTAGTGGTTTATTAAATTTCAGCTATGGAATAACGGGATTGATTGATGCTCCTGTTATAACTGTTAATCCATTGGCGGTTTTAACTCCTGGTGCTGTAAAAGGAATTCTTGATGCTGGTGCTGATGCAATTGAAGATGTGCCAGTTGATCGAATAAATGATTAATTTAATGGGAATTGATATGCCAAAAATTTCAGTGTTAATGCCAGTTTGTAATGTAAAAGAAATCCATATGAGAGAGGCAATAGAAAGTATTTTAAATCAAACTTATACTGATTTTGAATATTTAATTTTAAATGACAGTCCAGAAAATACGTTTCTTGATGAAATTGCAGCTAGTTATGATGATAAAAGAATAAAGTATTTCAAAAATGAAAAAAATTTGGGAATCGCTGGAACACGAAATAGGTTGATTGATTTATCAAAAGGTGAATATTTAGCGGTTATGGATCATGATGATATTGCAATGCCTGATAGATTTTTTAAACAAGTACAGTTTTTAGATGAAAATTCAGATTATGGAGTGGTTGGAACTTGGGCAGTTATGTTTCCTGGGGAAAAAACGATTAAAGTTCTGCAAAATGACGAAGATATTAAAATAGCTTTGGTTAATGATAGTTCTTTAATACACCCATCTGTAATGATAAGAAAGTCAATTTTAATTGATAATAATATAAAATATGAATATGGATATATGCCAGCCGAGGATTATATGCTTTGGGCTTCTTTGATTGAGCATACTAAATTTTATAATATACCTGAAGCTTTACTTAGGTATAGGCGACATGAAACAAATATAACTAAGACAAAGTCAGCAGAAATGAAAAAGCGTAGAGAAGCAATAATTTTTTATATAACAAATAAACATCCTGAGTTATATCAAAAATATGCAAGTAAAGTTAGCAAAACATTGGTTATAAAATTATTTGGTGTAATTCCTTTTTTAAAAATGATAACAATTAATAAAAGGATTAGTGTAAAATTATTTGGTATTATTCCAATATTGTCAGGCAAAAAGTCTGAAAAATATAATGTATCGTAAGTGATGTATAAAATGTTTAACAAAATTAAAGGAGAATGAAAATGAAAAAAATGTTACAAATGATGGTCTTAATGGTTGCTTTATCGGCTTGTGTTAAAAAAGATGCTGTATTAGGCGAAAATTATCTCTTAGCAGGTTCGCAATATAAAGTACCAATTACAATAGGTTTTAACGTCAAAGAGGGCAAATATCACGGAGCAGTGGTAAATAGATATTTTGGTAATTATACAGTGGAGGGTGACAAAATAACGCTTTTGCCTGGTGGTGCTACTATGATGATGGGACCTCCTGATGCTATGGATGCTGAACGTGAATTTTTTGAAGTGTTGCCGAAAATAGTTTCATATAAAATTGACGGTAAAAATTTAATTTTAATTACAGATGAGGATGAAGAATTTATCTTTGTTGAAAAAATGTAAAATCCATACAATGGATAATTAATGCAGACTTTGCAAATAACCCCTTCGGTTATGTATGTATATTGTACACACCCTTGGGGTTTTTTATTCTTATTGGTTATCTTATTTTTTGTTTTGTTTGAATAATGATTTGCATGGCTTAAATGAAATTTAATATATAATTATAAATAAAAATATTTTAAAGCTGATGTGTTGGTTTTATAGCAAAATTGATTCAATCTAAAAAAATATTGACTAATTCTGTGATTTATGTATAATTTTTGCGATAAATTGTAGATTGAGGTATGGAATGATTAGCAATTATGAAAAAATAAAAACAATATTTAAACATAAAAAAGCTTTTTTATGTGTTGAAAAAGAATTGTTGGGAAAAAATACAATTGATGGTTATTTGCATGATGTTGATAAGATATTTATGCTTGCTTTATGTTTTTGGCTAAATCCTAAGGAGATTAGCAAGATCCATCGTGCGAACAGCAGGCATCACCTTGAAAACAACATTGAAAAAAATGAAAAAGATTATACACAAATGATTATTGATTGGGAATGTGCAAGATATACAAAATCAGACAAGCCATTGAATGCGTATGAGACAATGCAAAAATATTATCCTCAGACAAAAAGCAAGGTTTTGCCTTTGCTTGCACGGTATTTGCCTAATCAAATAAATGGTCGTGAATAAAAAAGTTATTGACAAGAAAATAAAATATATATAGATTGGTAGTTGCTTTGGTGTTCGAGGACTATGGACAGAAGCACAAAAAGGTTAGTCGCCGTCTCTTATGCTTGTATATGACAAGCGATTCGTTTGCTCTCCTTTTTGATAATTTGAAGGAGATTTTTTTATGGAACAAAAATATAAACATGGATTTGCTATTATAAGTGCGCAACCTTTTCATATTGGTCACGGACGTATAATAAATCAAATGTTTGATGAATGTGATATTGTGTCGGTTGTTATTAACCATGCAAATGAAACAGGAACAAAAGACAATCCCCTTCCTTATTTTATAAGAAAAAAAATGGTGCAAAATGTGTATCGCGATAAACCAGAGTATCAAAGGTTATGGATATTAGGGGTCGATAATGATACAAACTTGTGGGCATGGCCGCAAAATGTGGTTAATCAAATAATGCAAGAGCGAAAAATTGATATAGCGCCTGATGTTTTTTACGGTGGTATAGACGCAGAGTATGAACCTTTTCGATCGATTATCCCTAATTTCAGGTTGTGCGATAGAACAACACAAGATTTTCCTTTTCTTTCTGGTTCTATGGTGCGTGACATGATTGCATTCAAAGACCAAAGATGGAAAGAATTTGTTCATAATGAAAATTATGACTTGATTGATAAAAATATGATTAAGTAAAAAATTCCCACGAGTTGTGGGTAGGCTTGGGTCTTGAGGGGGCAGTCCGAGACAAGCTTTTAACCTTTCTGCCAAAGGAGAAAAAGAATGAAAAACATTCGTTTAGTGGGTACTTCTGTTTATGGAGTGCGTATGCCAATCATTAATGCTGGTGCAAATATTATAGATATTATTTCAGATGAATTAATAAAAGCGTCCCAGTCTGAATACCAACCTTTTAGCTTTAACGACAGAGATATTATTGGTGTAACAGAGTCTTTACTTGCTCGTTCACAAAAAAACTATGTAACATTGGACGATGTTGCTGCTGAGGTTTCTGGCGCATTTCCAGAAGGTGATGTTGCAGTTGCTTTTCCTATTTTAAGTCGTAATAGGTTTGCAAAAATCCTAGAAGGTATCGCAAGAGGCGTGAAGGGCAAAGTTTATGTTTGTTTGTCGTTTCCTGATGATGAAGTTGGAAATGCAGTTATGGACGAAGCTAAGTTATTGGCTAGTGATGTTAATCCGTATCAAGATATAATGACAGCAGATGAAATGCGTGAAAAGTTTGGCGAGTTTCATCATCCTATTACAGGAGCTGATTATGCTAAGATGTATCAAGATGTAAATCCTAATATCGAAGTTGTAATGTTAAATAACCCAAGAGATGTATTAAAATATGCAAATCAAGTCGTTGTGTCTAGTATTCACAAACGTTTTTATCATAAAAGCTTGCTAGAAAAATTAGGAGCAAAAGTTATTGCTTTGGATGAAATTTGTAAATCAGAAAGCTCTCAAAGGGGCTGGAGTGAGTATGGATTGCTTGGCTCTAACTATTCTACTGAAAATACATTAAAATTATTTCCTCGTAATGCAAAAGATTTTTGTAAACAATTGCAACAAAAAATGCTAGAGAAAACTGGCAAAAAAATAGAAGTTTTAGTATATGGAGATGGCGGTTTTAAATGTCCAGCTACTCATATTTGGGAATTTGCTGATCCTGTTGTTTCCCCTGGTCATACTGATGGATTGTCTGGAATGCCTAAGGAAATTAAGATTAAAGCCGTTGCTGATAACAATACTCAAAACCCACACCAAGCAATAATAGATGCTATTGGAAATAAGGAAATAGAAGGCGATGCTTATTCTTTGGGAACAACTCCTAGAAAAATTACTGACCTTGTTGGATCTTTGTGTGACTTGACTTCTGGTTCTGGGGACAAGGGAACTCCTGTGATTTTAATAAAAGGTTATTTCGATAACTATCTAGCTGAAAATCCTAGTAACTAATATAAAAAAAATGTCCTGTTAGAGTGTTTTTTCTCAAATGCTCTAACAGGCAAGGCTTGGGTCTTGAGGGGGCAGTCCGAGACAAGCTTTTAACCTTTCTGCTAAAGGAGAAAAAAATGCAATTGAAAATTGGCATTCCAACTAATGATCGTATGTATCATACTATTTCTAATATTTTTAAAGAATCTGAAATTCCTCTTGTTAGGTCTGAAAGATATAACGTAGGTTACGCTGAACGTTGGAAAGATTTAAAAATAATCTATATACGTTGTCGTGAAATTCCTCTTTGTCTTGAATCTAAGGGTATTGATATTGGTATCACAACTACTAATATGTTAACAGAACATAGCAGTGACTTAGATATAATTTTTGATTTTGATTTTGGCTGTCATAAAATGGTATTGGCTGCTCCTAAAGGAGTTGTCTTGGCTGATTTTGAAAATCAGGTAATCGCAACCTCATATCCAGAAATCACTAGAAAGTTTTTTGAAAATAAGGGCATCAAAGGTGTTAAAATTTTAAAAGTTTCTGGAGCCGTTGAGGCATATCCTGCGCTTGAACTTGCAAAAGGTATTGTTGATGTTTGTGAAACAGGAGCATCTTTGCGCGCTAATAACCTTGAAATAATAGAAGATATTGAGCATGCTCATCCTGTGCTGGTTGCAAGAAAGGGTCTGAGCGAGGCTCATAAAAAAGAAATTGACTTTATCAAAGAAAGTTTAGTTGCTTATACTCATGCAAAAACTGCACGAAGATTGGTTTGTCATGTTCCTGAAAAATCAGAATATAGATTTCTAGAAATATACAAAAAATACCATGAAAATCTTATTACTTTTAAATTGAGAAAAACGGTTGCCGAAAGGTTCGAATTTTTCTGTAAAACGTCAAAGCTATCAAAGTTATTGAAGGAACTTTATGAATGTGTGGAAGAGGTTGGGATAGAAATTTACACTCCGAATATGTTGTTTTATCAAAAGAAAGGAGAATGAAAATGTCAGAGATAGTTATTGCAGGTTCAAGTAAAGATTTTTATTTGACTGAAAAAGAAGATGAATTGCTTGTTGTGTTCAAAGATTTATTACATGGCAGAGGTAAAATAGATACAATTCCAGGGAGTGGAAGGCTGCGTGAAGAATTTTGTTATTATTTCTATAGATTTTTAGAAAAACAAGGAATTAAAACACATTTAGCAGGAAATGATGCACTTAAGGAAAAAGGAATAGTTGTTAAAAAAATGGATATGATTCCTTTGGAATTAATTTCAAGGTATGTATCGCGCGGACATTGGGTGGATAGCCATAAAATTCCACTACTAGACGGCGGGGTAATGTTTGATACTCCTGTTGTTGAATTTTGTGTGAAATGGAAAAATGAAACTGATTATTTGCCATATCAACAACTTTCACGGACAAACAAGCATATCCATTCTTTGCTTAAAAAAATATCTCCTAAACTAGTGCTTCCTGAAAAAGAAATCAAAGATGATCCAAGGGTGAATTTAGATATGATAATTGCCCTTGATAAATATGCTAAAGATGAACATCTAAAGGGTAGAATGTTAAAAAATAAAGAAGAGTATGAAGAGTTATATAGTTTGACCGTCAAAGTTAATCAATATTTATCAGAGTTTTTAAAGTCCCAAGATTGGATATTGGAAGATGGCAAGTTTGAAGCAGGATTTTTTATAGGAGATAATTCAAGAGAGATTGTCGTTGCTGATGAATATACTCAAGATTCATCTAGGATAAGAGATAAAGAAGGAAACTCATTAACTAAGGACTTATTCAGACATGAAAAACCAGTAAATCAAATTTTTGACAGTTATGCAAAATTATCGGAGGCAATGAAAAACTATGCAAAATAAAATATTTAATATGAAAAAATCAGTAAATACTCTGTCAACTATTCCTATAGGAGAAGTGAGAGCAGGAGATAAGTTTAAAATAGAAATAGGAAACAGCTTTGGCAAATCTTTTTCAACAGTGAAAGAGTTTGATGATTTTATGAATAGCCCTGAAAAAGAAAAATCAAACCATCCTTGTGTTGGGCCTATATGGATAAAAGGCGTTGGAAAAAATCAATCAATTGCTGTGCGAATATGTGATATTGAAATAAAAGCGATTTATCAATGTAATTCATACAGCACTGGATTTAAAAAAGATGATGTTAAGGTAAGAAATCCTCATATTTATATCCCAGACGACGCAGGGCGGATTAAAATTAATGAGTATGCATATATTTCGCCTAGACCAAGTATTGGTTATATGTCCACTATTAATGATGTTCCAATGCGTGGGGGCAGGTGTTCAAAATATGGAGGTAATTTGGATTTTGCACAGCTTCATAAAGGAACAATTATTTATTTACCCCACAGTCACAATAAAGCATTGCTAGGAGTAGGAGATGTCCACTTTAGGCAAGCAAATGGAGAAACCTCTGGTCTAGCACTAGAAGCAGATGCAACAGTAGAGTTGCAAGCCTTTGCATGTGAAAAGGTTGATTACCCTATTATTGAAACCAGTTCTCAAATAGTTATAGTGGGAACAGGAAATGATATTAATTCGTCAATGAAGAATGCTTTTGATAATGCTATTGATTATTTAAAGAAACAACCTTGTTTTAAAGGTGTTTGTGAAAATCAGCTTTATCAATTAATGGGAGGGTGTGGACATTTAACCCCAGGGAATTTGTTTGGTAAAACTCCTTCTTTTGCGATTGTTTTTTTTAAAGATGTAATTTGTTCAAATGAAAATTTACCTATTTTGCAAATGCCGAAAATAGTTAAAACGGAACTAGCGGGATTACAAAAAATTCTTTTAGACAATGTGAAAAGATACAAAAAATTAAAATTGTTCCATAATGGTGATAGCAGACAATTAAGAGAAATATCAAATCATCCAGATTTATTAATAGGCAAGCTTAACCCAACTATTTACTCATTTGTTGAAAAAAAGGCAATAAGTGCCCCAAAGACACATTTGTTGCGGGCACAGATAAATCAGCATTTATCAGATTATTTAAAAAAAAAGGGTGTAAATACGTCAACACTTGCTACGTACAAAAATTATATTTTGATGACAAAAGAGAACGCAGCTAGTCAATTAGAAGTTATTGTAAAGGCAGCATTCATTGGTTCAAGCAAGCATACGTATCCAAACCTTATGGATGAAAAGGAAGAGCATGCCCCGTATGTGCGATTTGATTGGCGTCAAAGCAACCCGCATGAAGATGTAATGGTGCCAGAAGGGTTGGCTAGTAGATTTATAGATACTGAGCAAGCAAAGCAGACAGTTTTAAAGGCTTTTATAGAAATAAGAAAATATCTTAATAAATTTGATTTGACTATTTATGATGCATGTTTCTTTTTAAATAAAGGCGGAGATGTATTGTGTGCAGAGGTATCGCCTGATCAGATGGGAACATTAGATTATATAGGGGATAATCCAGAATATATAAAAGTATTTAAGGAAAGATCTAAAAATAATACTTATAAAAAATGGAAAATTATGGCTGAATTATTAGGAGTAAACAATGGTTAAAATAATTTGTATAGAAGGACAAAAAGGCGCTGGAAAATCTACATTAATTGCTTTGCTTGAAAAGAAAACTCAAAATATTGTGATAGCGGCTCCGTTCAGGGATGTTGTTGCGAAATTTCCAAGTGAATATATCGGTTGTGAAACAACGTATACCCTAAGTCAAAATGAGCAAGGAAGTACTATCGTTACCAATATAGTTACTTCTTATATTGATGAAGTTATAAAAAGCAATTTGAATAAAGATTTAATAATATTTGATCGCGGTTGGATTACTGGAATATGCACAGTTATGGGGGCAAATGCCAGTGATGAAGAAAAGGAAAAACAGCTTAAGATTTGGGATAAATATAAGTTTCCGACAATTTTCATGGACACAGGCATTAATACAGTGATAGCAAGGCGCGAAGGGATGTTAAACGAGGCATCAGGGCTAAGTTCTTATAAAAAGCTAGAAGATGATATGGAGGTAAGGAGAAATATCGCGGAAGACAATAAAAGTAATATTCTATTAAGCTTTTTTACTGAATTACTGGATGAAAGCGAAATTGAAAATGACGTTTATTTAAAGGTAAAAGAAATCAAACAAATAATAAAGGAGGTTTTATGAAAATAATTCCAGCAATAGATTTAAGAAAAAATGAAGTGGTAAGGTTGTTTCAAGGCGATTTTAATAATCAAACAAAATATAATCATAGTCCTGTAGATTTAATCAATCATTACCAGCAAAATGGGATGAAGATGATTCACATTGTTGATTTAGATGGGGCAAAAGATCCTGGTGTCGGTAATCAAAAAGATTTTATTATTGATATAGCAAAGTTTTCGCAACTGCCTATTCAAACAGGTGGGGGAATAAGGGATAAAGAAGCGGTTAAAAAATTATTTGATAATGGTATAAATAGGGTAGTTATCGGTTCTTTGGCAGTAAAGAGCCCAGAAATGGTGCAAAATTGGATTGATGAATTTGGCGAAGATAGGTTTGTAATTTCATTAGATGTTAGATTCTTAGATGGGTGGAAAATAGCAACTCATGGATGGCAAAAAAACTCGCAAACAGATTTGTTTGAGGCAATTGATATCTATAAAAAATACAGAAATATCGAATATTTAATCACTGACATCAGTAAAGATGGAGCGCTGAGTGGTCCGAACTTTAAACTTTATGAAGATGTGTTAAGGCAATTTGATGTAAAAGTCCAAGCATCTGGCGGAGTAAATAGCCTAGATGATTTAGTAATGTTATCCAAAATAGGTTGTCATGGGGTAATCGTGGGCAAAGCATTGCTGGAAGGAAATATTGATATAAAAGAAACCCAATACCTATTTGAAAAAAAAGGAGGAAACTCATGATAGATGAAGTGAAGTTCGATTTTTCAGGTTTGGTGCCAGCGATTATTCAAAATGAAAATACTATGGAAGTTTTAATGTTGGGATATATGGATAAAGAAGCGCTGGAAGCCACACTCGCAACAAAAAAAGCATATTTTTTTTCTAGGTCAAGGCAAAAGTTATGGTTCAAAGGAGAAACTTCGGGAAATTTTTTGGAGTTGGTGAACATTGGATATGATTGTGATAAAGATGCATTGTTGGTTAGGGTAAATCCTATGGGACCAACTTGTCATACAGGGGAAATTTCTTGTTTTTCTGATAATTATAAAAACAAAAATAACTGGTTGCAAAGACTTGAAGGTATAATTGAAGATAGGAAAAAATCAAAAATAAAAGATAGTTATGTAGCTAGATTATTTGAAAAAGGTTTGCATAAAATAACGCAAAAAGTGGGTGAAGAAGCAACAGAAGTGGTAATAGAAAGTATTGCAAAAAATGAAACACTTTTTAAGGAAGAATGTGCAGATTTAATTTTTCATTTGTTGATTTTGCTAAATTATCACAATCTTTCACTAGCAGATATCACAAAAATTTTAGAACAAAGACATAAAGGAGAATAAAATGCTTAAAGATAAAAATATGATAATAGTAGGTCTACAATATAGCGATGAAGGAAAAGGACGTGTCGTAGATGTGCTTTTAGACCGCGAGAAAAATGGCACTTCCTATAATGCAATAGTACGATATAACGGCGGACCAAATGCAGGGCATAACATCATAATAAATGGAGAAAGAGTTAATTTACAAAGCCTTCCTGTTGGTGTTGCCCATAATATAACTAGTGTAATAGCGCAAGACAGTATATTGGACCCAGTTACTTTCATGAATGAAATAAAAATGATTGAAAAGTTAATTGGAAAAACTCCAGATGTTAAAATATCTGCAAAAACTCATCTAATTATGCCTTATCATAAAACTATGAGCTGTTTTAGAGAGTATCAAAGAGACGAAAATGCAAAAATTGGCTCAACAAAGTTGGGGATTGGTCCTTGCCAAGAAGATAAGTATATGCAAATAGGGATAAGGGCGGGGGATGTTTTTGACGAGGATAAGTTGGCACTAAAAATAAAACAAGCCTTATCTGAAAAAAATATCCTGTTTAAAGCGCTAGGAAATGGAAAATTCCCAGAAATAAGCTATCAAGAAATATTCGAGTTTATTTTGCCATACTGTCAATTCCTTCAATCATTTGTTGATTTTGATGTCGAGAGTTTTTTAGAGGCTAATAATAAACATATTTTATTCGAAGGCGCGCACGGATTATTAATAGATATAGATCATGGCACATATCCTTATGTAACATCATCTTATTGTTCATCTGGTTATGCGTATGTTGGCAGTGGTCTAGGCTTGAATAAAGATTTTTATGTAATGGGCGCATTAAAACCATACTCAACAAGGGTAGGAGAAGGTCCGCTTGCCCATGAGATAGATACAGATAAAGACGCATATAAGCATTTCTTTAAGTGCGGAGATGAAATAGAATCAACTACAAAAAGAAATCAAAGAATAGCATGGCTAAGCTTAGATGACGTAAGAAAAACTTCAAAAATAAATGGTGTAAATGGAATAGCGCTTACAAAGCTAGATGTATTGACAGGTCTTGAAATGGTTTTTATATATGATGAGGAGAATAATAAAAAATATGAAATACAAGGTTGGAACGATAATATATCACATATAAGAAATAAGTCAGACTTGCCAAAAGGAGCACTTGAAATAATAGAAATAGTTGAAAAATGCTGTAATGCACCTGTGGTATTTGTTTCTCTTGGCGTAAATAAAGATGATTATTTTGTGATAAACCAATTTGTTTAATAGAAAAATAATTAATTGGAATTGATGAACCCGAAGGGTGAAAGTCCCAATGACCAACAAACAAAAACCCCCGTGCCTTTGCACAGGGGTTTTTGTTTAAATGGTGGGTCCAGAGGGACACGCGATACTTCGTCTCGCCGCACTTCGTGCCTTTCGGGATTAAAGCGTTGCTTTAATTATTCCCTCAAGCCCTCTTAGGGTTC
>CAYJES010000003.1:0-90246 GCA_964369365.1 uncultured Lactobacillales bacterium | reverse complement strand
TAGAAGAAAAAATTTCTGATATTTCAAAATCCTCAGATTTATCTAAATTTATATTATAAGGTCAGATATAAAAGGCTTTTTCTTGACAAGATTGATAATAGTTCTATTATCAGAGTGAATTTTTAATGATAATAAAAAAGGAAATTACTATGACTAAAAAAAGAAATTTTTTAAATTCATTTAATCACATTTTGCATGCAGAAGCAGCAGGCGGAATATTTATGATTATGTTTGCAATTGCTGCTATTTTGGTGGCAAATTCAGATTTGGCAACTTGGTATACTGATTTCATCAAACACAGCTTAATTTTCGGGTCGGGCGACAGTATAATAACGGTTTCATTAAAAACATTTGTAAAAGATGTTTTGATGGTGGTATTCTTCTTCAGCGTAGGTATGGAATTAAAACGTGATATGGCTCATGAAATATCTACTAGCAAAAAACAAATATTACTTCCTATATTAGCTGCTATTGGTGGGATGATTGTCCCAGCGCTTATTTATTACTTCATCAATAAAAATAACCCGGAAAATCTTCAAGGTTGGGCTATTCCAACTGCTACTGATATTGCTTTTGCTGTTGCTGTATTATTGATGGTAGGCTCTAAATTACCACGTGCTGCAAAAACATTTTTATTGGCAGTTGCTATCTTTGACGATTTAGGAGCAATTATAATAATAGCGTTATTTTACAGTGGTTCAGTATCATTGGTACCTATGATTTGGGTTGCTCTTGGTGTTCTTGCATTGTATGCATTAAATAGGTTGAAAATACCAAACAAAACACCTTATGTTTTAATTGGTATCGCACTTGCGGTTGCTTTACATGCTGCAGGTATTCATACAACAATAGCAGGTGTATTAACAGGTGCATTTTTGCCTCTTGCGCATCCAACAAATGAATCAAGATCTCCATTAAAAGAAATGATGGGTATCGTTCATCCTTGGGTTGCTTTTTTCATATTACCGTTATTTGCTTTTGTAAGTGCTGGGGTATCACTTCAAGGAATTACAATGGATAACTTATTATTACCAATAACAATGGGTGTTTTCTTAGGTTTATTCTTTGGTAAACAAATAGGTGTATTTCTTGTTTCTTACATTTTAATAAAAACAAAATTCTTAAAATTACCAGAAGGGACTTCATTCGGTAATATTTATGGTGTTTCTATTATCGCAGGTATTGGATTTACAATGAGCTTGTTTGTTAATATGCTTGCGTTTACTGATCCAAAAATGCAAGATCAAGCAACATTAGGAATTTTGGTTGCATCATTACTTGCAACAGTATGGGGTTATATTTATTTAAGTCTTTTTTCATCAAAAAAGAAATAAAAAGGAAAATAATATAACTTTTTAAGGGAACAAAATGTCGGGAAAACTTGCACAAAACTTCGTTCTTATCAAGCAATGGCAAGTACAAAAACATAAAGAGCTTAAAAAAATACTGCAAATGGAAGCAGCAGGTGGAATCTGTATGCTTTTGTTTGCAGTATTAGCTTTGGTAATTTATAATTCTCCTCTTTCTGATTGGTATAACTTTTTTATAAATGAAGAAATATTAATAGGATTCGGCCCTCATATAGTTTCAATAGATTTAAAATCTTTTACAGGCGAAGTGTTGTTAATATTGTTTTTTGCTGCAGTTTGTATGCAGCTGAAAAGGGATTTGGAACAAGAGCTTCTTGATCAAAAAAAACAAATATTATTGCCTGCTTTTACTGCGATGGGAGGAATGTTATGTCCTGCTATTATTTATACTATACTTAACTGGCACAACCCGGAAACAGCTCATGGATGGGGTATACCGATAAGTACGGATAGTGCTTTTGCAATAGCAGTATTGTTGGCGCTAGGCAGATCATTGCCAAGGGCTGTAAAAGTTTTTATGCTAGCAACAGCAATTTTTGATGATATAGGTTCAATATTCATAATTGCATTATTTTATTCTACTGATATATCAATTGTTCCTTTGTTGGGGGTGTTTTGTGGATGCTTACTATTATTTATTATGAATAGAGCAAATATAGTTTACAAACTTCCTTATATTTTGATTTGCATAATAATGTTTTTCTTTCTTCATTATGCTGGCATAGAAACAACTCTAGCAGGTGTTTTATTGGGTCTTTCTATTCCTTTAGCAGATAAAGATGATTTAGAAAGGTTTCCATTAAAAGAATTGCTTGATGATATTCAACCTATTGTATCTTTTTTTGTATTACCGTTATTTGCATTTGTAAATGCAGGAGTAGCAGTATTAAATATCACCGCAGAAGATTTAACTAACTCTGTGACTTTGGGGGTGTTTTTGGGATTATTTATAGGAAAGCAGATCGGAATTTTTGGAATATCATATCTGCTTATAAAATTAAAAATATTTAAAATGCCAAAAAATTTAAATTTCTCTTATCTTTATGGAATATCTATAATTGGAGGTATTGGTTTTACTATGAGTATTTTCATAGGAACATTAACTTTTAGTAATAATGAAAGATTGCTAGAGGATTCGATTGTTGGAACATTAATGTCATCATTACTTGCCAGTATTTTTGGCTGTATATATTTATTTCATATAATAATAAAACAAAAAAGAGTTAAAAAGCAAAAAGAAGAGCAAAAATTATTAGAACAAGAAGAATTAAAGGAGGCTGTTAATGCAGTATAATGTTGTTGGAATAGGTAATGCAATAGTTGACATTCTTTCCAATGTGTCAAACGATTACATAAACGAACATGGATTAACAAAAGGTTCTATGATTTTAATTGATGAAAAAAAAGCAACAGAATTTTACAAAACGCTAGAAAAAACAACAATAAGAAGTGGTGGATCAGTAGCCAATTCTATTGCAGGAATGGCGCTAGCAGGCATGAAAGTAGCATTTATAGGCAAGATAGCAGATGATGAACACGGCAAAAATTTTAAAGAAGATATAGCAAATATCGGTATTTATTTTAATACATCGCCTTTAACAAATTCAGCAGCAACAGCAACCTCAACTGTGCTTGTAACTCCTGATGCCCAAAGAACGATGAATACATATTTGGGTGCTAGTGTTTATTTATCTGAATCTGATATTGATGAGGATTTAATAAAAAATAGCGAAATTTTATATCTAGAAGGATATTTATGGGATTCTGACAGTGCTAGAAAAGCAATTATAAAATCAGCAAAAATCGCAAAAGAAAATAATACTCAAATAGCGTTCTCTTTGTCCGATTCGTTTTGTGTAGACAGATATAAAGAAGAATTTTTAGAGTTCATAAAAGATTATGTAAGTATTATTTTTGCTAATGAAGACGAAATAAAAATGCTATTTAATTCTTTTGATGTGAAGATAGCAGCTGATTTGGCAAAAGATATTTGTGATACAGTTGTTATAACTCTTGGTGCTAATGGAGCGATGGCGGTAACAAAAACGCAAAGTGAAACAGTAAGTGTTCAAAATGTAACTTCTGTAAAAGATACAACAGGCGCTGGTGATTTATTTGCTGCTGGTTTTTTATCCGGATATTGCAAAAAAGTAGCTCTGACAGATTGTTTAAATATAGGAACATTATTTGCCAGTGAGATTATAAGCCATATAGGCGCAAGACCAGAAAAAGATTTAAAAGGAATAGTAGAAGAATGCTTAAAAGCATAATAAATAGTTTTGATGTTTATAAAAATAGAAAATTTATAACAGTTTTTTTTCTGGGGCTTGCAAGTGGACTTCCATTTAATTTGGTAGCAGCTAGGGCTACTTTTGGCTTTTGGTTATCATATTCTGAAGTTGCTCTTTCTGTGATAGGATTGGCAGTTTTAATTACATTACCATATAACCTTAAATTTTTATGGGCTCCTTTGGTTGATATTTACAAAATACCTTTCTTATCTAATAAAATGGGAAATAAACGCGCATGGGCGTTATTATTTCAAATAGGCCTGTTATTTTCTATATTGGGGTTAAGTTGTTTTAATCCTGCTGAAAATATAAAAATGGTGTTGATATTGGGGGCGCTGGTTGCATTTTTTTCATCAAGCCAAGATATTGTAATTGATGCATTAAGGGTAAAAATACTTGATGATAATGAACAAGGAGCAGGTATAAGTGTTGTAACCGTAGGGTATAGAGTTGGGTTGTTTATGGCGTCTGCTGTTGCTCTTATGTTGGTTCCTTATGTTGGTTGGAATTTCGTTTATATGCTAGCAGGTTTCGCAACCATCATAGGCATTATAACAATTTTCTATTGTCCAAAAACAGAAGATGAAAACATTCAAATAGAACGAAAAAAAATCACCTTCATAGAACCTTTTTTAGAATTTACGGACAGACAATATTGGTTACTGTTTTTATTATTCATATTCTTTTTTAAGCTGGGTAATTTTGTTCTTGCTGCTATGGCGGCTCCGTTTTATGTTGATTTGGGATTTTCAGAGCAAGAAATTGCCTTTGTTTCAAGAACAATAGGTTTCTTTGTTACCTTGATTTCTGGAATAATTGGTGGTGCAATAATTTATAAAATAAAAAATATTTTTCATGCATTATTTTTTATATCATTTATGGAAATAATAACATCATTGGCTTTTGTTATATTTTCTAATATAGGATACAGTATGCCAATCTATATTATTGTTACAATATTTGATAATACAGTGGGCGGCATAGGGGGCGTATTTTTGATAAGTTTCTTAATAAAACTTTGCGCAAAAGAATATACAGCCACTCAATATGCTTTTTTAATATCATTAAGTACATTATCAGGAACAATAGTCTCAGCATTCAGTGGTTATATTGCGGATTATCTGGGTTGGCAGAAATTTTTTATTTTTGATGCATTTTTAATGGTTCCTGGGGTTTTACTTTTATTATGGTTGTATAAGCTAAAACCTAAAATATAAAAACTTGATTTTAATAATTTTTTTTGCTATTCTTATAAGGCAAAAATCAGCTTTTAAAGTGAGGTTTCTTATGTATAAAATAATTTCCGTTATTGATATTGATGAAACAGTTTTTAATACATTTAGCACTATCGGAGTTCTTCATTCTGGTGTTCGCGTAAAAGGTCTTAATAACCAAGAATATAATAAATATGTACTTAAAAAAGGCGAAGATTTTGATTTTTCGCAATTCAAAGACTCAAAGTTTTTTTATGACACTTCAATTCCAATAGTAAAATCAGTATTTTGGATTGCTAAGCTGATAAAAAATATCGAAAAAAATCAAAATAATAGTAATCATCTTCTTTTGTTTCTTAGTGCTAGAAGTTTACCTAATGATTATAACGAAATCTACGATAAATTTGAAATGCACAATATGAAGGTAAGAAACCCAAATATACATTTTGCGTTTACTGGCGAAATGGATATGGAAAAATATCCAACAAACCCGATTAAAAAAGCGCGAGTTTTGGAATGGTACTTAACTCACAATAAAAACATTTCAACCATAAGAATGTTTGACGACGATAGAATGAATTTAATAAAATGCGCAGAAATGGCTGAAAACTACTCAAATAAAGAAAAAAAAGACATGAAATTCTATGCTATGCATGTATTAAAAGATGGTCTTTTGCAAAGAATATAGAAGAGAGGAGCAATTCATGTATGATACACTATCAATAATAGATGTTGATGAAACAATTTTTAATACATATAGCACAATAGGTGTAATGAAATCAGGGGTAAGGGTTAGAGATCTAACAAATAAAGAATATAATGCCTATATCTTAAAAGAAGGCGAAATTTATGATTTCGATCAGTTTCAAGACGCTAAGTTTTTTTATGAAACTTCAAAACCTATTGAAAAAAGTGTTTTATGGGTGCAAAAATTATTAGCGTCAATAGAAAAAAATAAGGGAAAAAATAAACATTTGGCGTTGTTTTTAACAGCAAGAGGAATTCCAGATAATTGCAAATTATATCATGACAAATTTGAATTACATAATATGAAAATAAGAAATACAGATATTGAATTTGCGTACAGTGGTGATATGGACAGGAAAAAATATCCAACAACCCAAATTAAAAAATCACGAGTAATAGATTGGTATCTTAAAATATATCCTGATATAAAAACGGTTAGAATGTTTGACGATGATGTAAAAAATCTTAAAACATGTGAATCGGTTATAAAAGATTATGAAAAACAAAGAGATAAAGTCATAAACTACTTTGCTCTACATGTTCTTAATGATGGCAGCTTACAAAGAATATAAAAAATATTTACTTTCCAATACAAAAGTCTTTAAAGATAATATCCAGCACTTCATCTACCATAACAATACCAGTTATCTGTCCAAGTGCGCGCGCAGCAAGTCTAACATCTTCAGCCATCATATCCATAGCATCGCTTGATTTAATTGCTCTATCTAAACATTCAACAGTTTCTTGTAGAGATAATTTATGGCGTTCTCTGGTTAATACTGGGTCTTCTCCGATACTCATACTATCAACAACGATATTTTTAATATTATCAAGTAATATATCAAGCCCAAGACCAGTTTTGGCGCTAATATTAATGGAATTTTCAACTTTTTTATCAGAAATATCAGATTTATTTATTATGATTAAAGATTCTTTATGCGTAAATTCGTTAGTTTCTTTTTGTAAATCAAATTCAGAATTACCGTCAAAAATAAACAATATTAAATCTGAATTTTCAGCAATATTTTTTGCCCTTTTTATTCCTTCAGATTCGATTTCTTCTGATGTTTCTCTTAACCCAGCTGTGTCTGCAAAAATAACTGGGTATCCTGCAATTTCCATATAAACCTCTATAATATCTCGAGTAGTTCCAGGAATTGATGACACAATAGCGGCATCTTTTTTAGTAAGTGCATTAATAAGGCTGGATTTTCCTGCATTAGGAGCACCGACAATAGCAATTCTAAAACCTTCTCTTAATTTTTTACCCTTTTCATCACGGAGGTGTGATGATATTTTGTTTATAAGATTTTTTAAATCATCAATATTTTGCTTCATAATATCTTGAGGCACGTCTTCTTCAGGAAAGTCGATATATGCCTCAATCCATGCTAATTTTTTTATGAGCATTTCTCTCCACGATTCGTAAAGGTTTTTTAACTCTCCTCCTTTTTGCCTAAGCGCGTAAATTCTTTGTGCTTTTGTATCCGCATTAATTAAATCAATCAAACCTTCTGCTTCGGTAAGGTCGAATTTTCCATTCATAACAGCTCTTCTTGAAAACTCGCCAGGTTCAGCAATTCTAACCCCAGTAAAAGCAGACAGCACATCAAAAATTTCATTTATTACTGCTCTTGATCCATGGGTATGTAACTCTATTACATTTTCGCCTGTAAAGCTGTACGGACCAGGAAAAAAAACACCAAGTGCATCATCAATTAAAGAATCGTCTTTTGGATTTATGATGCGTACATTTTTTAATTTTCTTGGATTAAAATTTGAAGTTTTTGTAATATTAACAGCACAATCAAGGGCTTTTTTCCCTGAAATTCTTATAACTGCAACTCCTGCTCTGCCAGAGGCCGATGCAAGAGCAAAGATAGTGTCTTTTTCATTTTCCATAACATTTCACCTTTAATAAATAATGCCATATAATGCATCAGTTTATAAAATAAAGCAATATAGGAAAGTTATTTTAAATTATCTTTGTATATAACAGATAACAAATTAATAATCTCTGCATTATCATTATTTATTTTATTTTTTTTGGGAAGCTGTTTGATAATATTACGCAAATATGATGTGATAAAAACTCTGGTAGCAATGGAAAAGCCTGTTTTTCCTTTATTATTATCTATTAAAGATAATAATTCATTTAACGTAATATTTTCGCTTTTACAGATATCAAATAGTGCTGCCCAATTTTCTTCATCAAGCCTCATACTAGTTCTTCTTTTATTTACATAAATATTTTTACTTATTAACATAATTACCAATTTACAATTTAAAGTGTTAAACTGAATCAAAAAAACAAATGTAATTATAATTTTATAAAAATATATATACAATCTAGACTTAAGTATATAAAATGGAGTAAAATGCTATATAAAAGATTTTAACATGAAAAAAGATAATTCAAATTATTATAAATGCGATCATCTGGGTTGCGAAAAACAAGGTGAATATAAAGCTCCGAAAGACAGAACCTTGACGAGTAATTATTGGTTTTGCCTGGAACACGTTCGGGAATATAATAAAAATTGGAATTATTATACAGGTTATACACCTGATGAAATTGAACAATCGATAAGAGATGATGTAATATGGCAAAGAGATACTAAAAGATTTGGTTCGTTAGGAAATATGAAACAAAGATTTCATTTGCCGCAAAAGGTTACTCAAGCATTAGCTGTTTTTGACTTACATTTTCCTTACACGCACAAGGAATTAAAAGCAAGATATAAAGTACTAGCAAAAAGATATCATCCTGATACAAATCAAGGAAATAAATTATTAGAAGAAAAATTTAAAAATTTAACTGAAAATTATAAAATTTTGTTAGAATTCATATATTAAATTATTAAAGAGGCAAATTAATGGAAGAAATAAAAAATCCAGAGACAACGGTAAGCGCAAAAGCAGCTTTTGGTCTAGAAGAAGATATGCAAATTCCTGCGTTTTCGCATGATAATGAATATGTTCCAGAAAAAGAAATGGGTTATTATTTTGATCCTATTACAACGAAATCAATTCTTGCTGGTTTTATGCATAATAGAAGAACATTGATCCAAGGATATCATGGTACGGGTAAATCTTCTCATATTGAACAGGTTGCTGCAAAATTGAATTGGCCATGTATAAGGTTAAATCTAGATGGTCATATATCAAGAATGGATTTAGTCGGAAAAGATGTAATTACAATCAATAATGGTAAGCAAGTCACAGAATTCCAAGAAGGTATTTTAGCCTGGGCAATTCAAAGACCAATAGCATTGGTTTTTGATGAATATGATGCAGGACGCCCTGATGTTATGTTTGTTATTCAAAGGGTATTAGAAGCAGAAGGAAAATTGGTCTTACCCGACCAAAACAGAATACTTCATCCGCATAAATATTTTAGATTATTTGCAACGGCAAATACAATAGGTCTAGGCGATTCGACAGGCATGTATCAAGGAACACAAATGATAAACCAATCGCAAATGGATAGATGGAATATTGTTACAACTTTGAATTATTTACCAGAAACAGAAGAATTTAAAATTCTGAAATCTAAAATAGGCGAAAAATTAACAGATAGACAGCTGAAAATGATGATAACTCTCGCAAATGTAATAAGGAAAGGTTTTATGATAGGGGAAATTTCATCGGTTATGTCGCCAAGGACTTTAATTTCTTGGGCGGAAAATTCTATTATTTTTAATAATATACCGTTTGCGTTTGCGGTTAGTTTTTTGAATAAATGTGATGAAGAAGATAAACTTTTAATCGGTAATTACTATAAGGATTGTATTGGTGAAAGATTACCTAACTATTAAACATATATCAGAAATAGACGAATCCGAAGATGAAACAAGATTTATTTTGAACGATATAAATGATGCTAATGTTGATATAAAAAAATCTTTAAAGCATATTGAAAAAATCTTAGCGCCTAAGCGTATGCCATTTTATGAGTATTATAGAGAAGATGGGATCCTTGATAGCACAATGATGACTCAAATAGTATCAAACCCATTAAAACAAGAATTTTATAAACAAAGAAAAGCAGGAGAAATTCCAGAAAGCTGTATAACTTTTATGATAGACAGTATGTCGTTTTCATCTATTGAAAATCGAAATGTTATATTAAGTATAATTGACAATGTTATAAAAATTTTTGATTCGGTTAACATTAATTCAGAACTCTATGGTTTTAATGGAAATAATATAATTAAATATAAAAAATCATCAGAGAAATGGCAAAAATCTCAAAAAAATATAGCAAAGTTTTTAAGGCAAGAGCCATTAGAATTTTATGATTGGGAAACTGTATTAAAATCGATAATAATTGGGCAAAAAAAATATTTTGAAGAAAATAGAATACTTTTTTTTATAACTAATAAAGCTATGGATTTTAATATTTATACATATGGGCTAAGAAATAAAATAAAATATGAACATTTAAATACACAAGAAGCTGGAAATTCAAACGCTTTAAAGAGTTTATTAATAAGGAAAATAGCTCTATCATTTAATTTAAAATCTAAATACTTGAAAAACATTTAATTGACCTTATATGTATGGAACGAATTTAGTTCTATATAAAAAGGAAATTAATAATATGAAAACAAGTGATAATTTAATAAAAGCATTGGACATTTTAAACACAGTAGCATCATTGGATATGACAATAGTACCAATAGAGCCAAGTGATGTAATGATCGATGCGGCTAAAATGGCGGCTCCAGAAGTCAATGAATTGAAATTAAAAGAAATTTATTCGTCAATGCTTCTTGCAAATGATGAAAGTATGCTAATATAATTTTTTTGAATTTTAATAAAAAAGTATTGACAAAATCAATAGTTAATGATATATTAACAAACATAGCTGATAGATTTTACCCCATATTTTTTTAAAAGGAGAATATAATGGTTGAAATAGTAACAAGCATCCAAGTCATTCAAGCAGAAACAAATAATGCAAGAGCGTTGGCAGTAGCGGCGGAACATCATGTTAATAAGGTGATGAGCTGGGATGATTTGCAAAAGGTCTATGATAATTGCTCTGTAACTCAACCATTTGAATCGCTTTCAGTGATAAAATCTACTATTAAAAATCAACAAAACATATGTCGTATATTACCAAATGATACTCATGCTCAAACAAGACTAGACAGTTTGAAAAAAGCTGAAAAAGTTGTGCAAATTATGCATGAAAATAGAAATTCTTTAGATAGAGCAAATGAATTATGTAAATCAGTAGTAATAGGTCAAGCAAATTCAAAAGTAAGAGCACGTTACTAATACAATTCATTGACATATTTGAAAAAATCTATAGACTCCCACGCATAAAGGGAGTCTTTTTTATGAAATTTTTAGATAGAGCAAAAATATTTATATTCGCTGGTAATGGTGGAAATGGATGCGTTTCATTCAGACGCGAAAAGTTTTTAGAGTATGGCGGGCCCGATGGCGGAGATGGTGGTCATGGTGGAGATGTTTATTTTGAAGCTGTGGCTAATTTAAATACTTTAATAGATTTTAGATATCAGCAGCATTTTAAAGCAGAACGTGGTGAAGACGGATCTGGTCGTAAACGTACAGGTAAAAGCGGTGATGATTTAATAATAAAAGTTCCGGTAGGAACAGAAATTTTAGATGGTGAAGACGAAGAAACTTTGATAGTTGACATGGACGAGGTAGGTAAACGCTTTTTGGTGGCAAAGGGTGGAAACGGCGGATTCGGTAATGATTATTTCAAAAGTTCGACTAATCAGGCACCTAGAAGGGCAAATCCAGGACTTCCTGGCGACGAATTAACAGTATGGCTTCGTCTAAAAATGATAGCAGAGGTTGGTTTGGTTGGTCTTCCGAACGCTGGTAAATCTACTTTTTTAAGTGTAACGACCAAAGCTCGTCCTAAAATTGCTGATTATCCATTTACAACACTTCATCCTAACCTTGGCGTTGCTTATGTTGGCGAACGTGAAATTCTAATAGCAGATATCCCTGGATTAATAGAAGGCGCTTCAGAAGGTATAGGTCTGGGACATTATTTCCTTCGCCATGTTGAAAGATGTAAAGTTTTATTGCATTTGATTGACGTAACAGATGAAGATTTCGTTGAAAACTATAAAACAATATTAAGTGAATTATCAGAATATGGAAAATCATTAGACGAAAAGCCTCAAATCGTGGTTTTAAACAAGATTGATAGTGTTTCTGAGGAAGACTTAAAGGACAAATTAAAAGAGTTCAAAAAAGTTTGTAAGCAAGAATTTTTTATGATGTCAGGGATAAGCAAACAAGGCACAGATAAAATTCTTTATAAAATAAATGATATATTGGAAAATAAATCAGAATAAAAAAGAAAAGGGCTGAAATAAAAACATCAGCCCTTTTTTGTAAGCTTATTTCATAGATAAAAGTGCAAGTTTTTCGGTCATAGCCTCGCTAATACCACTTAATAAAGATTGCACTCCTTCAGAATATTCACCGGATTCTAAAAGTGTGTTGATATGATTTAAAATATTATCAACTCCCTTTGGTAAATCTAATTCTATTAATTCAGATTTTAATGGATCAGCAGCAATTTGTGATTTTTTACCACTAGCCATAAAATATTTTTCAGCAACATCATCGATGATATCATCCATATCCTCTTGCAATCTATCAAACAACAGGTGATGAGAGTATGTATCAGTTTTCCAATGATTCATTTTGCAAGAATATTTAAAAGCAATCAATATTTGTATTAATTCAAACATTTTATTTTCCTTTCTCCCACATCTTATGGAAAAAAGTCGCATAAAAAATCATATTTGTAAATAGTCAGTTAGTGCTATTTTTTATATTTAGGATTGTTTAAAAAACCAATAACAGCAGTAATAGCAGCCGGAGTAATTCCAGGAATTCTTGACGCCGCACCGATATTAATAGGTCGCACTTTATTAAGTTTAATTACTACTTCATTTGAAAGTCCACCAATAATGGAAAAATCTAAATTTTCAGGAATTTTGAGCGCTTCATCTTTACGGAAGTTTATAATATCTTGTTCTTGTCTTTTTAGATAACCGGAATATTTCGATTCGATTTCAAGTAATTCAATCACATCTTTTCTTGTATTTGCAAGTTCAGGAAATGCATTTTCTAATTCTTGCCAAGAAATATCGCCTCTGCCTAATAACTCAAAAGCATTTCTAATTGCACCATCATTATTTAGATTAAATCCTTTTTCTTTATAGAATTTAGGAGAACCTTTAATTTCTAGCATCTTAGCTTTTATCGATTCGATGCAAGCAAGCTTTTCTTCGAAGAATTTTTTTCTTTCATCGCCTACGCACCCAACTTCAATTCCTTTTGGGGTCATTCTTAAGTCTGCATTATCTTCACGTAATGATAGCCTGTATTCAGCTCTAGAAGTGAACATTCTGTATGGTTCATCAACACCAAGGGTGGTTAAATCATCAATCATAACCCCAATATAACCATCAGCTCTATCAAAAGTAAGTTCTTTTTCGTTTTGTAATGCTCTATGTCCCGCATTAACTCCTGCTAAAAGCCCTTGAGCAGCTGCCTCTTCATAACCAGTAGTGCCATTTATTTGTCCCGCAAAGTACAAATTTTTAACAAGCTTTGTTTCTAAAGTTGGCTTTAATCCGCGAGGGTCGAAGAAATCATATTCAATTGCATAGGCATAACGTAATATTGTTACATTTTCAAGTCCAGGGATAGAACGAAGCCACATTTCTTGAATATCTTTTCCGAAAGAAGATGATAATCCATTAGGATAAACTGTGTCATCATCAAGACCTTCTGGCTCTAAAAACACGTGATGTCGTTCTTTATCAGCGAAACGTACAATTTTATCTTCTATACTTGGGCAATACCTTGGGCCTATACTGCTGATTTGTCCAGAATACATAGGCGCAAGGTGAATATTGTTTTGAATTATTTTTTTTGTTTCCGCCGAAGTATAAGTAATATAACAAGGAATTTGCGGGTTCGTAATTTCCTTTGTCATAAAAGAAAATGGAACAGGAGGGTTATCTCCATATTGTTCTTCTGTTTTATTTAAATCGATAGTTTTTATGTCAAGTCTAGCAGGAGTTCCTGTTTTCATGCGAAGAGGTTCAAATCCCATTTTAACAAGGGCAGGTGTTATCCCTTTACTTGCTTCGTCACCAACTCTACCGCCTTCGGTAATTTCGGTTCCAATATGCATAAGACCGTTTAAAAATGTACCTGTTGTTAGTACAACACAATGACAAGAATAAGATTTTTTCTGATCTGTTGTTATAATTGTAATATTGTTGCTGTCTTGTTCTATATTTTCAACACTTGCTTCTACAATCGATAAGTTTGGATAGTTTAAAAGTTCATTTTGCATATGATCTTTGTAAAGTTTTCTATCTATTTGAGCTCGTCTTCCTTGAACTGCTGGGCCTTTTGATGAATTTAAAATTTTAAATTGGATTCCTGCTTTATCTGCAATTTTTCCCATAACTCCATCAAGGGCGTCTATTTCGCGAACAAGGTTGCCTTTCGCAAGCCCGCCAATAGCAGGATTGCAACTCATTTCCCCAACAGTTGAAATCTTTAATGTAAAAAGCGCTGTTTTTGCACTAACTCTAGCAGCAGCAGCGGCGGCCTCGCACCCAGCATGACCTGCGCCAATAACTATTACGTCAAAATCAACATTTTGGATTGCCATAAATTTACTCTCTTATAGTTTTTTTAAAGATTTTTTTTCAACCCAACTGTTAATATTTCTCATGAATTCATTAGCTAAGTTAAAACAAAAATTCTCATTCTCATCAAGAATGGCTTTGTAAATATCAATGTAAACTGAAGAAGTAGGGTTGTTAATTGCCATAATAGTATCAAGTTGTTTTGAAATGTTATCAGGCGAAAATTCATCTGAATAACCTTGTACTCTACCTGCAAAAAAGTCTTTGTTCTTTTTTAATCCTTCAATTTCTGAAAAAGGTTTGTAAAGAACATCAAAAGGAATTCCTTTATATGTCAAAGCATCTATAAAATCTTGATTAACAGTGTTGTAAGCAAGAATAAATCTATGTGCTGGATTATTTTTAATTATTTCAGCCACTTTTTCTTTACAAATATTATGTTGGTTAAGGTAGAAATTCAGTTGGATAGTATTAAAAGTCTTAGTCCCGTCTTGATTTGTATAATTCATCATTTCTTGTATTTCGGGTGCGATCTTTCCATTGCAAAAATCTTCACACCATTCATAACCGATTTGCAAGCTTGATTTAAGGTTATCTTGTCCTAATTTTGTTGCAAATTCTTTTACCCAATCGTATCTCGCATTTCCTTTACTGCTGCGTTGAGTAAAGTATATACCCATTCTAATTTTTTCATCCGATTTTACAAATTTAATAAGTTCATCAGGATTATTGCTTTCTTTTGGTCCAGAAAACATTACTTTTTTAATGTTCATATGAAAATGTCCTTGTAATTGTTTTATAAATTTCGAACATTATACATATTTTTAACTATTTTTCAAGTAAAAACTCATAACCAAACATAACAGACCCATGATTATGCAATAACTGGGATGGTCGTTTATTTAGCTATATAAATTAATAAAACAAATTTTTTTCTTTATTTTAGTTGCAATTTTATATACTATGACTAGGAAAACAACGTAAAAAAGGTGAAAAATGTCGTTTCAGGCAAAAAGATACTTTAAAAAAATACTTAATTGGGCAGGATTTTTCTTTTTTGCTCTAGCTCTTTACATGATATACAATCAGCTTTCAAAGTATGAGTTTTCTGATATCATGGGGGCATTATCTGATATCCCAAAAGAAAGTTTAATTTTAGCTTGTCTCGCCTCTCTTTTTGGATATGTTGCACTATCTCTATATGATTTTCTTGCTTTAAAATATGTAAAAAGATCCCTTGCTCCCTGGAAATGGATAATGACAGGTGTAATAGGTTTTGCAATTAGTAATAATGCAGGCCATGCAATTTTATCAGGCGGTACCCTAAGATATCGTTTTTATACAAGGTGGAGATTTAGAGCATCTGAAATAATAAAAATGGTAACATTCTCAGGTTTTACATACCTGTGGGCATGTTTTGGATTAATAATTTTAGGTTATTTTTTAACTCCCGACCATGCTTTTGGAGATGGTAGTGCCTCTCATCTTACGACTTTGCTCGTGACGATAGGTTCTGCTTTGGGGCTTTTATTTTACTTCGGCGCAGTTTTGTTTTACAAAAAAACAATAGTAATAAAAGAAGTCGATTTTGAAATGCCTTCATTCAGAATGGCGATTTCTCAGGTAATAATAGGTGGTGCTGATATTGTTTTGGCATCATTGGTATTGTACAGTGTTCTAATTCCATTTGTTGATATTCCTTTTGCTGAATTTATAGGAGTATTCCTTGTTGCCCAGGTTTTAGGAGTGTTTAGCCAAGTGCCAGGAGGTTTAGGTGTTTTCGAAGGACTATTTTTATATATAATCCCAGGTGACCATAATAAAGCTTATCTTTTAGGGGCTTTGATAGCATACAGGATTATATACTATTTATTGCCTTTGGTGATTGCTGGAATAATTTTATTCATTTATGAAGGCGGATTAAAGCGCCGTTATGAAGCAATTAAAGCAGCAGCAAAACGGAAAAAAGAAAAATTATTAAAAAAAGAGCTGTAAAAATATGAATAATTTAAATTCTATAAATACAAAAAATAATAAAAAACTGTTAATATACAAAAGATTAAAATGCGTGCTTGACAAAAAGATGTCAAAATGTTATGTTTGTATTATAGATAGTTGTCTTTAATTTTTTAAGGAGAAAAAAAATGTTAGAAGAAAGAGAGTATTGTCAGTCCGGTAATTACAGAACGGCTTTCCCTTATTTGGGAGTTGATTATATGAGCTCGCTTACAGGTATATCATTCGGAAATCCAAAATCTTCAGGAAAATTTGGAAATCGCGAAAAAGCTCTAAATATAATGGAAAATCCTAAGGAAACTTATGGATGTGGAGTAAAAAGAGAATCTGGCGATAAAGCGCTAAAATTAAAAATGATTGATAGCATAAAAGGCGCTACTAAATAGACCTAGGCTACAACTAATAAATAACCCAGCTAGGTCTGATACATCAGATAAGCTGGGTTTTTAGTTGAAATAAAAATAAATTATGTAATATATAATTGACAAAAATAAAAAAGTATGATATATTGATTATATAGAATAAATAAATTAAACGGAGAAAAACAATGGGAGACTACTTTCACCAAGGATTACGAGAAAAGCCCGGAAAACGTTTTGCTGGTGGCAGAAAAACAGTTTCAGAACAAATATTGGATCGTTCTCGAAAATTGATGGCTGATATTGATGAAAAGCTACAAAAAGCCAAAAAGACCATCAATAGTAAAGTAAAAAGTGAGTATAAAAATGGTCATCTATCATTTTTAGCAGATGGAGCTAAATATATTAGTGAATATTTACGTACAAGAAATGGAAAAGAAGGGAAGGTTTTCTCTAGTGGCAACAGTTCTCCAGCAATATCACAATCAAGAGAAAATAATGCTCAACAATATAATACAAGTTTAGTAGCAGGTATCGATACAGGTAGCCGTTAATAAATTTGATAATTATGTATTTAAAACCCAGCATATAAAAGCTGGGTTTTTTATTTGCAAATTAACACTCATTAAAATAATTGCAAAATATTTCAAAATAAAAACAATTTGTTATATATTTTAATAAAAAAATATATTGACAAAAATAAAAATAAATGATATTGATTTAGGTCTCATAAAAAATAATTTATAGGAGATTTTATGAACATTAAAGATAAATATACGGCTATGTTTGGAGAAAAGGCAGTGTATCCTTTGGCGATACAATCCTTTGCCGAGCTTGGCTTAATTGTTAAAGATTCTTTTTCTAATGGAAATTTTAAAGAAAGAATAAAAAGAATAGGTCTAGAACAAGGTAAAAACATAATAAAAATATCAAGCAACGGTCACCGCTGTTACAAAGCAAATCCAAAGATTTATAATGCAGCCTCACTTCTTACAAAAGGAGTTAAAAAAACTCGTAAGTCAGGAAATTTTACTATTGTCGAAGATAGAAACGAAAAAGATATTATATCGCCTATTGTAATTAGCGCTGGTCGATAATAAATAATATATCAAAGAAAAAGCCTAGTTTTAATGCTAGGCTTTTTGTTCTAAAAAATTTAAAAGTATTTCATATTCATTACTTCTAATACTTTTGCCAATTTTTCTTGGGCAATAGGTCGTATTTTATCGACCCCTCTTTTTATAACATTTTCGATGTATTCAGGGTCTGATTCTAGCAATTTTCTTTTTTCTCTGACAGGTCGCAATGTTTCATTAATTGTTTCCGCAAGCATAGATTTAAGCCCAGCAGCACCACGATCGCTAATTTTATCAGCAATAATTCTAGGGTCTTCTTTTGTAAAAATGCTGATAATTTCAATCAAATTCGCAACCTCTGGACGATTTATTGGGTCATAAGTAATAATGCGGTCTGAATCAGTTTTTGCTTTTTTGATAGCTGCCACAGTTTCATCTTCGCTTGCTTTTAACATTATGGTGTTATTTCGGGATTTGCTCATTTTTTCGGTGCCGTCTAGACCTTTAACCATAGGCATTTCACTAAGAAGAGCTATTGGTTCTTTGAAAATAGGTGCATATTTTTTATTAAACCTTTTTGCAATAACGCGAGTAGATTCAAGATGTGCAAGCTGGTCTTTTCCAACTGGGACCACGGTTGCATCACAAAATAAAATATCACATGCCTGGTGGATCGGATAAACAAACATTCCTGCGTTAATAGTGCTTAGTCCTGCTGATTTAATTTCATCTTTCACAGTAGGGTTGCGTTCAAGTTCAGCCGTAGACATTAATGTTAAAAAAGGCAGTAATAATTGATTTAATTCTGGAATTTGCGAATGAGGAAAGAAAAAAGTTTTCCCACAATCTGCATCAAGTCCACATGCCAGGTAATCAATTACTAACTCTTTTGAATATTGTGCAATTTTGTCATGAGCATCATGATCAGTTAAAACTTGATAATCTGCAATGATGATAAAAGTTTCAACTCCAAGGTTTTGAATTTTAATACGATTTTGTACAGAACCAATAAAGTGTCCAATATGTAAATTACCAGTTGGTCTGTCTCCTGTCAAAATCCGATGTTTTTCAGGATTGGTTAAGAGGCTTTGTTCTGCTTTCTTACTCAATTCAATCGATGCTTTAAAAGTATCGCTGATATTATCATGCAATTCGGTAGTCATTTGAAAAATCTCCATAAAAATAAAATAATTTAACCATAGTATATAAAAGTCATTGACAAATACAAATAAAAAATATATATTACCACGATAAAAGAAAATAGGATTCTATAGGGAGAAAGCTAATGAAGGTAAGAAATTCACTTAAAGCAGCGGTAAAACGTGATAAAGCATGCAAAATTGTACGTCGCCGTGGCAGAGTTTATATTATTAATAAAGAAAAACCTCGCTTTAAAGCAAGACAAGGTTAATTTTAAATAATGTTAAATAAAAGGGCTGGATAATTTTCCAGCCCTTTATTTTTGTAGTTATTCGTTTAAAAAATGCAATAAAAAAGAGGTGATATATAAATCACCTCTTTTAAAATGCTTACGCTTTATATGGCTTAGTCAAAAGTCCAAGTCATATTAATTTGTGTTTTACCTGTACCAAGTACACAAGCTTTTGTAGCACCTGCGATAGTATCTGCTGCAGCATCACCAGATTCAAGAGCAGTACCACCATCAATAGAAGGAGGATTGTCACCCCAAGGAGCAGTAGCCAAAGAAATACAAGATGATTCAGGAATATCAGATAATGTGATATTAAATTGTGAATCATTAGTACCGGTTTCTGCTGCTACTAAACCACCAAAAGGGTTTGCAATTCCAACACTTGTCATAATATCTCCATCAGCATCACCAAGACCTGTATAATTACCTTGACCAGAGAACATAGTTCTTATTTCTGTCATTAATAATTGAATAGCTTCAATAGCTTGGTTCGTTCTATACTTTTGCATAGCCAAAGAATAACCAGCAATACCACCGATTGAAAGTACCCCGATAATCGCAAGTACACCCAACATTTCAACCATAGAACGACCAGATTGGTTGTTAATAATTTTTTTCATAAAATTTTCCTTTCATAAACATAACACGCAATAAAGAAAAGTTACTTTTTCTCTACCTCGAAACGATATTATAATACAAAAGTTAAAAAATCAATACTATTTTTAAAATTTTTACTGTATTATCCTTTAACACAATAAATTTTTAAGGATAAATATTAATGAGAACAGATAGTCGTAAAAATGATGAATTAAGAGCCATTGAAATAATACCAAATATAAATAAATATGCAGAAGGTTCTGTGTTGATAAAATTTGGGGATACCCATGTAATGTGCACAGCCACAGTGGAAACAAGATTGCCGCCATGGATGCGCGCTCAAGGAATTCATGGAAAAGGGTGGATAACTGCTGAATATGGAATGTTACCTCGTTCAACAGATGTAAGGATGGACAGAGAAACAAAAGGTCAAAAGGGCAGAACCCAAGAAATTCAAAGGCTGATAGCAAGGTCGCTTCGTTCAATAGTAGATTTAAAAAAGTTGGGCGAAATCCAAATAAAAATAGATTGCGATGTTATTCAAGCAGATGGGGGCACAAGGGTTACTTCTGTTTGTGGGGGATATCTTGCCCTTGCTCTTGCTCTTGCAAAAATAGGAAAACAGTCGGCATTAAAAGACAGCATTGCTGCCATATCTTGCGGAGTTTTAGAAGGTGAAGTTATAATGGATTTGGATTATAACGAAGATTCATCAGCAGAAGTAGATGCAAATTTTGTAATTACAGGTAGCGGAAACTTGGTGGAAGTACAAAGCACGGGCGAAGAAAATACATTCACAGAAGAACAACTTATAGAAATGTTATCTTTTGCCAAAAAAGGTATTAAAGAAGTAACAGAACTGCAAAATAAAATTTTACAAGGAGAGTAAAATGGAAATAGGAAATGAATTATTACTAGCGACTAATAATAAAGGAAAAGTAGCAGAGCTTGAAAAAATGCTTGTTCCTTTTGGAATAAAGCTAAAAACAGCAGGTGATTTTCCCGATATAGAAGATCCAGAAGAAACAGGTGAAACGTTTCTAGAGAACGCCAAATTAAAAGCGCTCTATTATGCAAAAAAAACAAATCTTCCTTCGCTTGCTGATGATTCAGGGTTGTGCGTAGAAGGTTTAGACAATCGCCCAGGCGTTTATACGGCAAGATTTGCCCCAACACATAAAGAAGGCATGGATAGAATTAATCAAGAACTGGGCGACAACCCAAATCGTAAAGCCTTTTTTGCTTGTTGCTTAGTTTTGGCATTTCCTGACGACACAACTTATGATTTCACAGGCTATGTTCATGGTACAATAGCACCAGAAACAAGAGGTGATAAAGGTTTTGCTTATGACCCAATATTTATTCCAAATGGTTATGATAAAACATTTGGGGAAATGACCAGCGAAGAAAAAGCATCCTTATCGCATAGAGGAAACGCATTAAAACTTTTCGCTGATTCTATTTTAAAAAATAAATGAAAAAAGATATAGCACTTTACCTTCATTATCCTTTTTGCCTTAAAAAATGCAATTATTGCGATTTTGTAAGTATTGCAGGTTCAAACGCAGAAGGCTTAGAAAATGCCTATTTCAACAGTTTTGAACAGCATAAAGAGTTGTTAGGCCAATCTAATATAAAAACTTTTTTTATAGGGGGAGGCACTCCTTCATTAATATCAGAAAATTTACTTACAGCTATTTTTAAAAAGATAGATTTGTCAGCATGCGATGAAATTTCTATTGAAATTAACCCTGCTACTGTCGATGAAAATAAAATGCGTTTCTTTAAAGATATAGGCATAAACAGGATTTCAATAGGAATTCAAGCATTAAACGATGATGACTTAAAAGTAATGGGACGATTACATTCATCTAAACAAGCCTTAGAAACAATAGATATTGCAAAAAAATATTTTAAAAATATTTCTGCTGATTTTATTTATGGACGTCCAAACCAATCATCAGCAATGTGGAAAAAAGAATTAAATAAAATTTTATCCTTAGATTTGCCTCATTTATCAATGTATCAATTAACCATTGAAAACGGCTGGAAGGTTGAATTGCCTAGTGATGATGAATGTGAAAAAATGTTCATTATTAATCATAGAAATTCAAAAAATTATAATCATTATGAAATTTCTAATTTTGCTAAAAATGGATTCGAAAGTAAACACAACCTTGCATATTGGCATTATCAAAATTATTTAGGAATAGGTCCTTCTGCTCATTCCAGAGTTAATGGTAAAGCAATTATTTATGAAAATGATGTAAAAAAATGGCTGCACTCACAAAATTTCACAGAAGAGATTCTTGATGAAAAAGAAGCTTTTTATGAAAAAATATTAATGGGTCTTCGTCTAGCAGAAGGAATTGACATTACATACTTAGATAGTTTGAACCAGCAAAAAGCATCAATGTTTATAAATAATGGTTATCTTGAAATTAAAAATGACAAGATTTACCCAACTTTAAAAGGGATGCTTTTAAATAATTATATTATTGAAACCATTCTTTAAGGAAACTTTTTTTAGTTTCTTCTTCTTCTTCTTTAATTTCAAGTTGCTCTTCGTTTACAACTATATTTTCATTAGGAGTTTCATTTATAAAATGTTGTTCGTATGTAACGTCTTCATTAAAAGAGTTAGGAGAATATTCGACAACTTTTGCCTGTGGACGTGCCATTTCCATAATAGCCATACCACGTTGAGAATGTCCATTTTCAAGTAACCTAAAAATTCCATCAACCCCAGCAAAGCCAGAAGCATCAGTAATAGCCTCGGCTGAAAAGTCGTTATTTCTAGCAAGAACAGATATAAGAGCAATACCATCATAAGCTTGACTTGCTATTCTAGGAGGAACGCTTTTATAGACTTCACGATATCTTTTTGCATAATCGCTGAATCCTGTAACTGGAATTTCAGGATAATATCCGCCGACAAGGGCTTTTTCAAGAGCAAGTTTAGGATCAGACCATTGTTGAGTGCCTAAGAACATAACTTCGTCATTTGTAATGTCATAATAATTTAAAACAGCGGCAAGCGCACGAAGATTAGCACCTTCATCAGCAATTAAAAGTGCGTCAAAATCCAAAGGAATGTCTTCTGATGATTTATATACAGTTAAAATATCGATTTCTTCATCATAACCAAGGTTAACTCCTTCTGCATAATTACCTTCACCTTTTTGTTTTTTACGCAGGTTGTCGACGAAAACACTTCTGTCTCCTGTTAAACCTTTAACCACCGATACCATATCGCCTTGTTTAGGAGAGTAGTAACCAATATTTAAAATGGCTGCATCATTATCGCATTTTAAAACAGCGTTTTCAGCCGATTCGACAGCAATTCTTCCAAAATCAGAATCATGTGTAAGGATTGCAAAATTCTTTTTCCCATTTCTACATGCATAATTAATAATTCTATCAATTTGTTGCGGAAGTAATAGGGCTAATGTATAAATATTTCCACCTAAAACGTATGGATCAGAAGTAAACGCAAGAACATCGATTCCTGCACTGTTTGTAATTCCTCTAATAGCGGCAACTTCATGTGAAAATACAGGACCAATGATAATATCTACATTTTGATTTATTGCTTCATAAGCAGCGTCATAAGCGCCTTCTTCTGTTCCTTTTGTATCATAAAATTGAACCACAACGTTTTCAGAAGATATTTCATAAAGAGCCATTAATGCGGTATTTTTAATAGCAGTCCCAAGTTTTTCATAGTCACCAGAAAACGGCGCAAGGATTCCTACTCTCAAGTCTGATTTAGTTTTTTTATTTGCACTTTCTTCTTCGTATCCTGAACTAAAATTATTTTCTTCTATTGTTTCAATATTATTTTCATACGCGTTGGCAGGCGTTATAATCCTTGGGCTTGAATCAGCAGAAGGTTCGTAAACAACCCCAGTTCCTTTACACGCAGCAAGAAAAATAAGCCCAATAAAAAATAAATGTTTTACACGTGAATTAAACACTTCTATAATCTCCTTATTATGAAACAGAAAAATGATAATATATTAATAGCAGGATTATATATAGTTGCAACCCCTATTGGCAATTTGGGCGATTTTTCTTTGCGCGCTATTGAAACTTTGAAAAGTGTCGATATCATAGCTTGCGAAGACACAAGAACCAGCAAAACCTTGCTTAATTACTATCAAATTTCAAAAAAATTAATCAGTTATCACGATCACAATGCAACAAAAGTTATCCCAAGTATAATAGATGCGATAAAATCAGGAAAAAGCATAGCGTTAATATCAGATGCAGGCAGCCCTCTTATCAACGACCCAGGTCATAAATTAGTATCAGAATGTAAAGAGCAAGATATTTATGTAACTTCCATTCCAGGAGCCTGTGCCGTTATAACTGCATTACAATTATCTGGTCTTGCTTCGGATTCGTTTTTATTTAAAGGATTTTTACCTGTGAAATCGGGGGAAAAACAAAGGTTGTTTGAAAAAATAAAAAATTATGATGACACAACCGTAATTTTTTATGAAACAGCCCCAAGAATTCTTGCAACACTTTCACTAGCGTTAGAGGTTTTTGGCGATATCAGAGTATGCATTGCAAGGGAACTTACCAAAAAATTCGAAGAGGTAACTACTGATTCTATTTCAAATTTAATAAAGCATTACACCGAAAAACCTGCGATAAAAGGCGAAATAGTTTTACTTATGGAAATAATAAAACAAAAACAAGAAGTAACGCCGGAATTAATAACATCAGAGCTTTCTAAAAATCTTAAAAATATGGATAAAAAACAAGCAATTTCCCATGTCGCAAAATTATTAGATATTAAAAAGAAAATGGTCTACGACGTAGCGCTTAATTTGGATGAATAGTGTTTTTTGAACCAACTTATTTTTGCCATTCTTAATTCATCAGGATTTTTAGGGGCAAAAGTTTCTTTTTGAAATTGTCTAAGGTTTTGCAATACTTTCTTATCAGACAATAAACCGCTATAAACAGGTTCGTTTTGATATCCATTCCATATATAACATTTATTGCTATTTTCTATGTTTTGTAACGATTCGATAGCAATAGGCAGAGCTTTATAAAAATAATCAGAAGAACTAGTTGCAACGATTCGATTTTTTTCAACCTCTGAAAATATTTTACGTTCATCAATCCATCTATCAGATTGATTTTTTGAAACAGAAATCAGGTGGTAATCAATATGGTAATTATATTTTTTAGCAAGTTCAGCAAAATATAGCTCGAAATAACTATCAAGAAGTGTAACTTCAAAAATAATAGGATATCCGGAAATAATCAATTTTTCTAAAGTTAAAAATAATAACAGTAAGGCAAAACCATTGGTGTTTTCCCTTAACATATCTTCACCATATTTTTCTTTTATTTCATTATAATAAGGATGGTATGGCGCAAAATTTCGTACTGCAACACAAATAGGATTAACATTAAACATTTTGAATCCTTCTTTTGCAGCAGGCAATAGTTGGGTGGATTTACCGCTTCCCGATTGCCCACAAATACGCATCATCATCGGATATTTATCTTTATCAGCAACAAGATCATTAAATGCATTATTAATCAAAGAATCATAATCTTTAACAGGATATTTTTCATTTATTTCATAAGCTTGCCACGATGTTGTGACAAAGTTAATGGCTTTTTGCCTAGTTTCATCAATATTTAGATTTATTTTTTCCATAGGATTAAGTTTAAAACAGTTTTTTCAAATAAAAAAGAGGAATTTTTAAATTCCCCTTTTTTTTATTAATTAGACTTAGCTATCTAGTATTTTGGTCTTTTAAAAGATCAAGTCTATTTGCTTTAGCTGCTCTTCTTTCTAAGTTTGCTTTTGCAGCGTGCAATGAATTGGCATAAATATTTTTTACATCTTCTTTTTTATGACCATCTTCCTTTAAGTTATAAATAACCAAAGCAACAGCACCTTCTGCCTTTAATTGAAGTATTTCTTTTTCAGTAATTTTATCAGTGAAGCTCAAAGTAGCCTGGATAACTCCCAATCTTTTTACAATATCAATGCTTTTTTCATTAACAATTCTTGACATTCTATCTTCAGAAACCCCAACCATAATTGATTTTTCAAGAGCTTTTGTAAGTTCTGTGTTAGGTTTTGTTGGTTTGTTAGAAATTTTTTCCATTGAGATATATCCTTTCATATAAAAATTATTAGTTGATAATAATCAATAATAACCTCGAAAAGATAATTTGTCAATATTTTTTTACGATTCTTGCAAAGAAAAATATTCTTCTTCAAGTTTTGTTATATTTTCAGTAATTTCATTATAAGATTTTTGTAATAAATCACTATAATTATTTGTTATTTCCGCTTCTATTTCATTTTTTTTAATTTCTAATTTTTCTATTTCAGCAAGGATTTTTTCACATTTTCTTTCTTTATTTTGTTTTTCTTGGCGTTTTTTAACTTGCTCTTGATAGACTTGTTTGCCTGCTTTTACTTCTGTTTTTTTTGTGGATTCTTTATTTTCGCTTATAATAATATTTTTAAAATCCTCAATGTTGCCATTGAATTCTTGGCAATTTTTGTTTTTTACAAGCCATAATCTATCACATGTAAGTTCAATTATATGTAAATCGTGTGTAATTAAAATAACGGCCCCTTGATATTCGTTTAATGCGTCGATAAGTGCTTCTCTTGATGCTATGTCAAGGTGGTTAGTAGGTTCATCAAGGATTAGGATATTTGGAGCATCTTTGGTGATAAGAGCAAGAAGCAATCGTGATTTTTCGCCACCAGAAATTTGTTCAATTCTTGTATTTGCTTTTTCATCGCTAAGTCCAAATCTAGCTAAATGAGCCCGCACCTTAACTTCAGATGCATTTTTCATTTGTCTTGCCATGATTTGATAAGCAGTTTTTGAAACGTCTAATTCCTCGGTTTGAATTTGGGAAAAATAAGCGACAGATAGTTTGGCGCTTTTTTTAATATCTCCATTTATCGGGGCTAGTTTTTCAGATATTACTTTAGCAAGAGTTGTCTTACCATTTCCATTTTGACCTAAAAAAGCGATTCTATCATCTTGATCGAGCCTAAATGATAGATCTTTAAGAACTATATTATCGCCATACCCAGCATTAACGTTTTCGAACTGCAATAAGGGAGAAGGCATTAGTGAAGGAGAAGGAAAATCAAACTTAACGCTATAATCTTTTGGGATTTCAGGCATATCTCCCATCTTTTCAATCATTTTAAGCCTGGTTTGGGCTTGTTTTGCTTTGCTAGCTTTGTACCTGAACCTATCAACAAATGTTTGTAAATGTTTTTTTCTTATTTCATATTTTTGCGCTTGTTTTTTTAATAAGTCGATTCGCATTGCTTTTGTCTTTTCATAAGTATCATAATTTCCACCATATGAAATAATTTTTTCATTTTCTATACTTATTATTCCGTTGCAAACTTTGTTTAAAATATTTCTATCATGACTTATGATAAGTATTGTTGCAGAAGTTTTAACTAAATAATTTTCCAGCCATATAGCGGTTTCTAAATCAAGATGATTAGTAGGTTCATCAAGCAACAGTAAATCACCACTGAAAAATAAAGCCCCAGCCAAAGCAGCCCTCATTTGCCATCCACCTGAAAATTCGCATATAGGTCGTTTTATATCGTCATTACTAAACCCAAGTCCAGCAAGGATGCTAGCGGCACGACTAGGAGCAGCAGAAGCATTAATAGCATTTAATTGTTCATGAATTTCAGCGATATTTTCAGGATTCGATTCTGCTAATTTTAACAGCTCATGGCGTTTTTTATCCATTTTTAAAACAAAATCTATCACCGAAATATCTGTATTTGGAATTTCTTGATTAATGGTTGTTATTTTTATGTCTTTGCCATTATAAACAATATCGCCTTTATCTGTTTCAAGTATATTTTGTAAAATTTTTAAAAGTGTAGTTTTACCAGAACCATTAGGACCAATTAACCCTATTTTTTGACCTTTTGTGATGGAAAAAGATGCGTCATCGAATAAAATTCTCTCACCAATGCGGTACGTAATATTTTTAGCTTCAATCATTTTCGCTCACAGGAATTGGAATGTTATGTTTTTTCATATTGAATATAGTTTTATCAATCAAAATTTGTTCAAGTTCATTTAAAATTTCCTCATCAAGTTCATCAATAACTACATTTTTTCTAAGGGCATATCTGTAATACCAATCGCCGCCTCCTGCTTCTTCCCAATACCGTATGTCGCCATCTTTGTGGCGATTCGCTTGGCTATTAGCCTCTAATTTATCTAGGCACCAAACAATTTTAGATTCAATAGTTTCCCTTTTTTCATATTCTTGGAATAAATCATAAATTTTTTCATTAATAGGTGTAGGCAATAAAGTTTTAAAGTGTTCTATTGCTTTTTGTTCTCTTTCTTTTTTTAATGCTTTTGCATTAGGGTCAAGATGTTGGTGCGACAATGGCACATCTCCACAATGCGCTTCTGCCAAATCATGAACAATAACCATTTCAAGCATTTTATTAACGTCGACTTTTCTTTTTAAATAAGGAGTGGTAAATAAAACTAAAAAGGCCAGTTTTGTTATGTGCGCAGCATCACTCTCAACAGAACCATCAGATAATAAATTATCTCTATTAACAAGACATAATTTTTCAACAATATCCATAAAATCACTTATTTTTAATGCTGTTTCTTTCATAAATTCCTCTTTTATAAATATCAAATAATACTGTTCTTGTATTTTATTTAAAAAAATAGTACTATTTATTTAATAATATTTTGAAAGGCATTATCTATGATTTCTTTTCCGATTTCAATATCTTTAATTGTTATAGGGTCTGTTTCTGTTTTCTGGTCTATTTATAAAAGCAGATTTTTTCTAAATAACATTTTTTCTATGCTGGTGATTTGCGGGATTATTTTGCTGACCATAGGGTCTTCTTTGGTTTTTATCGACGCTGCAGATAATGAAATGTTTGGGTATTTTGCTGTATTTTTATTTTTAAATGCAATGTTATTATCTTTATTATTTTTCAATGATAGATTAAGAAAAATGAGCAAAATGAATAAAGATTCTTCATTAGAAAATATTATAAAAGATTTGCACAGTAATAAAAAATCAGCTTTAACAGAAGCAAGAATAAGAATAGGCGAAGTAATAAAACAAGATAAAGTTTTACACACTATTAATGAAATTTCTGCGATGCTTTTTGCATCAAACGTCAAAAATTATAACAAAGTTTTATATGAATGCATGGGTAGATTAGGTGTAACCTTCGGTGTTGACAGGGTTTATATATGGCAAAACTTTACAAAAGATGGAAGCTTATATTGTGGACAAGTATATGAATGGTCAGGGGGGGCAGAGCCTCAACAAGGAAATGAATTAACAATGCTCATTCCTTTTTTGGAATCTTGGTATCCTGATTTATCAACGAATAAATGTATAAATAGACTTGTTAAAGATTTTGCAATCAAAGAGGAAAAAGAGTTGTTAGAGGCTCAAGATATTATTTCTTTAATGGTGGTCCCAATATTTATTGAGGAAGAATTTTGGGGGTTTGTAGGTTTTGATGACTGTCATAAAGAAAGGGTTTTCACGGAAGAAGATGAGATAATATTAAGATCTGTAAGTATACTATTTGCAAACAGTTATCTTCGTAATGAAATGACCAAAAATTTATTAGTAGCAAAAGAAGAAGCCCAACAAAGCGCTAAGGCAAAAACAGATTTTCTTGCCACTATAAGCCATGAAGTTAGAACTCCAATTAATGCAATAACAGGAATGTCAAAAATAGCCAGAGGTTCAACAGACAGGCAGAAAATACTGGAATGTCTTGATTCTGTTGATTTGGCATCGCGTCAATTGTTATCAATAATCAATGATATATTGGATATGAGTCAAATTGATGGTGGCAAATTCGAATTAATTAGTAAGCCATTTAATTTATTAGCAGCCTTGCATAACGTTAAAAATATTATGAGTGTCCACACAATTGAAAAAAGTCAAAATTTTAAAGTAGAACTTGATGAAAATGTTCCAGAAATAATAGTAGGAGATGACACAAGAATATCGCAAGTTTTAATTAATCTATTGTCAAATGCTATAAAATTCACTCCTAAAGGTGGATCTGTGTCAATGAGCATAAATTTAATTCCAGAAAAAGGTAAAAATAAAGAGCAGCTTGAATTTATAGTTTCTGATACTGGGATAGGAATTACAGAAGAATCTCAAAAAAGATTATTTTTAAAATTTGAGCAAGTAGATAATACAACTGCACGTGAATATGGCGGAACAGGATTAGGGCTTAGCTTGTGCAAAAGTATACTTGATATGATGGGTGGAACAATAGAGGTAGATAGTGCATTTGGTAAAGGTGCGGTTTTCACAGTAAGATTCCCAGTCACCAGAGGAGAAATTCCTTGTGCAAAGAAACCTGAAAAAACAGAAGAAAGTGCAGTAGATTTCGCGGGCAGAAACGTTTTATTAGTTGAGGATATCGCAATCAACAGGGAAATAGTTGTAACATTGTTAAGCAGCGTAGGAATAAATGTTGATGAAGCTGAAAATGGAATTATTGCGCTGGAAAAAATAAAAGCTAGTCCAGAAAAATATGACGCTATTTTGATGGACATTCATATGCCTCTTAAAGATGGATATGAAACAACAAGAGAAATTAGGTCGTTAAAAATTCCAGAATTAAAAGGAATTCCGATAATAGCGGTAACTGCAAATGCATTAGATGCTGATGTAAAGCGTTCGCTTGATGCTGGTATGGATGATCATATTGGAAAACCTGTGAATTTTGAGGTTTTATTGGATAAATTAAGCATCCAATTCCGTAAAAGAGAAACAGTTTAATTTATTGTTATCAACATAATTAACAGCCTTTTTTGCAAAAGGATTCAATTCTTGCATTTCATACAATATTTTTTTATTATATTTACAATTTGATAATTCAAGAATTTAAGAAAGAAAAGATACATGGATAAGGTACTTAATGCTCCAACAAGTATAGAGGCAGAACAAGCAGTAATCAGTGCTATTATAGCTAATAACAAGACATTAGAAAAGGTTGAAGAATTTTTGCAACCAATACACTTCAGTGACAGTTTTTATGCTAAAGTATATGAAATGGTAAAGGACTTAGTTTCAAGAGGAAAGCTTGCTGACACTATAATATTGAAATCGTTACTTGCAGCTGATGTAGGTGATGACATAGGCGATTTGGAAAAACAATTAAATAAAATGTCTGTGCTTGGCCTTTCTATTGTAAATATTGCTGATTACGGTAAAATTATTTTTGATAGATATTTGAGACGTCAATTAATAGATTTAGGCCAAGAAATTGTTGGTTCTGCGGTTAAAATAGATATGGAAGAATCTGCGGTTGATCAAATAGAACAGGCAGAAAGAAAGCTGTATGAATTGGGCGATGCAGGCGAAACCGATGGCGGTCCAAAAGCTTTGGGTGGATCTTTTTCCGAGGTTTTGGAATCTATTGAAAAAGCAAAAGCAAACCCAGACGGAATTTCTGGAACAGCAACAGGACTTACCGATTTGGATAAAATGATGGGTGGTTTTCACGATTCGGATTTATTGATTTTAGCCGGTAGGCCAAGTATGGGGAAAACAGCCCTTGCAACTTGTATAGCTGTTAATATTGCTCGTGAATTTCACAAAGAAAATCAAAAGCCTGGGGCAAAAGAAAAAAAAGCAGTAGCATTTTTCTCACTAGAGATGTCTGCAGCCCAACTATCAGGCAGGATTTTATCATCAGAGGCAGGGGTCAATTCGCATAAAATGCGTACAGGACAAGTCGATGTTACTGATTTTGAAATTTTAAGAGAGGCTGGAAACACTCTTAAAACGTTGCCATTTTATATTGATGACACTGCAGGTGTAACAATAAATGGGATAAGAACAAGATCAAGGCGTTTTAAACGCAGTAGTGATAAGGGGCTGGGTTTAATCGTAATTGACTATTTGCAACTTATAAGCGGCTCAGGAAAGTATAAAGACAACAGGGTGTTGGAAATTTCTGAAATAACTAGGCAATTAAAAATGCTGGCAAAAGATTTGAATGTTCCAATTCTTGTATTGTCACAGCTTAGCCGTAAGGTTGAAGATAGAGAAGACAAAACTCCGCAACTTGCCGATCTTCGTGAATCAGGATCTATCGAGCAAGATGCTGATGTTGTTATGTTTGTGTATCGTGAAGAATACTATTTGGATAAAAAGAAAATGGTACAAGGTGAAAGAGAACCTAACGATGCATTTATGAAAAGAGAAGATAGTTTTATAAAAGCAAAACAAAGAGCACAAGATAAAGCAGAAGTAGTGCTTGCAAAACAGCGTCACGGCCCAACAGGAATAGTTGCGCTTCATTTTGAAAAAGGACTTACAAAATTCTATGATTTGGCAAATGACGATTATTTGCCACAAGAAATGTAAATGGGGTTTGATAAGGAGATAAAACAAAAATGATAAAATGGTTTACAAAGCTTATAAATCCCGGCAAATGCAGTTTTTTCTTTTGCGAATTTTTAAATTTTTTAACATTGATAGGAAGGATTTTTATAAAGTTTCTTCGTTCATTGGGTGAGATGTTTTTATTTGCTGTAACGTCTATTTATCATATATTTACCCCTCCTTATTATAAAAAAGAAATCCTGCGTCAAATGATAGATATTGGGTACTATTCTTTACCTGTAGTAGGACTTACCACCATTTTTACAGGAATGGTTTTGGCATTGCAAAGTTATTCAGGATTTTCAAGATTTTCAGCAGAAAGTGCAGTTGCAATGGTGGTGGCATTATCGATAACACGTGAACTAGGTCCGGTGTTAGTAGGCCTTATGGTGGCAGGCAGAATAGGTGCTTCTATTGCTGCGGAAATTGGCACTATGTCAGTAACAGAACAAATTGACGCGCTTAGAACTTTATCAACTAATCCGTTTAAATATTTAGTAGCGCCAAGAATAATAGCGGGTGTCTTTATGATGTTATTTTTGGTAATGATAGGCGATATTATAGGCATTTACGGAGGTTTTTTAATATCAGTTTATAAACTTGATTTTAATTCTATAACCTATTTAAAAAACACTTTTGATTTCTTGCAGCCTATGGATATCGTAATTGGACTTGTAAAAGGTGCAGTTTTTGGATTTATCATAACTTTGGTTGGATGTTATCAAGGTTTTCATACAAGAGGTGGCGCTCAAGGGGTTGGTAATTCTGTAACAACTTCTGTGGTAACTTCATCGATTTTGATACTGACGTTTAATTATATTTTATCAGAATTATTTTTTGCAAGGTAAGGGAGATTAAGATATGTCAGAATTAAAATTAGAAATGAAAAATGTTTGTAAATCTTTTGGCAATAAAACCGTTCTTGATGGGGTAGATTTAGAAATTAAAAAAGGTGAATCTTTGGTAATAATCGGTGGTTCAGGAACAGGTAAATCAGTTACCATTAAATGTATTCAAGGCTTGCTTAGTCCTGATAGCGGTTCTATTAAAATTGATGGTGTTGAAACCATAGGAATGAACGAAAAAGAATTCGCAAAAGTAAATGCAAAAATGGGAATGTTGTTTCAAAATGCTGCATTGTTCGACAGCTTAAAAGTATGGCAAAACGTATCTTTTTTATTTTTACAACAAGGAATGAACGAAAAAGAAGCAAGGGAAATAGCCATAAAAAATTTGGCAGAAGTAGGTATGGACGATTCGGTTTTGGATTTATCCCCTGCCGAACTTTCTGGCGGTATGAAAAAGAGAGTAGGTCTTGCAAGGGCAATTGCAATTAATCCTGAATTTATATTTTTTGATGAACCAACAACTGGTCTTGATCCGATAATGGCAGATGTCATTAACGATTTAATCGTAAAAACGGTTAAAAAACTTGGTGCAACGGCTCTTACCATTACCCATGATATGGCATCAGCAAGGAAAATAGCAGATAAAGTTGCAATGCTTTATAAAGGTAAAATAATTTGGTGCGACACGATTGATAAAATAGACAACTCTGGAAATCCTTACGTTGAACAATTTATAAAAGGTTCATCAGAAGGTCCTATCCAAATGGAAGTATTGGCGAGTTAATGGCAAAAACAAAGAAAAGTTATGTGTGTCAAAATTGTGGTGCAGTTTACCCAAGATGGTCTGGAAAATGTGATTCTTGCGGAGAATGGAATACAATAGAAGAAGAGGTTATTCAAGTTTCTCATGCAAAAGAAACTGCAGGCAGAGGCGGCAGAAAAATAGAATTTACTTCGCTTGATGCGCCAATGTCTGACAATCAAAGGTTGATAAGTGGTATCGCAGAATTGGACAGAGTTTGCGGCGGTGGTATTGTTGTAGGCTCGGTTTTATTAATAGGCGGCGACCCTGGGATTGGTAAATCAACTATATTACTTCAAACGGTGGCAAAGCTATCTTCATCTTCTACTTGCGTTTATATAACAGGTGAGGAATCAGCAGATCAAATAAGGTTGCGCGCAAAAAGATTAGGTTTAGAAAAATCAAACATAGCAATAGCAGCAGAAACTTCTGTAAGAGATATAATTGCATCTCTTGATGCAACGTCACCTGATGTTGTTGTAATCGATTCGATTCAAACAATGTATTCTGATACGATTGAATCTGCTCCTGGTACTGTTGGGCAAGTTCGCGCATGTGCTAATGAATTAATTAAACAAGCAAAAAGAAAAGGTTTTATATTGTTTTTGGTCGGTCACGTAACCAAAGAAGGAAGTATAGCAGGACCAAGAGTATTAGAGCATATGGTTGATACAGTTTTATATTTTGAAGGCGATAGAGGTCATCACTTCAGGATTTTACGTTCGGTTAAAAATCGTTTTGGTGCGACTGATGAAATCGGTGTTTTTGAAATGGCTGAACAGGGTTTGGTTGAAATTCCTAATCCATCGGCTATGTTTTTGGCGGAACGAAAAGGCAATGTGTCTGGCTCTTGTGTATTCGCAGGGGTCGAAGGAACAAGACCTGTACTTGTGGAAATTCAAGCTTTGACTGCTAATTGTATGGGTATGTCACCAAGACGTTCTGTCGTTGGTTGGGATAATAATCGTTTGATGATGTTGCTTGCAGTAATTGAAACAAGACTGGGGATAAGTTTGGCAAGTAAAGATGTATTTTTAAATATCGCAGGCGGACTAAGAATAGGCGAACCAGCAGCAGATTTAGCGGTTGTAATAGCGATATTGTCTTCTTTTTACAATATACCAACACCTCCTGATACTGTGTTTTTTGGCGAAATAGGTTTGTCAGGCGAGATAAGGGGAGTTCCTCAAGTTGAATTAAGGTTAAAAGAGGCTGCAAAAATGGGTTTTAATTCTGCTATTATCCCTAAAATTTTACATAAAAATAAAAAAGAAAAGAATTTATTTACTACCATTGATGTAAAAGAAATAGGAAATCTTGGTGCAATACTTGAAATGTTTAAGGGGTAAAAATGGAATACTTTGACGATTATAGCGCGTATATTGATGGAATTGGTCTTTTTGTAATAATAACTTCGACTGTTTTTGCGATTTATAGAGGATTGGTAAGAGAGATTTTGGGTATAGGGTCATGGATATTAGCGGCATTGGCAGTAATCTATGCAATCCCAGCAGCATATCCATATACAAAAGGCTATTTTGATAGCAAGCTGGCCGCAGATATGACCACGGGGATTATTTCTGCTTTGCTAGTTTTAATAATATGCACCTTGATTACTCATAAAAGTACTGCAAAAGTAAGAGATAGCGCGTTAAATGGACTTGATAGAACATTGGGAGCTGTATTTGGACTAGCTCGCGGTATTTTAATATGTGTAGTTTTATATTTTATAGGATTGTTGCTCTTTTCTATTGAAATAAAAGAACAAACAAAACATTCTTTCTTAGGCCCTCAACTAGCAGAAATAGAAAATGTTGTAGAAGATTATATTGATAGTTACAGCGACAAAGAAAGTAATCTGGATGAGTTGTTTGAAAAACTAAACGACTCGGACTTAAAAACTCAATCAGAAGATTTATTTAAAAAGCTAAATGAACCAGAAGTAAAGCCAAAAACAGATGATACAGAAGGTTATAAGGATAAAGAAAGAAAATCTCTTGATCAATTAATCTTGGAAACATCTGACACTTCGACAGAGTAGAAAATTAGAAAAACCTTTAAAACAGCGGTTTGGCACAAAATTTGCTTTTTTTAATAAATTATGGTAAAATTATTACGAAAAGAAAAATTAAGGGGAATATAAAATGTCTTCAATTGGTGCAATTCGCGCTCCGCAATTAATGGAAAAGCAAACTCAAGATGTTCACGGCGAAAGTTGGGGCAGCGCAAGGGATATGGGATATATCCGCAAAGATCACAGCCGTATAAGTGTGATATCTTCACTAAGCGCTAATGATGATGACAAAGCGGATTGGTATAAAATGTTTGTGCAGACAAAGGGTGATTTGCGTATGTCTGTTCAAACCGATGCAGAAACGGATTTGGAACTTGATCCTGAAAGCGAAACATACTTTGAAGATGTGGTTGAATATTTTAGTGGTGCAGGACTCAGGATAGAATTTTATCAAAATCAAGGAGGCAGAATGAATGTTGTTGCCTCTAACGATAAAGAAAATGAAACTGCTTATGCAAATTTTGAACACCTTGTTCGTGGAACCTTGGACACTCAAGCTACTGGCGAATATTATGTAAAAGTAACGACAGAAACTGGAGAACCACCAAAAGAAGACATTAATTACATTTTACAATTCCAGATGGGCGATTCGTTTAAATACGATTTTGCAACAGTGGAAAGTTCTCTTAATTTATCAGAACAAGATAAAGCAGAACTTGCAATAGAAGAGGCCCTATCAGGAGGATCTTTATATTCAGAAGAAGTTCAAGGGTTACTTGATAACGCCACTACTAATTCTTTGATTATGCAAGGTCAAGCAGCAGCAACACTTCTTGAGGCAGGCGCGGCAAGTATGACTAATATTTTAAATGCGAATGCAGCAAAGGCTAACGGATCTGCTACTATATTCACATTCACAGCTTAATTATTTATAGGCGTATCCAAGATTCTGGTATAATATCCTTAAATTTATGTTGGTATTTTTTGTGCCAAATCTTAGGAGCAATTACTATTTTATTTTGATTTGTGTTAAGCCATGCTCCCCACCAAGAAAAAGTAGAATTTGCAATAATATTATGCTTGCAATTTCGCATTAAGTTTAAATCAAGGTAATTTGTACTATCATCATTAATATCAACAAAGGTCATAGGTATATCTTTATTTAAATTTTCTTTGCACCATTTTAAATCATCAGAAAAAACGAAAATTTTAGGATTTTTCACCTTTTCTTTTATTATTTTAAGGGCATTATTGTAATAATCTAAATTGCATAAACCATGAATATCTTCTAGCTCAACATAATCTCCGCGTCTTATATGCAAAGAGACAGAGTTACAAGATGTCATCAACTCAATCATTTTTTTATTTGTATCGTTGATAGGATTTTTTAACTGCAAATCTTTAATAATTTCTTCTTTTATGTCAGAAAAATATTTTTCTGTTTGAAAATATCCTTGGTAATAAACATGTCTTTTCTCTTCAAATACTTCGGGTTGATATATTCCGAACAAGCCAGTTTTAAAGTTTTTATAAAAAAGTCTAAAAAATATGCGAAAACCTTTATTGTTTTTAATTTTTTTTATTTGTTTTTCTGTTGCTATATTTATTTGTGTATTAAAATGATCTAAGCCATACTTACGGAAAGTGTCTGTTTCATACAAACTCTTATCAAGATAAATATCTTTATTTGAATTATACTTTTGTAAAGCTTTGTAAAAAGCATATTGAAATAATTGGTTGCCGAGCCCTCCTTGGACTTTAACAATTTTCATAATTACAATTTTTCGATAATGACATTGTGATTAGTATATATACAGATATCGCCAGCAACTTGCATAGATTTTTTAGCAATTTCTTCAGCGCTTAATGGTTGGTCTATAAGAGCCTTAGCCGCAGATAGGGCAAAAGCACCGCCAGATCCAATACCAATAAGACCTTCTTCTGGTTCTAACACATCGCCGGTCCCAGATAGGATTAGGGAAACATCTTTATCGGCAACAGCCATCATAGCTTCAAGTTTTCTTAGATATCTGTCTGTTCTCCAATCTTTTGCCATTTCAACGCAGGCGCGCAATAGCTGACCAGAATGTTTTTCAAGCTTGCCTTCAAGTCTTTCGAATAAAGTAAATGCATCAGCAGTAGAACCAGCAAATCCAGCAATTATTTTACCTCCACCTAATCTTCTGACTTTTCTAGCATTGCTTTTCATTACGGTGTTTCCAAAAGTAACCTGTCCGTCGCCTGCGATTACAACTTCTCCATCTTTTCTAACTGAAAGAATAGTTGTTCCGTCAAAAGTATATTTACTCATTTTTTTATCTCCTGTGTGTTTGTTATTATAAAAATAGGTACAAAAGTAAGAAAAATCAATAGTAAAAAATATTTACCAATTTCTTATTAGATATTTTTATATTTTTTCAATTACAGCAGCAAAAAATCCATCAACCCCACCATGCTCTATCATATAATCAGGAGTGATGAGCATATTGTCATTGCATGTTATTTTATTATCTAATTTTACAGGAATTTTTTTAGCATTTTTATTTTTGCTTATGAATTTATCAATTTGTTTTTCGCCTTCTTTGCTTAGGAAAGAGCAAACAGCATAAACAATTCTTCCTCCTTTTTTAAGGTTGGTAAAAGCGGTATTTAACAATTTTTCTTGTTCAGCAGTAGGTAAAGAAAAAGAATTTTTAAGTAATATATCAGGATTTCTTCGCACAGTTCCAACCGCAGAGCAAGGTGCATCAAGTAAAATATAATCAAATTGTTTTGGGTTTTTAGCAAGATATTTGCTAGCATCATCATTAACAATCATTGGATTTATATTTAACCTTTTAAAATTCTCTTTCATTGTTTCGATTCGTTTTGCCGAAATATCAAAAGCAGTAACATTAGCCCCCATCGTTGCAAGTTGCGCAGTTTTGCCACCAGGGGCAGAACAAAAATCAGCAACTTCTTTGCCTTTTAAATCCTCACCAAATAAAGTAACAGGAAGACTTGCTGAATAATCTTGCACCCACCATTCGCCTTCATCATACCCTTTTAAATCATTTATTTTCTGCGAAGAAATTTTTATAGTTTTGTTTGAAATAGTTATACCTTCTAATTCTTTTGCCCACATCGCAGGATTATCTTTAATCGTAAGGTAAAGTGGTGGTATTGTCAAAATACTATTAGCAATCTGTTGTAATTTATCCTTACCCAAATCTTCTGTAATATGTTTTTTAAGCCAGTTTGGAATATTGTTAATTGGATTCGTTTTTATTTCTTCTTTTCTTCTTTGAAAAGAACGAAGAACACCATTAACTAAAGAGCTGTACCTAGGCAATTTTAGTGTTTTAGTCATTTCAACAGTTGTGTTAATCGCTGCATATTCAGCTGTTTCCAAAAACATCAACTGACAAAGACCTAATTTTAAAATTACTTCCACCTTTGGATTAGGAATTTTATTTTTGACAAGAGCATTAATAATTTCGTTAATTTCGCCATTTCGTCTTATGGTTGTCATGACCAACATTCTGGAAAAAGCTTTATCTTGTTCTTCCATCATTGGCATATCGTCCATTGCAAAATCTAATCTCTGTCCCTTGAATACAGCAGACAAAGTTTTAAATGCATTTATTCGTGATTCTAATTCTTTTTTCATAAATTTATTTATAAATGTATTATATTCTTTTTACCATTAATATTTTAAAAAATATCCTTGTATAATAATATATTGACTCTTTTACAATAATGGGTTATAAATGTATCAAATTTGGAATCTCTTTAAGAGTGACGGTAAGGCTACCGCCACTTTTTTTATTAACTAAAAGGAGTGTTTAATGGATATTTATACTAATGTAGAGGCAATAATAACCCCAGTTTTAGAAGAAATGGGATATGATTTAGTGCGTCTTCATTTAAATCTTGGCAAAACATCTGCCCTGCAAATTATGGCAGAAAGAAAAGATAGAGAAAGAATGCAAGTAGAGGATTGTGAAAAAATATCACGTGCATTATCGCCAATTTTTGATGTAGAAGACGTTATAAAATCGCAATACACTTTAGAAGTATCGTCACCGGGTATTGATAGACCATTGGTAAGGGTTGATGATTATGAAAGATTTAAAGGATTCGATGCCAAAGTTGAAACATCTGAAATTGTTGAAAACAGAAAACGTTTCACTGGAAAAATAAAAGGCACAGAAGGAAATATAATAACAATAGAAACAGAAGAAGGTTTAAAAGAAATACCTTTCGAATTGATAGTTAAGGCAAAACTTATCTTAACTGATGAATTAATCAAAGCAAATATAACAAGCTAAGGAGAAAAAATAAAATGGAAAATATTGCACGCCCAGAACTTTTACACGTAGCAGATACGGTTGCAAGGGATAAAGGAATAACAAAAGAAGACGTTTTATTCGCAATTGAACAATCAATACAAAAAGCGGCAAGAATTAAATATGGTATGGAATATGATATCAGAGCAAGCATTGACAGAAGAAATGGTGCTATCAACCTTGCACGTTATGTAGAAGTAGTGGAAGTAATAGAAAATGTTGAAGATGAAGCAAAACAAATTTTGCTAAAAGATGCGGTAAAGAAAAGACCAGAAATATCAGTTGGCGAATTTATTGTTGATCCGTTACCAGAACTTGATTTTGGTCGTATTGCAGCTCAAACAACTAGACAAGTAATGGTTCAAAAGGTTCGTGAAGCAGAAAGAATGCACCAATATGAGGAATTTAAAGATAGGGTTGGCGAAATCGTAAATGGTATTGTAAAGCGTAGTGAAGGCGGAAATATTGTAATAGAGCTGGGTAAAGCAGAAGCATTACTTAGAAGAGAAGAGCTTATCCCAAGGGAGATGATTAGAAACAACGAAAGAATAAGAGCATTATTATTTGATGTTCGTCCTGAAAATCGTGGACCACAATTATTCTTGTCTCGTTCACACCCTAATTTTATGGCGAAATTATTTATGCAAGAAGTTCCAGAAATCTATGATGGTATTATTGAAATCAAAGCTGTTGCTCGTGACCCAGGATCAAGGGCTAAGATGGCGGTTACTTCAAAAGATTCAAGTATTGACCCAGTTGGCGCTTGCGTAGGTATGAGAGGTGTTCGTGTTCAGGCGGTTGTCAATGAATTACAAGGCGAAAAAGTAGATATTATTCAATGGTCTTCTGATCCTGCGACATTGGTTGTAAATGCGCTGGCTCCTGCTGAAGTGTCAAAAGTGGTTTTGGATGAAGAAAAAAATAGCATCGAAGTAGTTGTTCCAGATGATCAATTTTCTCTTGCAATCGGACGTCGTGGTCAAAACGTACGTTTGGCGTCTCAATTATGTGGATGGCATATAGATATTATGACAGAAAACGAAGAGTCAGAGCGTCGTCAGGGTGAAATGAAAACTCGTTCACAATTGTTCATTGATGCATTGGATGTTGATGAAGTTATTGCACATTTGTTAGTTGGCGAAGGTTTCTCATCAGTTGATGAAGTAGCATTAGTTCCAATCGAAGAAATCGAAACAATTGAAGGATTCGACACAGATGTTGCAAATGAACTTCAAAAACGTGCATCAGCATGGCTTGATAAAAAGAATGCAGAATATGCAACGAAATTACAAGACTTAAAATTGGCAAAAGAAGTTATGGATATTGCAGCTTTAACTCCTGAAATGCAAGTAAAACTAGGCGAAGCAGGAATTAAAACAATGGATGATATCGGTGATTTGGCTGCTGACGAAATGGTTGAAATCGTTGGCGCAGGTCTTGATGAAGAAACAGCATCAACAATAATTATGGACGCTCGTTCTTCTTGGTTTGATGAAGAAGAAAAAACAGAAGAATAATTATATGAACAAAATAAAACACGACAAATCGAATCAAAGGCAATGCCTCATAACAAAAGAGGTATTGCCTAAATGTGACTTGTTGCGTTTTGTGTTGTCTCCTGATGGGGAAGTTGTTTTTGATGTAAACGGCAAGCTTCCTGGAAAAGGAATGTGGGTAAAAGCAAATAAAGCGGTGCTAGAAAAAGCTATTTCAAATAATGGATTCAGGCTAAAAGATAAAAATATTGCGTCTCGTACGATATCAACGCAAGCAATAGCTAATCAATTAAAACAGCATCTTTTAGGGCTTTTGAGTATAGCTAATAAAGCAGGATTATTGTATTTTGGTCAAGAAAGAATATCTTCACACCTTGACAGAGGTGAAATTTTTGCGATTTTGATGACAAAAGATAGTTCACAAAATTCGAAAAACAAGGTACAATCTCACATTAAAAAAAATATATCAATAATAGATTGTTTTTTGATGGATGATTTATCATTAATATTTCCCAACGATAAAATAGGTTTTATTGGGATGAAATCAGGAAAAATAACTGATAATTTTATAAGACAATCAAAAATTTATAACGAATTGAATAGCGATTAGAGTAAAAAGATAAGGAAACGAAAAATGGCAGATGAAAATGAAAAAGAAAAAGCACCTCTAAGTTTATCAAAAGGAACATTAGAGTTGAAAAAGCCGCTTGATGGGGGGAAATCTCGTCTTGGGGTTGGGTCTGCTCGTGGCAAAACAGTAACGGTTGAAATCAGAAAAAAACGTGTTTTCAATTTGGATAGTAAACAGGCAACCGAAAAAGAAGTCGAATTAGACAGCGAACAAGCACAAAAATTAAAAGTGTTGCAAGAAGCTAAAAAAGTTGATGAAGAAAACCGTATTCGTATGGAAGAAGAAAGAAAACGTCAGGAAGAAGAAGATGCGATAAAGGCTGCTGAACAGGCAAAAATTGATGCAGAAAAAGCAAAAGAAGAAGCCCTTAAAAAAGCTGAAGAAAAAATTGCTGATCCAGATCAATCGACAGTAACTGATGAAGAAAAACAAGATAAAGCATCTTTCAAAAAAGCAAAAGAATTTTCAAATGATACAGAAGAAGAAACTTCAGAGTCATTAAGAAATCGTTTCAAAGAAGGCAAGATAGAAGTAAATCGTTATGCGAAACGTCGCGTTCCAGGTGAAGAACGACGTAGAGGTGGTAAAATAAATGTACATGCTGCTTTAAATGACGAGGATGATGAAGGTCGTACAATCAGAGGCAGAAGCCTTGCATCAATAAAAAGAGCAAGGGAAAAAGAACGTCTGAAATCAATAGAAGCATCTAAAAATGTTGAAAAAGTGGTAAGAGAAGTTATCATCCCAGACACAATAACAGTACAAGAACTTTCAAATCGTATGGCGGAACGCGCTGCTGTTTTGATTAAATCTCTGATGAACTTAGGGGTTATGGCTACTATTACTCAAACTATTGATGCTGATACTGCTCAGTTATTAGTAGAAGAGCTAGGTCATAAATACAAACGTGTTTCCGATTCGGATATTGAAGATTTGGCAATTGCAAGTATCGAAGATTCTGTTGAAAACATGTTGCCTAGGCCGCCTGTTGTTACGGTTATGGGGCACGTAGATCACGGTAAAACATCATTGCTTGACGCATTTAGACAAACAAATGTAGTTGATAAAGAAGCAGGTGGTATCACTCAACATATCGGTGCATACCAAATTAAAATGCCAGAAGGTCAAAAAGTAACATTCATTGATACTCCTGGCCACGCGGCGTTCACGTCTATGCGCGCAAGGGGTGCTCAAATAACTGACGTTGTAATTTTGGTGGTGGCTGCTAATGATGGGGTTAAACCTCAGACAATTGAAGCGATTTCCCATGCAAGAGACGCAAATGTTCCTATGGTTGTTGCAATTAATAAAATAGACGTTGTTGGCGCAAATCCAATGCAAGTACGTCATGAATTATTGAATTACAGCGTTGTTCCAGAAGAACTTGGCGGCGATGTATTAACAGTAGAAGTATCTGCAAAAAAACGTATGAATTTAGAAAAGCTTATTGAAAGTGTATTGTTGCAAGCTGAAATTTTAGATTTAAAAGCAAACCCAAATCGCCCAGCAGAAGGTGTCGCAATTGAAAGTAAAATGGAAAAAGGTAGAGGACCTGTTGCAACTATCTTGGTTCAAAAAGGTACTTTAAAAGTTGGTGATTCGTTTATCTGTGGTAAAGAATGGGGTAAAGTTAGGGCGTTGGTTGATGAACATGGAAAACGTGTTGAAATGGCAACTCCATCACAGCCAATAGAGGTTCTTGGTTTTGAAAACACTCCTAATGCAGGTGATGTATTTATGGTAGTTGAATCAGAAAATAAAGCTCGTGACATTTCAAATTATCGCTATCGCAAAGAAAGAGAAAGTAAACAAGTAATCAGTGCTAAATCATTAACTGAACAAATGTTTGATAAAATCCAAGCAGGAGAAATCAAAGAGCTTCCAGTTATCATAAAAGCAGACGTACAAGGTTCTGCAGAAGCATTGGTTGGCACTCTATCAAAAATCAAATCAGACCAAGCAAAAATCAAAGTTGTTTATGCTGGTGTCGGTGGAATCAATGAATCTGATATAACTCTTGCAAATGCATCAAAAGCAATTGTAATCGGATTTAACGTTCGTGCAAATTCTCAAGCAAGGGATATGGCAAAACATGATGGTATTGATGTAAGATATTATTCAATTATTTATGATGTTGCAGATGAAATGAAAAACATTCTAGAAGGTATGTTAAAACCAATATTAAAAGAAAAAATTCTTGGTTATGCAAATGTTCGTCAAGTATTCAATATTACAAAAGTTGGCAAGGTTGCTGGTTGTATGATAACAGAAGGCAATATTAAACGTAACGCTAAGGCAAGAATTTTACGTGATAATACTGTTATTTATGAAGGCGACATTTCACAATTAAAACGTGTTAAAGATGATGTGAAAGAAGCTCGCGAAGGCATGGAATGTGGTATCAGCTTTGATAAATATGATGATATCAAACTAGGCGATACTATTGAATGTTTTGAAATCGAAGAAACAGCAGCTAAATTGGAAATTAAGGAAGATTAATGGCTCGTAAAACTTTTAAAAATACGACGAATGAACCTTCTCAACGCCAGTTAAGGGTTAGTATGGAAATAAGGAAGATTTTGGCAGAAGTATTTTCTCGCCATGAACTTCCTTTGCCTACTTCGCACGGAATAACGGTAACTCAGGTAAAAATAACTCCAGATTTTTCTTTAGCCTTGGCTTATGTATTACCATTATCAGGCGACAATACAGAAGAAACCATTAATTTTTTAAACGAACATAAAGGTTATTTTCGTAAAAGAATGGGGCAAAATTTGCGCATCAGAACCACTCCTAATGTAAAGTTTATAGCAGATGACAGTTTTGATGAAGCTCATAAAATAGAAAAACTTTTACACTTGCCAGAAGTTCAAAAAGATATAGATACGACAGAAGAAGAATAAATGTTAAACAAGCAAGCACAAGGTAAAAATTCAAGAAAGAAAGGGATTTTTGCTGAAATATTTGCTTGTTTTTTGCTAAGAATAAAAGGTTATGAAATAATAGAACGTAACTATCGTCCTCATAAAGGAATAGGCTTGGGGGAAATTGATATAATAGCAAAAATTGGCAACACCCTATGCTTTGTTGAAGTAAAATATAGAAAATCAAAAGAATCAAGTAGTTATGCAATAACTTATGACACAAAAAAGAGAATTGAAAAAACAGCTATAATGTATGTTGCATTTAATTCAAAATATAGTAAATTTGATATAAGGTTTGACGCATTGTTGATGAATCCTTTTTCATTTCCGATGCATATTATTAACGCTTGGAGAATAGATGAATGAAAAATATTTTTATAGTTGGTGTCGTTTTAATGTTAACTTCTTGTGTAAGTTTAAATCAAACAGGTGATGGCAGTAGGTATATAGGTACAGCAATAGACGATAATGCAATAGCACTAAGCATAAATAATGAACTTTTAAATTATATTGCAGAAGTAAACGTAACTGTTTTTGATGGCAGAGTAATGTTAGTAGGAACAGTAGACGATAAAGCAGCAGAAAGCGAAGTTCTTAAAAAAGCTAGATCAGTAGAAGGTGTAAAAGAAATTATTGATTATATTGAAATAGACGGTCAAGAAAAAGGTGAAATGGGAATGAGCTGGGTTACTGAAAAAGTAATTCAAACAAAAATGCTAGCAAATGAAAGTATCGCAAGCTCAAATTTCAAAGTAGTTGTATACAGAAAAATAGTATATATCATAGGTCAAGCAAGCTCTAAACATGAACATAATGAAGTTATTAGAATAATAAAAGAAACAGACGATGTTTTGGGCGTAAAAGACAGTATAATTGTTAAATAGAAAAGGGTATGAAAATGAAATTATTATTATCATTAGTTTTGGTTGGTTTAACAGGATGTTCATATTTTAGCTCATCAGGAGAAAAAGTATATCTTAAACATTCATTGAAAAATCAATTCACATATTGTGAAGAAGGTTTTATGGGTGCTTATTATAATGCGTTAGAGTATTGCATAAGCCAAAAAGAAAGCCAAGGATATTACCAAGTAGAAGTAACAGAATTTGCTAGCAATGGATATCCAATTAAATATCATTCGAAAAAAGATGTATTTTGGCCTGATAACTAGTCATGGTATGCAGGCTTTATAGTTCTTGTTTTAAAGGGATAGATGTAATAAAAATAGCGGTGGAAGTTGGGATAATTTCAGGACTTCCATCGTTTCAAATTGTTGGACTCCCTAATAAAGCAATCGATGAAAGTAAAGAGCGCGTAAGGGCAGCATTAAACGCAGTAGGGATAAGTTTCCCGGCCAAGAAAATCACAGTAAATTTAGCTCCTGCTGATTTATTAAAAGAAGGATCGCACTTTGATTTAGCAATAGCTTGTGGTATTTTATCTGAAATGGAAATCATTCCAAAATCAAAATTAACTGATTACATAATAATGGGCGAACTTGGTTTGGATGGCAGGATTTCTTCTGTAAATGGAATATTGCCAGCTTCTATGATGGCAACATCACAAGAAAAAGGTATAATTTGCCCATATTCACAAGGTTCAGAAGCTGCTTGGGCTGGGAATAAAGACATTGTCGCTGTGCCTGATTTGTTAACTTTAATCGGATATTTTAAAGGAACGCACCAACTTTCAACTCCTCAAACAGAAATAAAATCAGACGACAGAATTTTTGGAGATATTTCAGAAATAAAAGGTCAAGCAACAGCCAAAAGAGCGCTGGAAATAGCTGCTGCTGGTGGGCATAATATGTTGATGATAGGACCTCCTGGCTCAGGCAAATCAATGTTGGCATCTAGGATATTAAGTATTCTTCCCCCACTTGATAATAAAGAAATATTGGACGTCAGTATGATATATTCAATAGCAGGAATGTTACAAGAAGGCGGGTTGATGTCGTATAGGCCATTCAGAACACCGCATCACACGGCTTCTGCGCCTGCTATGATTGGAGGGGGTAAAAAAGCAAAGCCAGGAGAAATTTCTCTTGCTCATAAAGGAGTATTATTTCTTGATGAATTACCAGAATTTCAAAGAAGTGTATTAGAGACACTGCGTCAACCAATGGAAACAGCGGAAATATCGGTTGCAAGGGTAGATAATCACGTAACATATCCTGCTGATTTTCAATTAATAGCAGCAATGAATCCTTGTAAATGCGGATATTTAGGTATGAAGGATAGAGAATGCTCGAAAGCTCCTAGATGTGCCGAAGATTATCAATCAAAAATATCTGGACCTTTATTTGACAGGATAGACGTGCATATAGAAGTAGGTGAAATCTCTCCTTGGGATTTATCAAGTAAAGCATCAGAAGAAACTTCTGCTCAAATAGCAACCAGAGTTAAATCGGCTATTGATATTCAAAAAATGCGTTACAATAAAATGGGATTAGACATAAAGAGCAATTCAAAAATAGATGGAAAAGTCCTTGAAGAAGTCGTAATAATGGATGAAACGGCTAAAAATTTACTTGTGAAAAGTGCGGAAAAAATGGGGTTATCTGCTAGGGGGTATTTTAGAACATTAAGGTTAGCAAGAACAATAGCAGACTTAGAAAAATCAGAAAATATAACCTCAAATCATATAGCAGAATCTTTGTCGTTCAGAAGAATAGTACATAAATTAAGATAATTTACTTATTAGGATTTCTTTTTTCTCGGTATTTAGTAGCTCCATCAGCGATGGTTGTTTGATCTGGTCTTGAAAAGGAAAGGGCATTTGCTTCAACATCTTTTGTAATAACAGACCCAGCACCGATAATAGCGCCGCTTTCAACAGTCACAGGAGCAACAAGCGCAGAATTCGATCCTAAAAATGCATTTTCCCCAACTGTTGTTTTAAATTTGTTATACCCATCATAATTACAAGTAATGACACCAGCTCCCACATTTGTGTTTTTGCCGATTTCTGCATCACCAATATAAGCTAGGTGGTTAATTTTTGCATTTTCGTCGATTCGCGAATTTTTAATTTCAACAAAATCACCGATTTGAGCGTTCGGACCAACATCTGCACCGCCTCTTAATCTTGCAAAAGGACCTACAAAACTATTACTACGAACGATAGAATTTTCTATATGTGTAAAAGATTTAATTGTAACGTCATCTTCTATAACTACGCCTTTCGCTAGTACTACAAAAGGTTCAATAGTAACATTTTTGCCGATAATTGTATCTTCTGAAAAATAAACGGTATGGGCGTCAATAAAATTAACACCAGAATTTTTAAATTTTTCTCTTAGTTTATCTTGCATATATTAAAACGACTAACGTTCTTTTTGAGTATCATTAGAAATAGCAAAAAGACCTAGGTGATTGCTAGGAATGTTAATTCCTTTTGGTTGACGGTTATGAGCAATGTCAATGCAATCTTTAAGAGTCAGATTATCCCCGCAAACAGCAGAATATTTTAATTCTAAAGTTTTTAAGATATCGGTTGAAAAGTTATTCTTTTGGTAACCTAGCTCTCTTTTAACTATATTTTTTCTTACTTCAAGACATGTTGATTGTGTCGAGGCTAAAGCTCCATAAAGAGTCCATGCTGCGACAGTAAGTTGACCATCATTTTTAGTTTTTAGTAAATCTCTCATAACTTTTTCATCCACTTTAAATAAAATAACGAAGACACAACAAAACGTACATCAGGAAATGTGCCTAACATAATATAATAATACCATATTAATCCTAAAAAAGCAAGTTAAATTTACAAAAATTTAACCAATTTTTAAATTATACGTCAATATTAAATAGTTTTTTAAATTGCTCAGGACTGAATCTGGCTACTGCTGCATTTCTGTGACCGCCACCAGGCGCAAGACCAAAAGTATGTCCAATATAAGAAGCAATAAAAGAAGCATCAAGATACTGAGGATTCGTTCTTATATTAAGGCGAATGAAATAATCATCATGAAAGTATGCGCAAGACATATGAGGAATTTCCCCATTAGGATTCGGATTTTCCAACAGTTGTTTTAATTTATAATCAATCTCTGCGCCCATTTCATAAATGTTTGCATGAACAATAGGGAACAGTATTTTTTTATCACGTTCTATTTCAATTTCTCTATAATAAATTTCGCCAAGCTCTTCTTCCATTTTTAAGTAATCTTGCTTAAACACTTCTTTACCAATTTTGATAACAGAATCAACATCTATATCTTGATAGCGCTCTAAATCATTTAAAGATTCTTCCAAACCTTCTTCTTGCAGAGTTCTAACAAATGCAGCAATCTCATAGTAATTCATAGCTTTTGTATTAATTAAATCGGTAACGTCAATATATTTAATAATATTTGGAATTTCGCGATTAGGATAAAGGTATTTAAAAACATTATAAGCAGCACAGTGATTTTCATTGATATAGCTGATTACTTTGTCATGACAAATTGTGCTGTCATAAACGTGATGATCTATAATATAAATTTTTTCAGCTATAGGAAGAATTGTATCAATAACTTTATGAGTAGGAGAAAAATCTAAAAAATAAACAGTATCTCCATTATTAACATTTGAAAAAATAGCAGTTTCATAATCTGAGCCGAAATCAATTCCAATTGGCGTAAAAGGAGTTTCAGCCAAAAATTTACGCATAACCCAAATGCATGCGTTGCCATCAATACAATCTCTATGATAGAATATTTTTATCAAGAATATCTCCTAATTTTGAAAAATTAGTGGCTTTATATCATTATATTATTTTATTTGCAATAAAAACTTGATATAACAAGGTAGTAAATAAAAATAAACGAGCGAGCAATGTCAAATATCGAAAAAGGAATAGAGGTCATAAAATCGATTCAAAAAAACCTTCCAGAATCTTCTGGGGTTTATAGAATGCTGGATAAAAATGGCAAAATTTTGTATATTGGCAAGGCAAAAAACCTAAAAAAAAGAGTGGCTTCATACACTAAGCAAGAAGGTCATCCATATAGAATTTTAATGATGATATCGCAAACTGTTGATATGGAAATAGTTACAACAGAATCTGAAACTACAGCGTTTTTGTTGGAAAATGACTTAATAAAACGATTCAAACCGCCCTTTAATATTTTGCTAAAAGATGATAAAACCTTTGCTCATATATTGGTTCGTCAAGATCACGATTTTCCACAAATTTTAAAAGTAAGAGGAGCAAAGAAAAAAATAGGAAAATACTTTGGACCATTTACAAGTGCACAAACAGTCACAAAAACCCTTGCATTGCTTCAAAAAGTTTTTTTATTAAGAAGTTGTTCAGACAGTAATTTTAAAAATCGTTCCAGACCTTGCTTAATGTATCAAATAAAAAGATGTTCTGGGCCTTGTGTAGGGTGTATAGGTGAAGAAGAGTATGATAAATTGGTAAAGCAAGCAATTGATTTTTTTGATGGTAAAGACACAGGTCTTCAAAAAAAATTAGCCAATCAAATGAATGCGGCAAGCGATGAACAAAATTATGAACTAGCCGCAGTATATAGGGATAGAATAGGGGCTCTTAATCAAGTTCAATCACAATCGGATAACGATTTAAAAGGTATTGTATCTGGCGATTTTATAGCAATGTATCAAGAAGGTGAAGATATAGCAATTCAAGTATTTTTCATTCGTAATGAGAAAAATTATGGAGCATTTGTATATTTCCCAGAATTTTTGAGTTACAACATGTTGGAAAATTTTATAGGTCAATTTTATAAAGACTATCCGATTCCATCTGAAATAATTATTTACCCAGAAATAGAATCTTCAGAGACAATAGCAGAAGCGTTAAAGACAAAAGTTAATACTTCTCCAAAAGGAGTAAAGGCAAAAATATTAAAAGAGGTATTGCAAAATGCTAAAAATGCAATGTTGAGAAAAAATGCAAGCAATAAAAGCTGGGAAAATAATTTTAATAAGTTACAAAAACTATTAAACCTTGAAATGTTAGAAAAAATTGAAATTTATGATAACTCTCACATTCAATCTGCTTTTGCGTTGGGTGTTGCTGTGTGCGCGACAAGAACAGGGTTTAGTAAAAAAGATTACAGAAGATTCAACATTAAACAATCTGAAAATGCAGGAAACGACACAGCAATGATGGAAGAGGTTTTAACTAGAAGAATAAAGCGCGGTGTTTTAAATAATGATTTACCAGATTTGATAATAATAGATGGTGGAAAAGGTCAATTAAGTTCAGCTTTAAAGGTTGTAAAAGAATTAGGTATAGAAATTAATTTATTGGCAATCGCAAAAGGCGAAAAAAGAAATGCAGGCGGAGAAACACTTTATATTCCTGAATCAGATCCTATTCTATTAGAAAAAGATGATACAACGTTATATTTTTTAGAAAGATTACGAGATGAAGCCCATAGATTCGCAATAGGCTCTCACCGGCATAAAAGAGGCAAAGAAACAATAAAAAGTGAACTTGACGGTATTGATGGAATAGGCGCAAAACGAAAAAAATTATTATTGCAACATTTTGGTTCTGTAAAAGGTGTTAAGCAAGCATCTTTAAGTGATTTAAAAAAAGTTTCAGGATTTAATGACAATGTTGCAAAAAAAGTGTATGATTATTTTAATGTGTAAAAATTTCTAATAAAAGGGTGAAAACTATGTTAAACTTCGCAAATATATTAACGCTTTCTAGAATAATTGTTATTCCTATTATTATCGCTTGTTTTTTTGTTAAAGCAGACTGGTCAAATTGGACGATAGCTATTCTTTTTATGTTTGCTTGCATAACTGACTTTTTTGACGGTTATGTTGCAAGACACCTTAACCAAATTTCTAAATTAGGTAGGTTTTTAGATCCAATAGCAGATAAATTATTGGTTGCCTCATTATTAATGATGTTGGTTGCAACTGAATCAATCAGCTCTTATAGTATTATTCCTGCGATTGTAATACTTTGCCGTGAAATATTGGTTTCGGGGTTAAGAGAATTTTTAGCAGAGCTGCGAGTAAGTGTTCCCGTCACAAAACTTGCAAAATGGAAAACCACAGTTCAGATGTTGGCTCTTGGGGGGCTAAGCCTTGCTCCTGCTCTTGCTCATGATGTGACATTTCAATTTTTGGGTGAGTTATTGCTTTGGGTTGCTGCAATACTTACCGTTATAACAGGTTATGATTACCTTCGTTCTGGGCTAAAACATATGCAAGAGTAAAAAATAAATGTCAGAAACATCACAAGAAAAAAAACATATTTTAGTCGTTGATGATGACGACAAGTTACTTAGTCTTTTAAAGAAATTTTTATCTGAAAATGATTTTGTTGTGTCTGCAGGGAATTGCTCAGCTGTTGCTCTTGATATTTTGGATTTGTTAAAATTTGATATGATTGTTTTGGATATAATGATGCCGGGCGAAGATGGATTGGTTTTGACTAAAAAAATCAGGCAAAAAAGTGATGTTCCTATATTAATTCTATCAGCGATGAGCGATACAGCAGATAGAATTACAGGGCTTGAAAAGGGAGCTGATGACTATCTTGTAAAACCATTTGAACCAAAAGAATTGCTTTTAAGGATTAATAATATAATTAAAAGATCTAAGCCATCTGATAAAGGCAAAAATATTTTAGTATTCGATGAATTTTCTTATGATTTATCTCGCAAAGAGTTATTTGAAAAAGATATTCTTATAAAACTGCCGCCAGCAGAAGCGTCTATATTAGAAGCTCTTTCAAAAACTCCTGGTGAAATGATAACTAGGGAAGAAATAGCATCTGTTCTTGGGGGGTCTAATTTACGAACAGTTGATGTTCAAATAACAAGGCTAAGAAAAAAAATTGAAAAAGATACTAAAAAGCCAAGATATATTCAAACAGTAAGGGGTAAAGGTTATGCTTTATTCCCTGATTAAAAAAATAAACCATAATTTAATTTTCATTATAAAACACAAGCTTCTTCCAAAAGGTTTGCTTGCAAGATCGATTACGATATTAATTTTGCCTGTAATGATATCATTGGTAATTTTAGGATATATTTTTTATAATAACCATTGGGGAATAATAGGTAAAAGGCTAGCCACTAGCATAACCGGAGAAATTGCTGGTGTTATTACGCTACTTGATGAATTTGACAATACTGAATCTCAAAAGAAAATTTTGAAAGCAGCTTCTGATAATTTTCTTATGACCATTACTATTATCCCAAATGCGAAGCTTTCTCCCGATATGGAAAAAACTAAAAACAGCTGGATAACAAGCGAGTTAAAACAATCTTTAAATGGAATTCTTTTACGAAAGAATAAGTTTTATTTAGATGAAATTTCAAACTCTCCTTCAATTACTATTTATATTCAATATTATGGTAGCATTTTGAAAATAGACGTCCCATATAAAAGGTTTTTCAGCTCTACTGCCTATGTGTTTGTATTATGGATGATAGTGACATCAATATTATTGTTAAGTATTGCCTCAATATTTATGAAAAACCAGGTTCGTTCAATTTTAAAAGTAACCCACGCGGCGGAAGAGTTTGGTAAAGGTCGAGATGTAACCTTTAAAGCAAGTGGTGCTGCTGAAATCAAAAAAATAGGCCGAGCATTTTTAAATATGCGTAACAGAATAAAGCGCCATTTATCAGAAAGAACATATATGCTGGCGGGAGTTTCACACGACTTAAGAACTCCACTTACTCGTATGAATTTGCAACTTGCATTACTTGAAAATGAAGAAAATAAAGATTTGGTTCATGGTATAAAATTTGATGTAAAAGTAATGGAAGGAATGATAGATGCCTATATTGCTTTTGTAAAAGGAGAAGGCAGTGAACCATTTAGTTTAATTTTATTGCCAGAACTTTTAAAAGAAGCTATTTCAAGGTTTGATGTAAATGATAAAATAGAATTGATAATAAAAGACGACATCAATATAAGTATAAGAAAAAATGCAATAATTCGCTGTGTTAATAATATTATAGGCAACGCTATTCGTCATGGGGAAAAAATAATTGTAACGCTAGAGTTAGATCAAAATAAATTTGCAGTGATAAAAGTGGACGATGATGGACCTGGTATAGAGGAAGAATTTATAGAAGAAGTGTTCAGAGCATTTTATAGAATAGAAAATTCACGAAACCTTAAGACGGGTGGTATAGGATTGGGGCTAACAGTATCAAAAGATATAGTAAATGCGCATGGTGGCGAAATAATGCTTGCAAAGAGTGCGCTTGGTGGGTTACAAGTAATAATTAAATTACCAATTTAAAATAGGAATTAAAATGAGCGAAGAAAAAAGAAGTATACCAAAACCTCCTCCTTTTAAAGGCAAAAAGCAAATAGAGGAGAAAGCTCCTTTACAAACAGAAGAGAAAGAATACGATTCGGTAGATTCTATTGATGAATTATTGTTAAATGCTGATGATGCTATTGCAAATTATGATGAAGATGTGTCATCAGTAATAGAGCAATTAGCAGCGAAAAAAGATGACGAACAAACAAATAATGAAAATGAAGAAATATCAGAAGTTTCTGAAAATGACGATTCATCTGTGTTATTTGTTCCTGAAAAATCTGAACAACTTTCGACTAACCCATATTTACAAGAAAATGTTGATGATTTAGAATCTTCTGCTGGACATTTTGATTTATCTCAAAATAAATATAGAGTGTCTGAAGATTATGAAGATGCGTCAAATAGTGATTATCTTGAATTAGATGAATCTAAATCTGAGGAAAAGTCTGTGTTTGAATCTTCCAATAAAAATGAAAGTATATCAGAGCTAGAAGAAAAGAATCTAACTGAAAATGTTTTTGTAGATGACATCAAAATAGACACACCAGAAGATATAAAAGTAGAAGAAGAGGATAAAATAGATCTAGACGTTACTTCAGATGATGATTTAGAATTTGAAAATAATACGCACGAAGATGATATTGAAGATGTAGCAATAGAAGGAAAGTTTGAGCCAGAGGAAAAGATTGAACCAGAAAAAGAAAATGTTCAACAAAGCACTCTTGAAATAAATCAAGAAGAAGTTTTCACAAATGAATCAGAAACAAATAACTTGATAGTAGATAAAGATGAAATAGATAGCAAAACTGACACCGTTGCTCAAGGTAACGAAACCTTTAAATCTGACAATAAATCAGAAAGTTTCCCTATTGTACTAAATACCGAAACTAAAAAAGAAGATAAGATTGAAATAAAATCAGGTGATGGCGTTAAAATGTTTTTTGGAAGTGATGAAAGTGAAATAGTAATTTCATCATCTTCATTAAATGGATGGAGGCTTTTTGTTTGTAATAATCAGGAACAAGAAATAAAAATGGATAAAGGCGAAATTTTTAATCTTTCTTCTGATGATAATTTTTCTTTAGGATTACTGCAAAATACGACAAATAATGAATCTATTGCTATAAACTATGGAGATTCTTTCACCTTCCCAGAAAAAAGTGATGCGTGGAAGTTGTTATCAATGTCGCTTTATGAAATAAATTTAAAAGGCGAAGATGTTATTAATTTAGGGGGTAAAAATGGTATTTTAATCGGACCTAAATCAACATCATTATATTTTTATAATGCAGCCAAAATATCGATGGAAATTAAAAAATTAGGTGAATATAAGCCATCAAATTATAATTCTGATATTGAGATTGATGAAATAGAATCAAAAAGTTTTGCTTTTTCATCATATCATGAAAATACATTTTTTTCGGGCGATGAAGGTGTAGATACAATTTGCCTAGAATGTGAAGATAATAATACATATGGATGGAACGTAAAATTTGAAAACGGATTATTTATGAGCGTTTCAGATTTAATAGAGTATCAAAATCGTAACAAAGTATTGCCTGATAACTCTGGGGTTTTATATCATGGAGCGAACAGATTGGAATTTTCAAACGTTAACAAAATAAAGGTTTATAAAAAACCATTTTATTATGGTTACGGAATAGGATAAAATTTAAATAATCTTTAGTGTTTAGTTGCTTTGTCGGTGATTTCAAGTAATCTAGTATCAGCGATGGCTGCAACAACTAATGAGTCTTTATCTCCGCCGTTTTGGATTGCTTTCTTAAACCAAGACTTAGCCTCTGTTATATTTCCTTGCTCAAGCTCTATCTGAGCCAAAGAAGCATACCCATGCCATGATTTATCGTTTTCGGCCACAAGTTTATCTGCGATATCTTTTGCTTCCATAAAAAATCCAAATCTAGCAAGCATAGCCACAATACGATATTGATTAGAAGCAAGGTTAAGCCAATTGTCATCTTTTATTTCAGAAACAATAACTTCAAAAAGTTTGAAAGATTCATCTCTTAACCTTATCATATAGAACATTTCTGCGCTTGACATGAATTGTTCTGATACATTAACATCGACGTTATTAATAGGAGTTATTTCATATTCTTGCCCTAAAGCAACATTTATAATTGAAATATATAGCTTAACAAGTAGGTCTTCAGGATTTAATTCGGCTGATTTTTCAAAAAACGATTTAGCTTTTTCTAAGTTTCCAATCATCATATGACAAAGAGCGGTATTAGCAACAGCTTCTATGTTATTATTGTCTTCTTCATAAGCTTTTTCAAAAGCTGTTAAAGCTTCTCTAATTTTAAACTCATTTTTAAGTTTTTTGGCTTCTTCCAAATGGCTACTCATTAATTATCCCTCACTCGAAAAATTATTATTAATAATATATTAATAACATAAATATAATTTTTTGCCATATTTTTTTCAATCTTCAAGTTTAATTCTGATAAAATTTAAAAAATCTTTTTTTAAACAGTCAGTTCCAAGATGCTCTTTTGCTAAATTTATTGCTTTTTCTACTTCTCTTGTAGTAGCGTTTTCATAAATTGAGCGAATTTCTTTTGTAAGAATCTCTTCATCATCAAGAAAATGACATGAAGTTTGATTTATCTCTTGTTTATTTTTTATATTTATTTTTTCTTGTGCTTCTTTAAGCCAGCTCATTTTTTATCTTTTATTTCAATTGCTTTGTTGATAAAGAAATCAAAAATGCTTAGCTCTCTTTCATTTTCATAGTTTTCGCGAGAAAATAGCATTTCAGGAAGCCATTGCAAACCCATTATCCAAGAATCTTCATTGTCACTTTCGATTCCTTCTATAATATTATCAACTTTGCTAATAGAGTTTATTTTAAGACCATCACCTAGTTTTTTAATAGCTTGAGAATGTGCAGAATTAACCTGTAAATCATCTGTTCCTAGCGCTCTAGCAAGTTCTGTGTTAGGTAAAATCACATTGTCATGATATTTCATATGTAATTTAAGGTCTTTTTCTTCTTGTTGATGATTTATAACTCCGGGAACTTCTTCTATGATGTTTTGATACATAGATCCACCGAAAAAGATATTGATTATTTGCATTCCTTTGCCAATGCCAAGAACGGGAATGTTTTTATTTACAGCTTTTTTTAGGAGGTCGAATTCAAAATCAGATCTTTTGTTATCGGTAATATATTCACCTTTTTTAGGTTCTGCATAATAGAATGGGTCAACAGGATAAGAAGACTTTACAAAAACTAATGCGTCCATCATTTCTATGTATTTTTCAGAGCCATCTCTTTCATAAGGGACAATAATAATGGTTGCTTTATTGGAAAAAGCTTTAATAATATTCTCAGAAACAGCATAGTAAGAATATTCAGAATACCCTTTTTCTTCGTTAGAAAATCTATAATCAGGCACGATGCCAATAATAATATTACTCATTTTAATAATTTCCATTTATTTTTTTTGTAATTTTATGTATAATACAAATTATGTTAAAAAATAGCAATAATAAAACAGTTAAAAATGAAATGAATAATTTCCCTGGGATTGTGTATCGCAGGTATAAGGATTCTGCCGGTAAATTCACATATGATTTCTTAAATGACGAAATTTATAAAATGTTGGATATACCTTCTGATGAAGAAATAATCATATCTGCAAAAGGCTATATCGATTCGGTTCATTGGGCGGACAGATATTTAATATCTCAGCAAATAGAAAAATCAGAAAAAGATTTAACTTCATATACGGAAAGTTTCCGCATAATTAATAAAAAAGGTCAGGTATTCTGGCTTTCTGGTAGGGTTATCGCCACAAAACAAGAAGATGATTCGGTAATGTGGGAAGGTTTTCTTTTTGACGAGACATCTAAAAAACAAGCTGAACAAAAATTAAATATAATATTAGAAAGATCTACAGATGTAATTGTAAATACCGATAAAAACGGTACTATAACTGATATAAATACCGCAGTATCAGAAGTTTTTGGATATGAAATATCTGAATTAATAGGACAAAATATTTCTTTCCTTTTGGCGCCAGAGGATAAGACAGAATGTGACAATTTTATAGGTAATTATCTAGAAAAAGAAAATGATGTTTTCGAAGATGCGTCTGTATTTGAATATCTTGGCTTGAAAAAAAATGGAGATTATTTCCCAATTGAATTTTCAATATCAGCACTACGTATGCAAGGCGAGCTTAGTTTTATTGTTTTAATAAAAGATATACGTGAACAAAAAGAAACGCTAGCAACATTAAAAGATACAGAAGAGAAGCTAAGCACGATTGTTTCTGCTCTTCCATGTGCATTCTTTACAATGTTGATAAATTCTGAAACAAACTACAGAATGATCTATATCAGTGATGGCAGTAGCGATATTTTTGGATATTCGCCAGAGCAGCTTTTTGTTGATTATGATAAATACATACCGCTAGTTTTAAAAGAAGCTAAATTTGACGAATATGTAAAAAAACTATACAGCAGCAAAATTCTTCCATATTATGACGAAGAACTTCCAAATTTCAGCAAAAAAGATAGTTGGGTTCAAATAAGAATAAAGCCAGAACGTTTAGATAATGGACATATAGTCTGTCACGGTGTTGTTTTGGATGTAACTGAACGTAAAAAAGCGTCTGAACAAATAAGCTATCTTGCATATTATCATCCAGTAACAGACACTCCTAATAGAGCACTTTTAAGTAAAGAAATAATAACAATCCTTGAAAATGCTGAAAAGGATAATAAAAAGGTTGCTGTATTGTCTTTGTCATCAACAAATCTCAGCTCTTTTTATTCCTCTTCAGGTCATGACGTCGGTGATGCTCTTTTAAACGGAATAGCAGATAGGGTTAAAGGTTGCCTTACTTCGGATGATTTTATAGCATATACCACTAGTGGACTTTTTGTTATTGTGCGCCCTTATATTTCGAATGATGATGAAATTTCTGCGCTAACTGATAAAATTTTGAAAGAATTTCAAGCTCCAATAATTGTAAATGAGCAAATATTTGATATTAATATAAATATAGGGATTGCAATTTATCCAGAACATGGAAGTGACGCAAATTCTTTGATTAAAAATTCTAATGCAGCTCTTGAAAAAGCTAGAAAAGATTATAAAGATTATAAAATATTTTCCCAAGAAATTAAACAAGCAATAGTTAACGCAAACTCTTTACGAACCAAGCTTCGTTATGCTCTGGACAATGGAGAAATTATTCCATATTTCCAACCTCAAATTGATATTCAATCAGGAAAAATAGTAGGTACAGAAGCGTTGGCTAGATGGATAAGTAATGAAGGTATTATATCTCCTGGCATATTTATTCCAATAGCAGAAGAGTTTGGATTAATAGATTTAATAGCAGAAAGTATTTTGGAAAAGGCGTGCGCTCAAAATCAAAAATGGATAGAGCAGGGAGTTTTATCTGCACCTGTTGCTGTAAACTTATCTCCTCGTCAATTCCATAATCCTAAAAATTTGTTAGCAATGATAGAGGGAGTTCTCGAAAAAACAAAACTTTCTCCGGATAAATTGGAAATTGAAATAACGGAAAGCTCTACGATGATTAATCCAATGGAAGCAGAGCGTGTTATTAAAATATTACTCGAAAAAGGTATAACTTGTTCTATTGATGACTTTGGTACGGGATATTCATCATTAAGTGTTTTAAAGCGTTTTCCATTGAACAAGCTAAAAATAGATCGTTCATTTGTAATAGACATTACTAATGACTATAATGATGCATCAATAGTAAGTGCAACCATTGCAATGGCAAAAGCTTTAAACTTAAAAGTACTAGCAGAAGGCGTGGAAACAAAAGATATTTATTGTTTGTTGCGTGATATTGGATGTACATCTATTCAAGGATTTTTATTTTCAAAAGCGCTTCCTGCTGATGAAATGACTGAATTTGCAAAGAATTGGAACCCAGAAGAAGTTTTAAATTCATTAAGTTCTTGTTAGAACATATTGTTCGTATAAAAAAAAAGACTGCTATATGCAGTCTTTTTTTTATTTGTGAAAAGGTGTTTATTTCACGAATATTTTAACTTCAGGGCTTCTAGTATTAGGAGAAGCAGAAACGGAAGTTTTGATTCGACTAGCAGGAACCCCCATATTAATCATAGATTTTGTAACATTGTTTACATATCTTTTTGCTACATCAGGACGAGTAGCAACGCCAATGATTTCAAATGAAATATCTTGTCTTTGTTCTAATGCTTTTTGCATTGCTTTATATAAAGGTTGTTCAAAAGCGATATTTTCTTTTGTGAATCTAATTTCAACTAGAGGTTTGCGCACATTAGCAGCCTTTGCAGTGTATGGAACTTCACTTTCTGTAAGAGTTTTTCTGTACTTCATAGATTGAGTGCCAGGTACCCCATTGCTGTATAGTTGACCATCACGAATAGCAACAGCAAGGTTAGCAAGGTTGCTTTTTTCATTGCTGAGGTATTTTTGTTGTCTTACGATATCTTCGTTAACATCGCTTAACAATCTTTCATTTTGAACAGCAGTTTGAATAGTTTCATCTTCTAAACCTTTTAATTCTTCATGATCAGCTTCAACAGCGCCTGATATATTATAAGATGCTCTTACTGAATCAAGTAGATAAGTAGTCATACCAGAATCAGCAGTAATTTTAGAAGCAAGATTGTTCATGGCTGTAACGTCTTGGCTAACTTTATCAAGTTTCATTGTAGCATCACGCCATTTAGCGTTCAAAATAGGGTTGCCAGAAGTTGTTCCCATTTGTAGGCGAGAATTAATTTCTGCAACAACTTCATAATATTCTTTTGAATCTTGCGCCATTTTTTCTTTTATGCTTTTAAGTTCGTTAGTTCTGTTAATAACAGAGTTTTTAAGTTGAGAAAGTTCACCTTTGAAAGTGTTAATTTTTTGAGTAACAAAGCTCATAGAGCTAGAATGTTGTAATGAAACATCTCTGGTTTCATAGGTTTGAGCAACTGACACAGGTTGTTTTGCTACAGGTTCTGGTAGCTTAACAGGCTCAGGCTTTTCAACAGCAATAGGAGCAATAGCCTTAGCATCTTTTTTGTAAACAGTGCTTTCTTTTACAACAGGTCTTTTCTTAGGACTTGCTTTTGTTGAATCAGAAAACAAGTAATCAGAGCTAGAGCAACCAGCAACTGAAATAACAGCGACCAAAGTCAATAATTTTTTTATATTAAACATTTATTTCCACCCAAAATAATTAAAATTACTAAATAATCATAGTGAATTATATATACTTCTTAATTTTTAAGCAAGTAGTTTTACAAAAAAAAGCAAATTATATATAGTGTTACTTATTTTCCATAAGATTTCTCTTGTTTTTTTATGTTTGGCACAGTTTATGCAAATATGTCCTTTAGATGTGAACTTTGAATTTAATTAAGGTGTTTTTATGGATAATACAGAATACGTAGCTCTTTCCCGTCAAACAGTTTTATGGAAACAATTGTCGACAGTAGGAAATAACTTGGCAAATATGAATACAACAGGATTTAAAAAGGTAGATCCTTTGTTTTCGACCTATATGTCAAGGATCCCAAGCGCAGAACAACCATTTGGTGAAAAAATAGCTTATGTACAAGATTTCGGTATTGTCAGAGATTTCGAAAACGGAAGTTTTGAGGCAACAGGCAATCCTTTAGATATGGCAATAAAAGGCGACGGTTTTTTTGTGATAGATGATGAAAAATTGGGGCAAGTGTATACAAGAAGCGGACATTTTCAGTTGGACGCAAATGGAATGGTGGTTAATTCGCAAGGACAGCCATTGCTTTCGACGTCAGAAGAGCCTATTTTTATAGCTCCGAATGAAAAAGACATAACACTTTCTCGAGATGGAACACTTTCAACTGAGAACGGAGAAATTGCACAAATTAAATTGGTACGTTTTCGTGATAATCAGATGATGAGAGAATTTCACAGCGGTTTATACGGAACAGACATGGAGAAAAATCCGCCAGTTGAAGAAGTTTTTGCAACAATTGAACAAGGTTATATTGAAAGTTCTAATGTGAATGCAGTCCAAGAAATCACAAGTATGATAAACGTACAACGGTCGTACGAAGCAATGCAACAGATGATAGAGGCGGAAAGTGATCGCAGGTTAAAAGCAATGAATGCATTCTATAAAAAAGGTAATCAATAATAACTATTTTTTATTTTTATAAAATATTGAATATACAATAGAGCTTATTGCTACAAAAATTATATAAAAAACGATAAAAAATATTAAAATTGAAATAATACCAAGAGTAATAAATATGGCAGCGATACCTGCTAATATAAGTAATCCTAACGCAATTATTCCCTGGAAATTAAGCCCAACTTTACCTAAAAGGTTATTTACTTTTTCGTGGATCCAATCCCATACGAATTGAATTTTTCCTTTTGTTTTTTCCCAAAAATTGTTTTTAACAGCATTTTTCATTAATATTCTCCTAATAAAATCCCCATTAAATATATATAGGTCTATAAATTAAAATATGCAATATAATAAATTTATTGTCTTTCCTTTTGATGAATGAACAGACTTGGGGGCATTTTATTTTTACTTATGTTTATATATTTCAAAACTTTATCTTGAATTTTTTTATCATGCTGCATAGTTGAAAATGAAGCGCTTTTTTTCAGTTTTTCAGACATGTGAGGAATAAATCTTTCGTCAAACAGAAGCATATCTTCAAGTTCGTTTTCATTAAAGGTAATAGGGCAATCCATTATTTCGAATATTTTTTTTGCAGAAATTGAGTTATGTCCGAACCCTTTTTGAATTTGCTCTTCTAGACCAAACATATTGATTTCTTTATATTTCAGTCCTGTTGTTTCTGTAAAAATAGCGGTGGTAATATCAGCAATAGCTGGTTTTAAGTGCTTTGGAATTTTACTGCCTTGGCTGATATTATTAATTTCAAGGAGATTTGAAATATATTCAAACTCCTTTGGGTATGGAAATTCAATAAAATCCCAATCACTTTCGCCTTTTTCAAATCCGATAATGATTTGATGATAGGTGGCACCTATCTCAACGGATTGATGGATTTTTTGAATAGATTTTTCATCATATTCTGTTTCGTAATATCTAAGGTTAATAGAGTGTTCGAGCCCATTTAGGAGTGTCGCTGCATGATGCAGTTCGTGGGCAAGAATAGATGATGCCTCTTCTTTACAAAGTGTTGTTAAAAATTCTAGCGCATTAATATGAATACTATTTTTTGAAACAATATATGCCATAGAAAAATCTACGTCTTCATCAATGATTAATGAAAATTCTCCGTCGTTCTTGTAAAAAATATCAAGATTTTTTTTGCAATCGGGATGGGTAATAAGATTATTTATAATTTTTTTCAGATCTTCATCAATATTTTCACCATTTTCAAACTTGGTGGCTATTTTTTCTATGTTATTAAAGTATGTTCTGTCGTTCATGATACAGTCCTAGTTTCGATAATGAAAATTGTTTGAAAGTTTTGTAATAGGAAACTGATTTTGATAGTTTTCTATTTTACTTTTGATTCCTTTTTGATGTTCATTAGAAGTCACACTAACAAAAGGAAGAGAGTTCAAAGGAATCATTTTTTCTTCATATTGATTAAATAGCAACATTGACTGTAATTCATTTTCTGAAAAAGTGCTTGGACATTTCATGATATCAAATAATTCTTTTGCTGATATAGATTTTTTGTTTTCGCTGTCGCATCTTTCAGGGGTTAAAAGAAATGCCAAATCTTTTTTATATTTTTTCCCATCATTTTGCGTAAAATGATACGTCATCATATCTGCAACCGCAGGCAATAATTTGTCTGGTATTTTATTGCCAAATTTAACATTTTTGTTGGTTAAAAAATCATCGATTTCGTGTGTTAAATCTTTATAATCTTTTACTAAGTAATCAAACATTTGTTTGTCGCCATATTGCCATCCTGATACAATTTGATGATAATTGGCGCCCACTTCTAAACCTTGGTTTATGATTTGAATAGATTTTTCATCATATTCCTCCATATAATTTCTTAGATTATGGTTTGTTTTTTCTGCATTATTAAATGTAAACGAATGGTGCAGTTCGTGACTGACACATGAAATTATTTGAGACATTTCTTCATCTTCATATTTTGTTATAAATAATTCTTTGCTGATATTTATTTGGTTGTTATCATAGTCATACTCCATTACTCTATTGCTTAAATGGGCAAGTTTAAACGTGCCCCCATTTTCTAAAAAATCATTTATAAACTTTTTTGTTTCATCGTCTTTTATAGATTCGATAACAATATCTTTCAAATCACAATAATAATCACGCCCAGATGCGAATTCTTTTTCAAATTCTATGTTAATCATAGAATAGTCAGTATCCCACAAAAGTTCGTATTTATCTTTTTGCTCAGTGTGGTATTCATGTTTTTTTTGTTTGTTTCGTTTGTTTTTTGCCATTTTTAATTCTTTTTTCTATGGTTGTGAATTGTAAAACTATAACATTTGCTGTGTATTTTGTCAATAATGTTCAAAAACATAATACAGAAAGGTTTGTGTTATTCTTTAATTTTGGCACATAAATTGCAAATATACTCTCTAAAGTAATTATTTTTATGGGATTTTATTATGCAAAAACTAAGAATATTTTTGTTGATTTTACTAAGCTTTTCGGTAACCACTAATGGTTACAGCGCATCAAGAATAAAAGATTTAGTCAGTGTAGAAGGTATCAGGGACAACGTTTTAATAGGATATGGATTGGTCGTTGGTTTGGATGGTACCGGTGATGATATTAAATCGTTAGCGTTCACAGAACAAAGCTTAATAGGAATGTTGGAACGTTTAGGCATAAATACAAAAGACGAACAGGTGGATCCAGATAATATCGCAGCCGTAATGGTAACTGCAACTTTACCAGCATTTGCAAGAAATGGTACCAAAATAGACGTAACTGTTAGCGCAATGGGCGATTCGGATAGTTTAGAAGGAGGCACTTTGCTAATTACTCCGTTAATCGGAGCTGACGGAGAGGTTTACGCAGTTGCGCAAGGGACTGTAACATCGGTTGGAACAGGTATCTCAGGTAATGCAGCGACTTTGATTCAAAATATTCCAACCGCGGGTAAAATTTTAAATGGCGGAATTATTGAAAAAGAAACTGGTTTTGATTTAAATGCAATGGAAAAAATAAAATTATTTTTAAATAATCCAGATTTCACAACAGCAAAACGCATCAGTGATGCTATAAATACATTCTTAGGTACAACTGCAACAGACGTTCAAGATAATGCAACAATTAATATGAATATACCTGAAAAATATAAAGGTAAGGTGTCTGATTTATTAACAGCGATAGAGCCGATATATGTTCAACCTGATTCTCCTGCTAAGATAGTGATAGATGAAAGTTCAGGCACAATTGTAATAGGCGAGCAAGTAAAAGTCAGTAAAGTAGCAATAGCTCAAGGAAATTTAACCATAAGAGTAACTGAAAGTTTAGATGTTTCTCAACCTTTGCCTTTTGCAGGTGCAGGGGAAACTGTTGTTATTCCTGAAACGGATATTGAATTAATCGAAGAAGACAGCACAAATTTACAAGTAATGAATGGCGGAGTTACCTTACAAGAGCTAGTAGAAGGTTTGAATGCATTAGGCGTTGGACCTCGTGATTTAATTATGATTTTACACGCGGTAAAAGCAGCCGGAGCAATCCAAGCACAAGTAGAGGTGATGTAATGATAAATAGTATCAGCAACATTGATTTTTCATCGTCTTTAAGCGGTGCTCCTAAATTATCGACTAGTAATATAGAAAATAAAGAATTCAAGGATGCACAAGCAGCAGCCCAAGATTTTGAAGCATTCTTTTTAACTCAGATGTTGGAAAGTATGTATGCAGGTATGGAGCCTGATTCAATGTTTGGCGGTGGTGAATCTGAAAAAATATTTCGTTCTTTCATGTTAGATGAATATGGAAAAATGATGGCAAAAAATGGCGGCATCGGTCTTGCGGATAATATTATGGACATGATGCTTAAACAACAAGAATTTAATAATAACGGAGAAAAGTAATGAATATAGCAATTAAAAATCCAACATCGGATAAATTTAAATTAAAGATAGAAGCGATGTTGTCAATAATGGACAAGCTATGTTCAGTCCTTGCTAAGGAAAATGAAGTTCTTGAGAAAAATAAAGTAAAAAATATAGAAAGATTGATAGATCCAAAAATCAAACTAATCAATATTTACACTGAAAAATTTAATGCGTTGACAGCAGATAAAGATTCTTTTTCTTCTTTGGATAAATCGTATAAAGAAGAAATCGCTAAAAAAGCAGGTTTATTACAATCTCTGATGGAAAGAAATGAAAGATTATTAAACGTAAATATTAATTCTACAAAACGTTTGATTAATATGATTGTAACTGATGCACAAAAATTTGAAAGTGAAAAAAGTGGCGTTTATTCAGCATCAGGCAGGCTGGGTCATGATAATAAAAAGGTATCTAACTTAACGTATAACCAAGTTTTATAATATATAAAAATAGGAGCTAATTATGTCTTTAACAATGGCATTACATGCTGGTATCTCTGGCCTTCAAACCTCGCAAAAAGCAATTGATACAACAGCAAATAACATATCAAACGTAAACACTGTTGGTTATACGAAAAAAACCCATGTCCAAGAAAGTGTAATTGTTGCAGGATATGGGCAAGGTGTTCAAGATTTAGTAAATGTACGTACAGTCGATGAAAGTTTGCAGAGAGATTTATTTACTGAATCTGGAATTAATAATACATTATCAGTGTTGAACGATTATGCCAGTAGGATCCAAGATTTATTTGGCGAACCATCTGATAATAATTCATTATCACATACGGTTTCAACTCTTCAAACAAGTATGGAAACATTGGCAACAGACGCTGGGAACTATACCGCCCAAGCCGATTATGTAAAACAACTTGAAAATGTATTTAACCAAATAAATACGATGGCGGATTATATCCAAAATTTAAGGTTAGAAGCAGACAGACAAATAGATGATAGTGTCGATGAAATAAATAACATTTTAGTGCAAATAGACAAGCTTAACGACGATGTGATGAGAACAGATGTAGTCGGTCAATTCAGTAGTGATGATTTAAAAGATCAGCGCGATTTATTGTTAAGTCAATTAAATGAATTGATGGATGTTCAATATTTTACGCGTGATACAGGCGAGTTGGTGGTAACTACATCAGGCGGTGATTTATTAGTAGATGGATATCCAAATGAATTAAGTTATACTGGATCAACTCATTTAAGCGCATGGACCAGCAAAGACGGCGGTGAAATACCAGGAATTTATTTAAATGGTATTGATATTACATCAGATATCAAATCAGGACAAATTAAAGGTCTTGTTGATATGCGTGATGACGTAATTCCTGATTTGCAAGCGCAATTAGATGAATTAACGGCTCAAATGCAAAGCACACTTAACCAAGTAAATAACCAAGGCGTGAGCTTTGCTTCTCCTGCGCATGAAATGACAGGCACAAAGAACTTTATCGACCCAAGCTCTCAATCTATCAGTATTTCAAATGGTGAAGTAAGAATGGTCATTTTTGACAAAGCAGGCAACGAAATATCATCAGCAGGACTGGTATCAGAACTAGGGTTTTCAAGCGGCGCAATTTATGACGAAGCAACCCATCCAAATCCAACAGATGCAACGCTCGCTAGTACTATTCAAAATTGGCTAACAACCGACCCAACAGGTCCACAACTATCTCATGCAAAAGTAGGCGTTGATGATAATGGTAATTTCTTTGTTGATTTGGGAACGTCTGAATATTCGATAGGTATAAGGGATGAAAGTTCTTCAGTATTAGGAAGCGATCAAAAAGATGTAACAGTTCAATTTGACGCTGATGGCGATGGTAAATATGATCAAGATTACTCTGGTTTTTCAAATTTCTTAGGTCTTAATGATTTGGTTATGGGGCGCAGTGATGAATGGCTTCATGATTCTCAGATAGTTTCGCCAACATATAGAACAAGCAATGATGCGCTTTCTGTAATTAATTTTTCTTATGAAGGCGATATGAATGCGTATCAAATAGAAATAACCCCAGGTATGACATTGGATGAAATCGCAGAAAGAGTGAATAATGACCCAATAATGAGTCAGGATATTAAAGCTCAGGTAGTGCAAGAAGGCGGTGGTTACAGGCTTCGTTTTGAACAAATAGACGGCAAGCAAATGGAAATTACTGAAATGACCGACACAAATGTGTTGAGCTCTATGGGAATGCAGGTTTCTTCGTGTGGTTTGGCTAATATTGCAACTATCAATCCTAAAATATCTGAATCTCCAAGTAAAGTATCAGTAGGGACTGTGCAATTTAACGCAACATCCGGCGACTATTACGTAAGTGAATCTGATAACACTGTCATCCAAAAAATGTCAGAAGCATTTACAGGAAATTCAATTTTCACAGAAGCAGGATCAATAGCAGCAGGGGATTATAATTTTGTTGATTATTCAGCAAGTATAGTCAGTCAAGTTTCTATGTTTTATAATAATAATAATGCTCAATTCAGCTATCAAAGCGATTTAGTAACGGCGCTTCAAACTAAAAATGCTGACATCAGTGGGGTTAATTTAGACGAAGAATTAGCTTTATTGATTGTTTACGAACGTTCATATAGTGCATCAGCTCAGGTTATTACAACTGTTAATGAAATGCTGCAAGTATTAGAGAATATGATATAGGAGAATAAAAAATGGTATCTCGTGTTCCAACATATGTAACCCAAACTAATATGATAGCAAGAAATACTGCATCAGCGGTAACTCTTGATAAATTAAGCTATCAAGTGACAACAGGATTTAAAGGTCAAACTTATGATGTTTATGATAGTTCCGTAAATAGGGTCCTTACTTTTGAAAGTCAGGTTGCTCTAAATACTAAATTTATTGATACAAACAAGGTTATGAGCACAAGACAAGAGCTTATGCTTAATTCAGTAGAACAAATAACAGCAGAAATTCAAAATTTCAAATCGTTATTAATAGATTTTGCATCACAAGATTTAACTAATTTAAATCCTGATTATACGGTTAATCCTCCTGAATTATTATCTGCAGATGCTCAAGCAGAAATAAATAACTTGCAATTAAGCGCATTTAATTTGATGAAAAGTATGGAAACATATTTGAATATTCAAGCGGACAACGGATATATATTTTCTGGTGGTGAAACCGACACAGCTCCAGTAGAAATAGCATGGAATACACTAGAAGAATTCCAAGCGATGTTTGATGGAAATTTCACAACTTATCCAACTACTGCTGCTGCTAACTTATCATCATATGATGTGCCAGATTCGATAACAGATGGGGTGATTTTATCTAGCGAGGAAATAGTAGTAGATGACACAACCGCAGCAACAGGAACTGGAAATATTACTATAACTAATGACGGTTATTTAGAAGGCAGCGCAACAACAACAGGCGACATAACTTTCCAAGGCAATAGAATAATAGCAGAAGAAATGGGCGCTTTTGATATATATAAAGTAGGCGATACGTTCAGAATAAATGGAACCGGCGCTCCTCCTGCTGGTAATGATGGACTTTACACTGTTCAAGGAACATCGGAAGATGGTTCATATCTAACCCTTACAACAAGCGTAGTTAATCAAGTTATCCCAGACGGTGCAGGAGTTGAAGTAGAAATGGAAACAACCATAGACGGAAGATATATCTTAAGCCATATAGATGCTGAAAGTCTTGGTGCTTTTTCTGATTTAAAAGAAGGCTCAGTTGTCACAATCGGCGGAACAGGCGAAAATAATGGAGTATTTTATATCTCTAATATTTCATCAGACGGCAGAACAATAACTGTTCTTGGTGAAGATAGGTTAAATCCAGAAGACATAGCAGCGGGAACTGCTGGTGTATCTTTCACTCAAGATCCTAATATCGGTTATATAGATGCAGTAAATCCAATCGGTGAAACAGTTGATACAATTGTCGGTGGTCCAGGGGTAACAGGCGACTTAGTATTCGATGCAGCTGCAGGAACTGTTACCGCTATGGATAATGGTATTTTCGATTATGTAGAGCCGGGGCAAACCATAAATATCACAGGAACTGGCGCTCCTCCTGTTGGAAATGATGGCGTTCATTATGTAACAGGCGTGTCAGCCGATAATAAAACTTTGACTTTGGAAAGTCCTCCTAATACTCAAACAGTTGCAAACGGAGCAGGCGCAACAATAGAACTAAAATCTGCAAAACATGGATTCGTAGCAGATAATATACTTTGTTCTGAAAACACATCTGGAACTATTTATTTTGACGATAATAAAAATGAAATGGTAGCAACATTGCCAGGTGCTTTTGCAACAGTAAAAGCAGGGGATACAATCGTTGTAAATGGAACTGAAAACAACAATGGCGTAAAGCAAGTAAAATATGTTTCTGATGACGGTAAAACAATAGTGTTTGAAGATAACACTCCAGTTGTTGCAGAGCCACCTGTAACAGATGGAACAGGTGTAAATCTTGGATTGACTTACCCTATTGGTACTACAATAGATATGAGTGATATCGACCCAAGATATGATGGCACCTATACAATAGTAGGGGTTGCTGATAATGGAAACAGATTAATTGTAAGTACGGATAATTTTCCTCCTCCTGGGGCTCCTGAAACTTTTATTGCAACAGGAGATCAAAAAATTGAATCAAGTTCATACTATCAAGGAGATTTATTAGAATCAACGCACAGAGTAGATGAAACAACGACAATAAATTCAGGAATAAATGCCCAAAATGCGGCCTTTGAAAAAGCTATCAGGGCGCTTGGTATGATATGTACTGGAAATTTGGTAGATACCAGAAACCCAATGGATATAGACCAGACAACTTATGGAGTTGATCCTTTGCGTGCTGAAACTATTATTGAAGATGCGCTGGATTTGTTGGATGACGCATTAAAACACGATCCAAACAATTACACAGAATCAAGCGGAGATTTGCAATATACAGCATATTCATTAACTATGAATATAACGACGCTTACCACATCAATTGATAATCAAACTTCAACTAATGTGTTCTTGCAAAACAATATTGATAGCATTGAAAAAGTGAATCAAACTCAAGCTGCAGCAGAATTTCAAATGGCATATAATAACCTTGAAATTTCCATGTCAGCACTTTCAAAAATGTTAAATCTAAGTTTGTTAAATTTCTTGTAATTATTGTATTACAATAGTTTGATTTAATTTAACTTTACTATTTTCATTTTTTATAGTTTTTTCATTTATGTTAGGAACCACGGCATTTGAGTCTGAGCCAGTATTGTTATTGTTATTGTTGTTGGTATTATGGTGATCTATAGAATTCTTTTGTTTTATACCATCAAGAACTTTTTGTCTCATATGAAATGGAAGTTTATCAATAGAGTAAGGAAGTAATTTTTTGTTTTCATTTACCCATGTTCCTATAACAACATTATAGATATACGTTAAATCTTTATGAGTAAATTTATCTACAAACTCCTTAAAATATTTGTCATAAGGGCGACATCTACTATTTTTTGCAAAGCCTATAAAAAGTTGTTGAGTTCTCAAAACATCTGAAATAAAAACTTCATCCTCTAATGAAAAAGATTCTCGATATGCTTGCGCAGAATAAAGAGATGTTAAAATATAATCAATTTTACCTTCTAACAAGTACGTGTATAAGTCTTCAGCAGAAACGTCTGAAGAAACTAATTTTATATTTTTATCAGAGCTTGTAAAATTTTCAATGGTGCTTTCTAAATCTTCTAATTTTCCCAATGTGACCCCTGTATGTCCGCTTAAATCTGTAAATGATTTTGTTTTTTTTGCCTTTTTTTCATCTTTAAATACTGCAACAATTGGATTAGGAAAGAATGCAGGATAAATGTAATCAATATTATTAAGAGGATTTTGATCATAGGTAATTCCTATAGCAAGATCAACTTCAGTTTTCAAAAGTGCGTTTTCAAGCTCTTCATTTGAATTATAATATTTAATTGTCCATAAAGGATTGCCAAAGCTTGCAAAAATATTATTTAAAATATGGTTGAAAATTCCATTGTATTCGTATTTATATGTAATAACTCTATTGCTTCTGGTTCTCTTTGCGTTTTCCCAATTAAAAGGAACATAATTTTTTACCATACCAGCACTGAAAAGTCTGAATTGTTTACCACATTCACTTTCTTTAATTTCATAATCTTCGAAATATTTTCGTTTTCCTATGTTTTCTAACTCTTCTTTTGCCTTAGCTTTTTTTTCTAACTCTTCTTCAATGTTCATCCATTCTTCGGAAACATCTTTATTATCAGGAAGAGGCATAAAGTCATCAGTGTGGCTTGTATCAAATCCAGTTAAAATGAAAAATAATGGTATAATTAATAATTTTGTTAACATAATTTTATTCCTTGAGAATTTATATAAATGTATTAAACTATTTTTTAAAGGTAGGTTCAAGTAAAATGTATACAAATTCTTATAAACAAAATGATTTAAAAGCATTGCCGCATAATCAATTAGAGGCTAGAACGTTGATTAAAGCAGCTTCTATGTTAAATAGGATAAAGGAAGACTGGCAAGGGAGAGTTAAGGCAGAGCTTGTTCCAGCGTTGGAACATAACAGAAAGCTTTGGACGATTTTGTCTAGCGAAATGGCAGAAGAAGATCATCCAATGGATCATAATTTGCGCCAAAATATTGTTAATTTAGCATTTTTTATTTTTAAACATACGATAAAAGTCATGGCCATGAAAACCCCAACTCCTAAAGACATTGAGGTTTTGATAACAATTAATATGGAAATAGCAAAAGGTCTGAATGAACAGATAGATCCAGAAGAAGTCTTAGCTGAAGAAGAAAATAACGTCGATTCGGAAAATGGCGAAGGCATACAAAAAGAAACATCAGAAAATGCCCAAGAAGAAAATCACGAAAATGATGAATCTTCAAATTTCGACGAAGAAGAAGTAGAAGAAGACGCTGAAGAAAATAATTATTCATCTAATTTTACAATTTAATTTTATAAAGAAATGATTCTGGCATAAAATTTGCTTTTATATTCCCTGAGTATACTTTAATTAAGGAATTATAAATGCAAATTAATGGATCAAATCCTCAAGAGCAAGCAGAAATAGCGGGCAATGCGTTTAAAGCTATGACTAAACAGTTTAGTGGTAATTTTTTATCTTTTATGAAAGATATAGAAATTGGCTCTAATACTAATGCATCTGAAGATTTTGCTAGTTCTAAACAGGAAGTAAAGCAATCTTCGACTGAAACAGAAAAGCCAAGGCAAAACAACACTAAGGATGATAAAGAAGTATCCAGCAAAGATGAGGCAAAGCCATCTAAGAAAGATGATACTACAGCAGATGTTGACAAGTCAGATAATTCTATAGATAAAGAAACAAATAATGATGAAATAGGCTTAAATTCAAACACACAAGCAGAAGATACACAAAATAAGCCAGCAAAAGAAGCTGATGTTCAAACAAAAGAAACTTCAGTTAATGGGCCGTCTACTGCGCAGCAACAAAAAGTTCAGGCGTCAGGAAGTGAAATAGTTCAAGCAAATAATCAGCAAGGGGAAATTTTTGCCGACCCAAAATCAAAAATAGAGCAAACGATTCCTACTACTGGTAAAATAGTTGAAAATAATGGCTTATCATCAGAAGGTGAAGTTTCTTTGCAAACAAGCTCTGCTAATGAAAAATTAAGCTCAGTTTCAGGTGAAGTAGAAATAAAAGATTTCAAAAAAATTATGGACACTCCTGTTATTCAAAAAAATCTATTACAAAAGACATCTCAGCAAAATCTTGATGGTTCAGTAAAAAAAGAATTGCCATTGCTTGCTCAAAAAGTATCTGCAAATGCGGTAGCAAGCAATCAGCCAATTGTAAATGCTGATACACAAACGGTTATTGATACGACATTACCTATGTCAGAAGATGTATTAAAACAAGCTGAATTTATAAGTAATAAAATAAATGTGAACACAAAAACACCAGTAAAAATTAGTGTGGATGTGGTAAAGCCTGAAATGGTGCAGTCAAGCATAAGTCAAGAAACTTTATCTGTTCTTAATAAAGACATGGAAGTAAAATTCAACCAAAACGATAACAATAATATAAAAGTAGCAAAAGCAGATGTTCAAAATTCCAGTTTGACGGATGCTTTTAAGCAAGTGTCAGATGTTTTTACAAATAATTTTTCTAGTGTAGCAAAAATAGCACGTGAACAAATATTAGGTGTCCCAAGCGAGCAAGCTCAAACAAAAGATGCTGATGTGAAGTTATCAGACATAGGGTTAGGTCAAGTATCTTCTGAAAATTTAAAGACGACTTCGTCAAGCGCTGATTCTGAAGGTCTGGCATTAGGTAAAACTTTTAATATAGGTAAGTCAGTAGCAGGTAAAGCAAATACATCAGCAAAGGCACAATTGCCAATGGCAAGACAAGTTGTTGATCAAATAAAAGTACAAATAAAGCAATCTAATATCTCTGATAAAATTACAGTAAAGCTTAATCCAAAAGAACTTGGTCAAGTGGAACTAAAAGTTGAAATCAGCAAAAGTGGTTCTATGAATGTAGAAATCACAGCCAATAAAAAAGAAACATTGGATTTATTAAAACAAGATGTGAAATATTTAGAAAAAGCGTTGCAAGAAACTGTTGCTAAATCTGAATCAACACCGAATTTTACTTTTAATTTAAAAGGTGATGGCGGACAAAATCAAGCAAATCAAGGTCAAGCAGACAGACAAGAAAGTCAAAACCAAAACAGCAATCAACAAGCTTCTAATGATAATGGAAGTGGTGAAGAACAAGAAAAGCCAGCAGAGTACAAACGAAGCGGTATAAGTATAAAGGTATAGGGAGAAAGATATGTCAGGAGCAATTATAGGTTCAACAGCATATGGAACGGGTAGTACAACTGATTCGCAACAAGCATCAAGTCAGCTATCAGCAGATTTTGACACGTTTTTGTTATTATTAACGGCTCAATTGCAAAACCAAGATCCGCTAGAACCAACGGATAGTACAGAGTTTACTAATCAGTTAGTGCAATATGCTAACGTGGAGCAAGCAATTCAAACGAATTCTAACTTGGAATCAATGATAGGTCTTAATGTATCAAATCTTGCAACTAACGCGGTAAGTTATATAGGTAAAGAAGTTCAAGTAGATACAGCCGCTTTCCCATTACAGGATGGTTATGGAAAATTCAGTTACACTCTTCCAGAAGATGGAACAATGGCAACAGCAATTATTTATGATGCTGCTGGCGATATAGTTCATTCGTTTTCTGTTGATTCAATGGCAGGAAAACATATTTTGGATTGGGATGGAAAAACTTCATCAGGAGAACAATTGCCAGATGGTATTTATAGGTTTGATGTTTCTGCAATGGATCAAGCAGGTGAAATGATGGCTTCTGAAAACATCTATATCACAACATATGGCAAGGTAACATCGGTAGCATCAGATGGTGTAGATATCGCAGTAGGAATGGGTGATGTAGTTGTAACATTAGACAGACTATTATCTATTCACGAAACAACAGATTACGTACCACCATCAGTAGATGATGGTTCAGGCGACGATTCAGGAGGCACAGATGGTGGCACCGACACAGGTGGTAGCACTGAAGGTGAAGGAGGTTCTGGTGGTGATAGTACAGACACGGCAACAGGTGATACAACACCAGACGAAGAAACAACAACAGGATAAAAAAATAACAAATTGGACAAGGCAGAATGCGATTGTCATAACTATTAATAGAAAAAACTAAAAGAGGGAAAAAATAAATGTCATTATACGGAGCACTTTATTCAGGGGTATCAGGATTAACAGCACAATCAAGCGCTATGGGGGCAATTGCTGATAACATCACTAATATTGGTACAACTGGTTATAAAACAACAAACGTAAAATTTAATACGTTGGTAACGACGCAAACAGCATTAACAACATATTCTCCTGGTGGTGTGCAATCTGCACCACGTCAGAATGTTGATCAACAAGGTTTGCTAGCATCAACAACTTCAGCGACAGATTTGGGTATTTCTGGTAACGGTTTTTTTGTGGTAACCGATAAAGCAAATCCAGAAGTAGGAGATTTATGGAGCTATTCACGCTCAGGTTCATTCAAAACTGATCAAGACGGTTATCTTAAAAACAGCAGTGGATTTTATGTGCAAGGATGGTCATTACTTCCATATGATGGCGAACCAAATGCATCAACAGTAAAAGTTGGCGATTTCTATTACATGAAAGCATATTCTGATTCAGAAGGTAACACTACATACATCAACGATAACATTGTTGATAATAATAATTTAAAACCAATTAATTTAAGCACAATTGGTGGCAGTGCAACGCCTACAAGAAATGTATTAATAGGTGCAAATTTACCAGCAGGAGCGCCAGTATTTGATCCAGCAAATCCAGAAGCAGGTGGTAAAGAAAGTTCATCTACTTTGATTTATGATTCGCTTGGTAATTCTCATAACGTAAGTGTTCGTTATACAAAAGTAGGCGAAAATGCGTGGGATATTGATGTTGATATTCCTCCTGGTGCAGCAAATCTTACATTATATTCTCAACAAGAAAATGTTATAGATACAGAAGATGATGTTTATGCAGCATACGGACAAATGGAATTCAATGAAATACCAGCCAATCACAGTTATATTAAAATAACGGACGATTCAGGTGGATTAAACCCACAAACATACGTATTCGAATTTTCAGCAGATGGTTCAAACGCATACGTTCCAGAACCAGGGGAAGTTTTAGTAACGGTTGATATTCAAACTGCTGTGAATACTGTTCATGATGCAATGCAAAGATTAAATTCGGCAATTCAAGCAAATATGCCAGAAGGTGGCAGGTTTGAAGTTGATAATAACCGTATTGTTATTTCGCAATCATTAAGTGGTAATCAGTTAACAATTGATGCAAGTGCATCTTTGGAATGTCAACAAGCGTCAGCAAATCCTAACTTAACTACGGGTATTCCTACTGGTATTTATACAATTCCATCTATTGATGACGAACTTAAAAACGTTGGTAATATCAATTTCACAAGCACAGACCCAGCAGATTATATTGGAACAAGTATGATTTTGGGTAATAATATTTATGAATTTACAAATGGTACTTTGGCTACTACTCCTGGTGCAATCACGGTAGATATAGCTACTGCTATTGACGCTAATGGCGTTGTAAACAGGGAATCTGTTGTTGATGCATTGATGACACAATTACAACTAACAGCACAAGAACCAGATCGTTATTCAGGCAGCGGTACATCTATTAACATTACACCAACAGATACAGGTGATAATATTTTGATAAATGTAACGGGTGATAATGATATTTTGACATTCTCAAACGACACAGAGGCTGCATATAACGGGCAAAGCGTTACTATTGGTGGACAAACATATAATTTTACTAATGCGCCAACAGGAGCAGCTAATGAAGTTGACATTTCAGGCGTAACAACTTGGGGGACGGATGCTGCAGGTAATGATGTAATGGCGTTGTTGCTAGAACAAATAAAAGCAACAAACCCAGTAGCAGCAAATCAAATCCAAGTAAAAGGTGACACAATTGTAGGTAATTCTAATTTAATTGATGCATCAACAGTAGCAGGTGGAACAATTTCAACAATTGCAGGTATCGGTGCAGCAGTAGAAGGTAGAGTAAAAGACAATGGCGGAAATTTTGTTGATTTGACAGAAGAATCAATTGTTTTAACAAATTCGTTCCTTTTCAATGGTACTCCAAGCGCAGAAACAGGTTCTAATGCAGTAGGTGTTCGTTTTAACTCTGACGGTTCTCCTAAATACTTTAACGTGAAAAACTTTGGTATTGATTGGGCGAACGGTTCTGAAAATATGAGCGGTTTACCAGAAGAAGGACAAAGAATTGAATTGTTCTTAGGTAACGTAAATACAAATGATGGTCTAACTCAGCTAGCAGGTGAATTTAACGCAGGTTACACTGATCAAGACGGTGCTAAATTTGGTAGTTTTGCCGGTGTGAGCATAACAGATGAAGGGCTAGTGGTTGCGTTATTTGACAATGGTGATACAAGACCAATTGCACAAATTCCACTTGCAACATTTGTAAATCCTAATGGACTTGGTACCTTAACCGGTAATGCATGGATTGAAACTGATTATTCAGGTCAATACACACTTCGTACAGCGGGCAGCGGTGGCGCAGGAACGATTTCTGCTGCATCTTTGGAAAATTCGGTAACAGATTTGGGAACGGAATTTACCAATATGATTACAACCCAACGTGCATATTCAGCAGCATCGCAAGTAATTACAACTTCTGATGAAATGCTTGAAACTTTGATAAATATGACTAGATAATAAATATTTATCTCTCTTTAAAAAGGCTTAGCGATAGTATTCCTAAGCCTTTATTTTTATTTATAAAAATCCTGTAAAATTTGTTTGACAGCAAATTAAAAAAGTATTAATATATTGAATACAAAAGATGCCTATTGCAGGGTCTTTTTTATGTTTATATTGCTTAATGAGAGGATATATTAAATGAGTAATCTAATTGCTTTACAGCAAGGGTCTTTACAAGACTATTTGCAAAAAATTCACAAAATACCGATGCTAGAACCAGCCCAAGAAATTGAACTTGCTCGCAAGTATCAAGAAAATGCAGATGTAGAAGCAGCACATAGTCTTGTTATGTCGCATTTAAAATTGGCTGCAAGAATTGCCATTTCTTATCGTAATTATGGGCTTCCAATTGCTGATTTGATATCAGAGGCTAATTTAGGTCTTATGCAGGCGGTAAAAAAATTCGATATGACTAAGGGGTTTAGGCTTTCTACCTATGCGATGTGGTGGATAAAAGCATCGCTCCATGAATACATTTTAAAATCATGGTCATTGGTTAAAATAGGAACAGCAGCGGTTCAAAAAAGATTGTTTTATAATCTAAATAAAATAAAAGCTAAGCTAGGTATTTATGATAGAGGTTTGGACGATTCGGAAATTAAACAAATCGCATCAGATTTAAACGTAGGCGAAAAAGATGTAATTGATATGGAAAGCAGACTTTCGGGTGATATATCATTAAATACTCTTGCTTATGATGATGATACAGCTACTGAAAAACAAGATTTAATTGCAGATGATAGGATAACTTCGGAACAATATTTAATTGAAAGCGAAGAAAGCAAAAACAGACTTATAATGCTGGAAAATGCTCTTTCAAAATTGAACGAGAGAGAAGCGGTAATCATTCGCCAAAGATATTTATTAGAAGATGCAAAAACTTTGGAAGAGCTTGGCAAAGAAATGGGCATAAGCCGCGAGCGAGTTCGTCAAATAGAGGCAAAAGCTTATCAAAAATTACAAAAAATATTATTACAACAAGCTGCTTAATTATTTTTTATAATCGTGTTATTATAACTTCTATAAAACTGATAGAGGAATATTATGTTTTGGAATAAAAGAAATAAAAATGAATTGGTTACATTGCCGTCTGATGAAGAAGGTGATGATGGTGAAAAACTACCTAGCTATTTAAAAAAACGCCCCAAGCCACTTAAAAATGCGATTAAAAAACAAGGTAATGAGCTTCTTCCTTACGAGGCATTAAAAAAACTTAGCCCAGAAGAAATTAGATATATTATGGCAAAGATAAAAAGTGGAGATTTCAAACGGTTCGATCGCAATGAAAAAGGTCATAATCTTCTTCATATTTTCACAGGATTAAAAATATCAAAATTGGCGCGCGCTTTTATAGAAATGGTGCAATCAGACCCAAGAGTTCTAAACGCCCTTGATAATGCAGGTAATTCAGCGCTAGATTATGCAACAGAGGCAGAAGTTAAAAACTTAATCAAGGCTTATGGTGGTAAAAAATCTGTTGAAATATTGGATCAATATTCAAGAGAGGCAATCGCTATGCAAAAATCTATGGGCGATTCGCCGTCAACAAAAAACCGTAATGATAATCAACGATAAATTTCTTTCATAACATCTTTGAAAATAGTGGCGGGAAGTCCGCCTCCAGTTATATTGTTGGTTGAAGAATTATCATCTTTTCCAACCCAAACACCTATAACAATTCCTCTGTCATATCCTATGAATAACGCATCGCGATAATTTTGGGTCGTTCCTGTTTTTCCTTTTATATTCATTCCATCAATATATGCTTTTTTACCAGTACCTATTGTTACAACATCACTTAATGCATGTTCCAACTCTTGTAAATGATTATTATTGATAATTACATTTTTATCTCTTACTTGCCTTTTATAAAGAATATTATTTTTATCGTCTGTAATTTCAGTTATACCAAAAGGATAAATAGCATACCCGCCGGATGCAAGGGTTGTGTAAGCACCAACGGTATCAAGTAGGGTGTTATTGCAAACGCCAAGAACAATGACCGCAGTATCAGAACAACTTCCATTAATTCCAAATCTAGATAAATATTTTTGAAATTTAATTATTCCTATATAATTGGCAAGATATGCAGGAACAGTATTCAAAGAACGCACTAAAGCATCATATAAAGAAATATTTCCATAATATTTTTTTGAATAGTTTTTTACATTCCACCCATCGATATTAATAGGTTCATCATAAATTTTTTCATTTAGTGAATGTCCATTTTCCATAGCAAGTAAATAAAGAAAAGGTTTTAATAATGATCCTTGCTGTCTTTGTGCTTGGGTTGCTCTATTAAACTGACTTGTTTTATAACTTTTTCCTCCAGACATAGCCTTTATTGCACCATTATAATCATTTAAAATAATAGCGGTTTCTAAATCATTTTTAACCAATGATGCACGATGTTCAACTATTTTTTGCATATTATAATCAAGAGTTGTTTTTATCAAAATATCAGTATTAATTTCGCCTAAAATATTTATAGCTTGTTGTAAAATCCAATCATTAAAATACCCTGCGAATTGATTATTTTTAGTTAGTGCAGGAGAATACTTAACATTTTTATATCCTAATTTTTTTAACAAATAAAAAGTTCTATCTTTAGATTTTTTAGGATTAATTATAGGATTATATCCAAGAGGAGACTTTAACATAGCAATCAAAGAAACACTTTGATACAAATCTATATCACTAACCTTTTTGCCGTAATAATAGTCGGCTGCTGCTGAAATACCGTAATTGCCAGAACCAAAGTAAGACCGGTTTAAATATAGTGTTATAATTTGTTCTTTTGTTAATTTGTATTCAAGATAAAAAGCCAAAAACAATTCTCGGATTTTTCTCATATAACTTTTTTCGGAATTTAAAAATAAATTTTTTGCAAGCTGTTGGGTAAGGGTGCTTGCTCCTCTGGATTTTTTCCCTGTTTGAATATTTGTTATAACAGCCCTTGCAATTGCGAATATATCAATCCCAAAATGAGAATGAAATCTTTTATCTTCTATTAAAATTAAATTATCAATTAAATGTTTTGGAATTTCATTATAAGTTGCGGGGCGATTAAACTTGTCACCAAATGTTGCTATTTTATATCCGTTTTCTGCAATGATAGTAATTTTTGCTTTTCTAAAAATCGCTTTTTCATTATTTATATCGGGCAATGTCAAAAAAATGTAACCACAAAAAATGATACCAACTATAAAAAACAACAAAAATAATTTTAAATATATAGTTTTTTTGAATTTAGATTTTAATTTTAAATTTTTTTTAGAGTCTTTTTTAATTTTATGCACAGGCTTTTTTCGCGACTCGGTGCGACTCGTGGGACTCTTTGAAATTTTTTTACTTTTTTTTAACATTTTTTCTAGACAAGAAGATTAATTTTTAGTAAATATTATAACTGTGGTGTTAAAAATTAATTAATATAAGGATGTAGGAAAGCTATGATAAAAGAAAATTTTACTGAGATGAACCGTACTATTTCAATAAATCTTGATGAGATGACCTACAAAAAAATAGAACAACACGCTTTTCAAAACGGTGCAGATATAAACCAATGTATCTCTTCGGCAATTTCTGAAGCAGTAGATTTGTGGGATGATTATGATAAAATAATTAGCACAATGAATATAAAAGAAAGCCTTCCATTTTTTTAAAATTAAATAATTTTAGTTTAAGCTTATAAAACTTTAGTATTATATAGAATCGTATAATATAGAACAAATATGCTAGAAAAAATTATTTAAAATCAAGAATAAAGCATAAAAAGCATTCGAAAGAGTGCTTTTTTTATTGCTTTTATTTTAAACCTAAAGTACAGTGATATTGTGGGTGTAGCAATTATTACGTGTAAAGGAAAGATTATGAAAATCTTGATCGTAAACGACAAAACTATATCAAACGAAACAAAAAATCATTTAAAAGAACATGAAAACTCTCTTGAATTTTTATCGCTAACGTCTGCCTCAGACGTTTTTTTTGCGCTGGAAAAAAAGAAAGATTATTCATACATTATTTTTGATACAAGCGATAAAAATATATCGTGGAGAGATTTACTTGCAAAAATTTCTGAAAAATATTCAAAAGTAAAACCTATTATACTTTCCGATAGAAAAGATATTTCAGATATGAGGTATGCGTATAATCATAATGCAGTTGGTTTTATTTTTAAAAGTTTTTCACAGCCTCAGCTTAAAAGTGTTTTAGAATTCATTATAGAAGGCGGTGAATTTTTTCCACCAGTTTTCGAATTAATGGAAACAAAAAAACAAAAAATGGAAAACCCTATGTATCATACTTGCGATTGCTATCTTACAAATCGCCAAGAGGAAGTTTTGGTTAATTTATGCAGAGGTTTATCTAATAAACAAATTGCCCATGAAATGAATTTAGCAGAAGCAACGGTTAAGTTACACGTAAATGCGCTATTACGTTCATTAAATGCGACTAATCGTACACATGCTGTAATAACTGCACAAAAAATGGGAATAGTTTAGGTTCTATTATTTTTGATGTGGTTAAGTATATATACGCGAATTGCACTGCAAAGATTTTCATCTTTTCTGTTCTTGTCAATTTCGCTTACCAAGGCATTTAGGGTTGTTTTTTTTGTTTTTGCAATTATCTTCAGTTCTATCCAAAATTCGTCTTCAAGCGATATACTTGTGGTATGCCGAGAAATTTTTAATGAATGTTTTTTTATCATTATTTTTTATTCTTTTTTAAATCTGTAAAGCTTATCACATTGTTTGTTTTATCTTCTTGTTTTTCGTCATCATTAGGAGTAAAAGTTAAGGCAAAAGTAGCATTGATGTCATTAAATGAAATTAGTTCTGAAAATGGAACTGTTAAATTTTCATTTTTTCCTGAAAAAGAAAGTGTTACTGAAAACTGTTTGTCAGTTATTTCAAGTCCTGTGAATTGATGTTCCAAAACAATAGTCATTTCGTTTGGAAATCTTTCTTTTAGATGGGCGGGAATTTTAACCTTAGGATTTTTTGTGCGAAATGTCAGGTAAAGGGCAGGATAGTGTTTTAAGTTTTCATTTTTTAAATCGATTAAAACATTTTTAACAACATTTAGAAACGCGTTGTTTAAAAGTTTTTCATAATATTCAGTAGCTGCCATTTTTTTACCTATTTATTAAAACATAAAAGCGAGTTTTTCTCTGTTGCTAGGCAAAAACTCTAAAGCCCCACTCTAAACGGCAAAGTCTAGAGGATCAATTTTCAGTATTGTTACCGACTAGGCAGCAACAGCTACTGGAGCAAAGTTATCGTTTGCATTTACATATTTGACCCGATAACGGCGGTATCATGCCGGATGCAGATCTTATCTTTATTACACGTGTCGAACCTATTTCAGCCCCATAAAATGGTGGAGCTGTCGGGTACCGCCCCCGAGTCCACTATGCTTATTCCATAAGCGGTTTAGCATCATAGTCGGCGAACCGACAGAGGAATTATAGCAAAGTTTATAAGAAAAGTCACTAATTAAAAAATCTAGTTTATGAATTGCATTGTGATAGCATCATATTTATTGTCATAATATTTTTTTCTAATACCAATATTGATAAACCCGCAACTTTTATATAAGTTAATTGCTGCTTGGTTTGTTTCGTTAACCTCTAAAAAAATGCTTTTGTATTGCTTTATCAATTGGTTAACGAGCTTTTTCCCTATGCCTTGTTTTCTAGCGTTTGGATGGACTGCTATTGTTATTATTTCTGCTTCATCTGCTGATTTTTGGAATAAAATAAAACCTTTATCTTCGATTAAAAATCCCTCTATTGCTGGGTTGTTTAAAAGTTCTGTAAAGTCATTTTCGCCCCAAGCTTTAGTAAAGCTATTTTTATAAATATGGACAAGAGCAGGAATGTTGTCAGTTATTATTTTTTGCATACAGTAACGTCCGCGGGTCTGATGTATAGAGGAACAGCAGGAGAGTTAATGTTTGAATTGTATTTATCAAGGGCAAGAAAACAAATGTTATCAGCAAGATTTTCTTCTTTATCTGTAAATACAACTTTGGTTGTTATATCGCTTATTGCTTCTTCATCACAAATGCTAGGGCTATTGATTTTATTGCCGTTTTCATCGAATTCTTGCATAAAAAAATCACCCCTTCTGCTGTCTACTAATACTGAAATGGATTCGTTTTTATAGTTAAAAGCAGCAGATTCGAAAATATCAACCCCAATCAAAGGTTTTTCAAGTGCTATTTCAAGTCCTTTCGCAGCAGCTATTCCAATTCGTATTCCAGTAAAAGACCCAGGACCAATAGCACAGCCAATTATGTCAATATCACTAAATTCAAAAGAAGTTTCTTTAACACAGTCTTCTATTAACCCAGTAATGCTGATAGCTTGTGAAAAAGGTCTCATGTCTTTTTTTGTGCTTATAATTTTACCATTATGGAATAAAGCAATTTCAGCAGTTGCAAGTGCAGTATTTATCCCTAAAATCAACATATTGTGCTCCATTTGTTTAAAATAAAACTAAATATAGCATATTTTTATTGAAAATAATAAAAAATAAATTATATTTAATATAATATTTAATTTATGTGATAATTATAAACCAGCATTGAATGTGAGTAATAATTTTATGACTGAAACAAAAAAATTTGGTAATTTATCAGGCAATCGTATAAAAATAACAACATGCGGAATAAATGCTGTAAGTGGAAACATCGCCCATACAAACCTACCAAACATATTAAATAAAAATAAAATTAACGCAGTTATTGTTGAAAAAAAACAACCAAATAAAAATTCAATGACTTTCAAAACTTTGGGTGATATGTATGGAAATTCTGGAAACTCTAAAAAAGTTGAAATAAATTCAAGTTTTAGCCATTTAAAAGTAAAAAAAGATAATCAACTAGGCTAGACATTTAACTGTTAAACGCTCTAAAAGAAAAAATTTCTTTTCAAAAAATTAAACGCTTCATTAACCTGCTTCATACGTTCGTCAGATCCAAGTTCGCTGTCTGGGTGATGAATGGTTGCAAGCATTCTAAATCTTTGTTTTGTATGGGTAAGTGTTGGTTTTTCAAAAGGTTGAAATCCTAGAATATAAAAGGCTTCCTCTTTTGACGATATTTCTTTTTTTAATGGCTCGAACATTAGAGCATAAATAATAGCTTTAAGTCTTTCGTTTTCATCAAGCAGTTTATCATGTTTAATAGCTTTTTTCTTAGTATGCTCGCATTCCGATTTTAAATCAGTTTTTCCTTCATCAAATAATGTCGCAAGAGTCAGGGCTTTTCTGATAAAAATTGTATCATGTCCATCAGGCATTCTCAGTTGTATTCGAGGTTTTCTTTTGATAGGTTTTTGTTTTTTTTTATCAGTTTTAGCAAAAAAGAATTCCCTATCTTCTTCGCTTGGCTCGCCAATATCTTCTGTTTTAGAAATTACATCTTTATTAACCGTCAGTATGATAGACCTTGCAATATCACCTGGATTAACTTTCTTTTTGCGGCATAATACATCTATTTTATCACGAAATTGCGAAGGACAAGGAATTATATATGCTTTTTTTATATTTTTATTTTTAATCATTTGCAAACTTATATAAAAGATATTATACTTTCATTTTATTAAAAAACTATATTATTTTAGCACGATATGAATTTAACACAAGAGCAGAAATTACAAACATTTTTAAATGAAATATCAGGTCGCAATTCTGGTTATATAGCGTCACATATATTTATTTCAAAAATATCTCAACAAAACAGAAGCCCTCAAAAAGTAAAAGTAATTATGAGTATTATTGAAAAATCTCTTATTTACACAAATTCAGAGGTTTTTGCTATGGGTAATTCTGATATTATCGTGATAGCAAAAGGCACTTTACTTAAAAACATTTATAATACAATAGAAGAAATAAAAAATCTTTTTTCTAATGACCCGGTGGTAGTCAATGATTATGATAATAATTTTTCTAAAATTTATAGTTTTGATTTCCAGTATGAAGATTTTGAAAGAAGCATAAAAAATATTATAAATGCTACTGATATGGGTGGAGGTAATATAAATAATTCTATGCCTGCGCTTACTCCTAAAAATTTAGGCGAGCTAGCTCTTCAGATTGAAAGTGCTAATATAGAACCTTCGATAAGAAAGCAAGAGGTAATTGCAATAGGTTCGGAAAATATAGGAAAAATATTCTTTCAAGAATTTTATATTTCTTTAAAAAGATTAAAAAAGATATTGAATGTAAATGTAAATTTACAATCTGATAAATGGTTGTTTCAGCATTTTTCAGAAATTCTTGATAGGAAAATGCTAGTAACGTTAAGCAGGTTAAATTTACAATATAAAAATGATATAAGTCTGAATTTAAATTTACGGACAATAGAAACCCCAGAATTTAAAGAATTCATAAAAAAATATAATAGATCTCTAATTGTTGAATTTCAAATATCAGATGTTTTTGAAGACATTTCTTATTACGAAAAAATAAAAAATAAGCTTCATCTTGATGGACATAAAATAGCAATTGATTCTGTAAATGATGAAATGTTAAGGCTGCTGGATTTAAATTTATTGCAACCAGATTACGTAAAAATGATATATAGCAACAGTTATTATCAGCAAAGTCAAAACGTTACAGAGTTAAGGGAAATAATAAAAACGATAGGCAGTGATAAATTTATATTATGCCGTTGTCCAGGAGAAGAGGCTATAAAATGGGGGCTAGAACGGGAAATTTCTATATATCAAGGATATTTTGTTGATATGATTATCGGTATGATGATAAAAAAACAATGTGGAAAAGGTTCTAAATGTGATGTAAACGATTGTGTTTATAAAAGGCATTTTGTAGACAGCAAAATGAAGATAGGGTGTAGCAATATTGATCATCTAGACAGCATACCTAACATAAATTTAGGAGCAGTAAAATGATAAACATTGAAATTTTGCTTCGAGATTATCTAAAAAAAATAAGTATGGGATATCAAGATTTTTCTTGTGTTCATATAAGATCATCAGAATTTACTGCTGATAATAAAAAGGAACATAAAATCAAATTAATGGAAGATTCATTAAAATCGTTGTCAGAGCTTGGGAAGTGCAGATTTTTTCATATTTTTAATGAAGATTTCTTTGTCTTTTTTCAAGAAAAGCACAAAGATGAGATGAATACGGTTCTGTTAAAAATAAAATTTTATTTTGCTGATGACAAGAATATAAAAGAAAAAAACATTTCATTATTTACGTTTTATTCAATAGACAAAGATGTAAAAGAGCTTGAAGAAGTTATAAAAAGTTCTATAACAAACGACGAAAATTATATTGAGACAGCGGGAGAGTACAGGTTTACAGATGTAAATGCTAAAAAGTCATCTCCATTTCCTTCTACTTTCATAGAAGAAGATGTAAAGCCTACTGTTTTGAAAAAAACTTTAACCCCAGAAGTCTTGGGCAGGATAGAAAATTCGTTAAAGCAAGTAGATTTTTCTAGTATAATCAGAAGGCAGTCTGTATGTGCTATTTTTGGAAAATCATTTCCTCAGCCTCTATTTGATGAAGTTTTTGTTGCAATATCGGATTTGCAAGAAATTTTAATGCCAGATATAAATATATCTTCGTCTCCTTGGCTGTTCAAACATTTTACAGAAGTTCTGGATAAGGGCGTTTTATTAAGTGTGGGAAAGCATGATTACGGTTCTTTAAAAATGGAATTTAGCATGAACTTGAACACTGCCACGATTTTGTCGTCTGATTTTGGACGTTTTGATGATAAAATAAACCCTAGCGTAAAATCCACAATCGTTTTAGAATTACATCCAAGTGATGTCTTTAGTGATTTGCATACTTTTATATTAGCCAGGGATTATGCGAAAAGTAAAGGTTACAGGATTTGTGTTGATAACATGTCTATTGATTTGATGCGTTATTTGGATAAAGACAGGCTGGGTGTAGATATGGTAAAACTATTCTGGTCGCCTGAATTTTATAAAAAAGCAGAAGAAAACAAGAATATGGTAATCGACTTAGTAAAAGAATATGGCGAAGACAGAGTTGTGTTATCTAGGGTAGATGATGCAATGGGTGTAGATATTGGACAAAGTGTCGGGATATCATTATTCCAAGGCCGTCATATAAACAGCATACTCTCTTCAGACCCAAGGAAACGCAGGGTAGGTTCAGTTATAATGACCAGATAATTATATAATCATTTGGTTATATTTTTATTGAGGTTTATTAAATTTTCCGATATTGCCAATCATTTGTTGAACAGCATTAATCGAATGTCCATAAGTAGGAGTAGTTTTATCTGAAAATTCATTTTCACTACCATCTTTGATGACATAATTGCTTATATTTTCAATTTTATTATCATCGCTAAATGAAATTTCTAATACCTTGCTTTCCACTTCTTCAGGATCGAAAAAGGCACTTTTTTCAAATTTTGTTTCCAAATAAATCCAGGTATTAGGATTAAAAGCAGAGACAGTAGAAGGATAGCCAATAGAGTCAATTACTTGGTTTTTAGTGGTTTTGTTAGCTTTTAAGTATTTGATTTTGCTATCCTCAGGGAAGTAGCCACGAGTTTCAATACTTCCTGCGCATGCACTAAGGAAAAAGATTAAACATAAATTAATAAAATGTGTAGTATAATTTTTCATAAATATTTATATACACTTTTTTTTGCGAGTTGGCTATGAAAAAAAACACAGAAGATTTTTATTATGAGATAGATTTAAACGAAATAGGCGAAAAAGCTTCAAAACTAACCTTTGAGGCAAAAGCTTCTGAATGCGAAAGTATTGCATTTAGATTAGGGCAAGCCGAATTAAAAGATTTACAAGCTGTTGTTGAAATAGGGAAAAGTTACGACATTTATTTATTATCAGGCAAGATAAGTTGTGAAGTTTTGTTAACAGACGCTATAAATCTAGAGGATTTTTGGCATAAAGTTGAGGTTGAATTTGATGAAAGGTTTAAGCTAGGCAATCCAGAAGATAATAACTTCGAACTAGATGAAATTTATTTCTATAATTCGGATAAGTTGGATTTGGCTGAGATTATCGTCGAATATATTTCTCTTGAAATTCCTTCTCATCCACGAAAAGATGATGAGGTTTTTGTTCATAAAGAATTCGAAGGCGAAGAAAAAATTAGCCCATTTTCTAATTTAAAAGAAATGCTAGGGGAATAGCAATGTATAACATAACCCCACGTGATTATGAAAGGTTGGGTTCATTTTA
>CAYJES010000002.1:44109-107402 GCA_964369365.1 uncultured Lactobacillales bacterium | reverse complement strand
AAGCAAGAGCAGCAGCAGTAGGTTCGTTGATGATACGTAAAACCTCTAAACCTGCGATTTTACCAGCATCTTTTGTTGCTTGTCTTTGTGAATCATCGAAATAAGCTGGAACAGTTATAACAGCTTGTGTTACTTTTTCACCAAGTACTGCTTCTGCATCTTCTTTTAATTTTTGTAAAATGAAACCAGAGATTTGGCTAGGTGCATATTTTTTTCCTTGAACTTCAACCCAAGCATCGCCATTATCGCCAGATGCAATATTATATGCAACAAGTTCTTTTGCTTTATCAACTTGCTTATCATTATATCTACGGCCAATAAGACGTTTAATAGCATATATAGTGCCGTCATGATTTGTTACCGCTTGACGCTTAGCACTTTGTCCAGCAAGCCTTTCATCACCTTCTGTAAATGCAATGATAGAAGGGGTAGTGCGGTTACCTTCTGAATTTTCCAGAACTCTCGCATCTTTACCGTCCATAATCGCAACACATGAATTAGTTGTTCCTAAATCGATACCAATAATTTTACTCATTTTTATATTCTCCCTATTGTTTTATAAGTTGTTACGTGGTATATAGGATTTAATTTTAATTTTTGCAAGTCGTTTTGTAATTTTTTTTTAATTTATTTTAATTTTTTTTATGAAAGAAGAAATAAAGTGTCGCAAATTTCAACTTTTGGCTGTCGTATCAATTCTTATGAATCTGAAATTATTCGCGAAATTGTGAAAAACTATTCTGATTATATTGTGGTAAATACATGCAGCGTAACAGCAGAAGCTCATCGTCAATGCCTTCAAGCCATACGAAAAGCTAGGCGTGAAAATCCAAAGGCTAAAATTATTGTAACTGGGTGTGCTGCTACTATTGCTCCTGAGGATTTTGCAGGAATTGCCGATGTTGTTATAAAAAATGACGACAAATTAAATCCAAGTTGTTATACAGATACTGATGAATGTAAACCAGCAATCATAACAGGTTTTGAAGGCAGGAATAGGGCATTTATCCAAGTCCAGCAAGGATGTGATTTTAAATGTACATATTGTATTGTTCCAAAAGCAAGAGGAACAAGTTTTTCTATTCCTTATGATCAAATTAAATTCCAAATCGAAAAATTTTTGGAAAATGATGTTAAAGAAATAGTTATAACTGGAATAAATATTTCGGATTATAATGGTGGAATTCCTAATTTAACAAAAAAAATACTTAATGATTTTAATGATATCAGACTTCGTTTTGGTTCGCTTGATCCAGCGATGATTGATGCAGAAATGTTAGAAGTTTTTGGTGATGACAGGCTTATGCCACATCTTCATTTGTCTGTACAATCTGGTGATGATTTAATTCTGAAAAGAATGGGCAGACGTCACGACAGAAAAACTGTTATTGAAATTTCAGAAAAATTACATGCGATTCGTTCTGACATGATGTTAGGAGCCGATTTTATTACTGGTTTTCCGACAGAAACAGATGAGCAATTCAAAAATACTTGCGATTTGGTTAAGCAAGCTAATTTATCGATGTTACACGTTTTTCCTTATTCAGAACGTCCTTCAACTCCCGCTGCCCAAATGCCTCAAATAGACGTGAAGGTAAGGAAAGATAGAGCAGCAATTTTAAGGGATATTGGAAAAGATTTATTGATTGAAAAGTTAAAAACAAGGGTTGGTAAAACAATTAATGTACTATTTGAAACAGATGATAAAGGTCATTCAAATGAATTTATAACTGTTTGTGCTAATGGAAAACAAGGCAGAATAATGCCGGTTACAATAAATTATGTTGTAAATGACCAATTGTTAGGTGATATAGAATGAGTTTTTTATCAAAATTATCTTCTCAAATAACTGGACTTTTTACAAAAAAACGTCTTGACAGTGAAACTTTGGACGATTTATTAGATTTGTTAATAATGGCTGATTGCGGTTCTTATGTTGCTGATGATTTGACCCACAAACTAAAAAAAGAAAAATTTGATAAAGAGATTTCATCAGACGAGGTAAAACAATTCTTAGCAGATGAAATTGCCGTTATCCTTACCCCATATGAAAAGAAATTAGAAATAACTGAAAATCCTCATATTATATTACTTACAGGTGTTAATGGATCTGGAAAAACCACGGTTATAGGCAAGCTTGCTAATAAATTAAAAAAACAAGGAAAATCAGTAGGAATAATAGCAGCAGATACGTTCAGAGCCGCAGCAATATCGCAATTAAAAGTATGGGCAGAAAGAACAGGGGCATCATTTTACGCTAAGCATGAAGGCGCAGACGCAGCAAGTGCAGTTTATGAAGGACTATCAACATTAAAAGATGATGTAATTTTTATTGATACAGCAGGAAGGCTTCAAAATAGAAAAGAACTCCTTGACGAACTTGAAAAAATAATCAGAACGATAAAAAAAATAAATCCATCTGCTCCTCATACTTCATTATTAACGCTAGATGCTACTGTTGGGCAAAATGCGCTTTCTCAGCTAGAAGTTTTCGATGAAACCGTATCTTTATCTGGTTTGATTATAAATAAGCTGGATGGCAGCGCAAAAGCAGGCGTTCTTTTAGCATTATGTGAAAAGTTTGAAAAACCTGTTTATTTTGTTGGAATGGGCGAAGGTATTGATGATTTAAAAGAATTTTCCGCCAAAGAATACGCAAATAACTTAATGTTAAAATAAAATATTAACCTTTTCGTTATATATTCTTATAGATTTAATAAAATATAATACCATCACTTTTGTCAAAAAATACTTGCAATTTGTTGAATTTTAATGTATATTATAAATATTGTATACAATGGAGGCTTTTCTTATGAATGAATCAGAATTAAATGAACTAAAAAATCAATTATGGAATGAATATGTAACAGAAATAGAAAAAAGATTAGGCGTTAATGAAGATGATTTAAAAGAAAATTTTGCATTAATGAGAGAGTTTTGGAGAAGAAGCGATGCTGCAATGAAAGATGCAGCAAAATCAGAAATAACTGAAAATACTCCTGCTTTTCGCGAGACAAATGAATTGGTGCTAAATGATATTGAGCAAGAAGAAATAGAATCAAATAAAAATCTAGACCCTATTGCACTTCCGATAGGTAAAGAAGTTCCTATGCATGATGGCAGCACAATTGCTATTGCTGATACTGCAAAACCTGTAATAACTGAAAATACTCCTGCTCTCCGCGGGACAAGTGAATTGATGGTAAATAATATTGTCGATCCTGAGATTATTTATGAAGTTGAAAGTGAAAGTATAGCATTAGGTGAGCAAACTAATCAAAACGATATAATTGATATAGAACCTATTAAAATTCATGATAGTAGTACAATAGCAATTCCTCTAGTAGAAAATACTAAAACTATTAAATCTGAAAGTTTATCTTCTGACAAGCTTACCGAAAAAATAAATATTTTAAAAGATTTTGGATTGATAACAGAAGATGATACACAATCAGAAATAGATGAAATTGACAATGCAGTTCATGAAACAGATATTAAATATAAATATCGACCTATTAATGAATTGGTTGAAAATCTTGACACAGCAACTCCCAGAGAACTTGGATATGCATATACATCACTTACATTTGCCTTATCAACAGGTGATAAAGATAAAGATTTACAATCAAATATAGATAAAATCAAATCTGAAATGGAAAGAATTTCAAAAGAATACAATCATGATAAGCGTATGCGCAATCTTATGGATTCTAAAGGTTTTGAGTATATGATGGAGTTGCTAGAGCGCACTAAAGAAAATGAAAAAAAACAACAAAAAAATCAAAATAAATTAAATGATAAAGATTATAAAGAATTGCCAGCTGATATATTCAAAGGTATGACAAATAGTGAAGTTTTTAACTCAGAAATGGGTGGTGAAGAACAACCTAGACCAGAAATAATTCCTGCGAATATTGTTGAAGAAGATGCAACGGAACTTGCAAGCGCGTATTCTATAAAAGATGAAAAACTACCAGACGATATATTCAATGGATCAATTTCAGAAGCATTCGGAGAAGAACAGCCACAAATAAAAATACACCAACAATCAAACGACAAAGATTATAAAGAATTACCAGCTGATATATTCAAAGGTATGACAAATAGTGAAGTTTTTAACTCAGAAATGGGTGGTGAAGAACAACCTAGACCAGAAATAATTCCAGCATCAGATCATAAAATAAATCCATCAATAATTGAATCAAAAGAAGAGTTAGTTGTTGAAAAAGAACATGATAATAAATCTGATACGATAGAAGAAAGCAAACAGATAGTAATTGATCCAAATGAACCATTCGCACATCAAAAATTAGATATGCTATTAAAAGCGGGATTTGACGCCAGAATAGATGTTGATGTTAAAGCTGATGACATATCTAAAATTGATCCGAATGATCCATTGGCAGAAGCAAAACGCAAACTATTAGAAGATGCAAAATTTAATAAAGATAAAATCCATAAAACAGTAATTGAAATTACTAACAATCTTGACGATTCAATCCCAAGGGAAATGCAAGATGATTCGGAAAATGCAACGGAACTTGCAAGCGCGTATTCTATAAAAGATGAAAAACTACCAGACGATATATTCAATGGATCAATTTCAGAAGCATTCGGAGAAGAACAGCCACAAATAAAAATACACCAACAATCAAACGACAAAGATTATAAAGAATTACCAGCTGATATATTCAAAGGTATGACAAATAGTGAAGTTTTTAACTCAGAAATGGGTGGTGAAGAACAACCTAGACCAGAAATAATTCCAGCATCAGATCATAAAATAAATCCATCAATAATTGAATCAAAAGAAGAGTTAGTTGTTGAAAAAGAACATGATAATAAATCTGATACGATAGAAGAAAGCAAACAGATAGTAATTGATCCAAATGAACCATTCGCACATCAAAAATTAGATATGCTATTAAAAGCGGGATTTGACGCCAGAATAGATGTTGATGTTAAAGCTGATGACATATCTAAAATTGATCCGAATGATCCATTGGCAGAAGCAAAACGCAAACTATTAGAAGATGCAAAATTTAATAAAGATAAAATCCATAAAACAGTAATTGAAATTACTAACAATCTTGACGATTCAATCCCAAGGGAAATGCAAGATGATTCGGAAAATGCAACGGAACTTGCAAGCGCGTATTCTATAAAAGATGAAAAACTACCAGACGATATATTCAATGGATCAATTTCAGAAGCATTCGGAGAAGAACAGCCACAAATAAAAATATATCAACAATCAAATGATAAAGATTATAAAGAATTACCAGCTGATATATTCAAAGGTATGACAAATAGCGAAATTTTCAACTCAGAAGTAGGTGGTGAAGAAAATTCACAAATTGAAGATGTTTCGGATATATGGAATTTATCTGAAATAACAGAAAAAGATGCTATATCACTTCATGCAAAAGCAGAAAATTTAAATTATAGAATTAATAATTTAGCTAAAATTGATGAGATATTATCCAAAGAAAGTCTGGAAATTGTTGGAAAAGCAAGATTTGAAGATGAAAGCGGAAATATAGTACCACAATTTTTCAATAAAAACACATTGGAAGAAACTATTGATTGGGATTCAAGTTCTTTCGTAATACCTGGCAGGGAAGTTGACACTATTTTAACTTTGGTAAGTCAAAAGGTTATGACAGAACAGCTAGTATCAAAAGAAATCTTGTCAGATAAAGATTTAAAAAAAGAAATTGATGAACAATTTATAGCACATTTATATATGATTGATATAAATAATAATTTATCAAATAATTCTAAAAATAATAATAAAACCATTGATTTAGATGCTTTTAAATCTGATATTAAAAAAGTATCACCAGCAAGTTATCAATTAGGCATAAGTGCAATAGTTGATAATATTTGTGAATTTGCAAATAAATTATCACAAAAAACAGGATATAATAGGGGACTTTACAAAAATATAATAGGACCAATAGCCAAAATCGATAAGATGGCTGCTGGCAAGTTCTCTCCTCCGAAAAAATGGTCAGATTACGCAAAAGATGTGTTAAGAATGATTAAAGATGGTGTGAAAGTAGTACTTGTATCTGCTACAGCTCTTACAATCGCAGAAATTTCGGGGGCTAGTGGTGGAACTTCATTAGCTGTTACTGCTGGTGTAGGCGCATTATATGGGACAAGAGTTTATAAAAGATGGAAAAATGCTCGTGCAAAATCTAGATTATCAACTAAGTTATCAGAATTAGCAAAAGATAAAAAAGTAATCGCATCTGCTTTGTTGACAATGCTTGCATTTTCTCCTATTTCTTCTGTTGCAAACAGCACTTTAAACGAAATTAAACCTTCACCAAATGTTTATTCAAGTGGCGCAATTGTAAAATCTAAAAACGAAATTACAAAAGAATTATTTGAAAAATTAACTGGAAAATCGATTAATATAGAAGATATAAGGTTTTATAAAATTTTTGATGAAAAATTTGCTAAAATTGACAAGCAAATACAAAGTAAAAATCAAGAAATACAACAGATATTAATAACTGGTAACAATGATTTAGTAACTGTGAAAAGACCTAATACTGGATTCGTATCATTTGATCAACTCAAAAAAGCATTGCAAAATGAATTAGAAAATGAATCAAAATACACCGATGCAAGAATAGAAGAACTAAACAAAGATATTAAATCTTTAAAAAAGGATAAAATCAATTTAGCTAAGGAAAAATCAAGTTTTTCTAGTAGTTATTTCCCAAATACGCCAATGTCCAAAATAGACAGATTAGAGGTTGAAAAGTTGGAAATTGAGTTAGCTAATCCTAACTCACCAAAAATTGCTAAAATTGAAAACGAGCAACTTCAACTGCATAATAAAATTGATGACGTAGGTAGTTTAAGGAAAACTTCTACTTCAATAACAATTGCTAGTATGTTAGGTAAAGATAAAAGATAATTTATATATAAAAAATAGAGAGGGCAGCTAATAATAAGCTGTCCTTTTTTTTACTGTTGTATGAGTAACAATTGTATTATTTCATCATTAGGCATAAAAAAAAACGCCTTAATGGCGTTTTGTTTTAATGGAGCGGACGAAGGGATTCGAACCCTCGACATCAACCTTGGCAAGGTTGCGCTCTACCCCTGAGCTACGTCCGCGTCGTTAACAAAAAACTTTATACACAATTTTTTTTAACTTTGCAAGACTTTTTTTTATTTTTTTTCACTTTGATTTTTAAAAACCTTTTTATATAATCAAAAAAGCATTAAAAAATTAAATAAAACCAATAGAGAATAAAAATATGAAAAAGAAAAAAAATATTCAATATGATGATGATCTATATAATGAAAATCAATCCTTTTTATGTAAATTGGGTTACATTATTTGGGGATTTGTTCTGTTGGGATTCAGTACAATATCATTAATCGCTTATTACAGTTATGATATTTTAGATGAATCATTTAATACAGCATCAAGTGCTGATATCATTAATAAAGCAGGTATTTTCGGGGCTTACGCTTCTGATATTTATCATCAATATATTGGTAAGGCTACTGTTTTTATTATGCTTGCCCTTGCTTATTACGGGCTTAAATTAATCAGGCTAAGGACTTTTAACCGCAAACACACAGTATCATTAATAATATCATTTTTTATTTTGCCAATTTTCTTTAAAGATGCGATTTTGGGTAAAATGGTATTTATGGGATTGTTTTCGATTCTAGATAATAATTTTGAAGCTCCTGGAATGTTTTTATTGCTAAAATTATCTTTTGGTGGAGTAGGTGTGTTTACATATTTTTATGGTATAGATTTCACGTGGCGAGTCTTTAAACGCACATACCGCAGAAATAAAGCAAGAATCAAAATAATCAAATCAAAAATTATTCACCATGACGAGGTAGAGGTTGAAACAACTGTTGAAAAGGCTAAGAAAAAAGCAGCAAAAGCAGCAAAAAAAGAACCAGCTCCTCAACCAAAAACTAAAAAAGTTCAAACTAAAGGTGTGGAATTAAGTTTAGATTTGTTGGCGATGCCTTCAAAAGATTCCGCTTCCAGTATTGGTGATGAGGTTTTAAAAGCCACAGCAAAAATGCTAGAAGAAAAATTATTAGAATTTGGAGTGCGTGGTAAAATTGTTGATTATAACGAAGGTCCGGTTGTAACATTATATGAATTTGAACCAGCCCCAGGGGTTAAATCGACTAGGGTTATCAACTTGTCATATGATATTGCTAGGGCTATGAGTGCTGTATCAGTAAGGATTGCTGTAATACCAGGCAGAACAGTGCTAGGCATTGAAATGCCAAACCCACAAAGAAAAACTGTATTTTTAAGAGAGTTGTTTGAAGATAAAGGATTCTATAACACTAAAAATGCATTAAACCTTGCTCTTGGTAAGGATATTGGTGGGGAACCAGTATTTGCTGACCTTGCAAAAACACCTCACTTATTGGTGGCGGGAACTACGGGATCTGGTAAATCTGTTGCAATTAATACAATGTTGTTATCGCTATTATTCAAACTTTCACCTGAAGAATGCAAGTTAATAATGATAGACCCTAAGATGTTGGAATTATCTATTTATAACGATATTCCTCACTTACTTACTCCTGTTGTTACTGATCCATCAAAAGCGGTGGTAGCATTAAAATGGGCAGTTCGTGAAATGGAAGAAAGATACCGTTCTATGTCTCTATTAGGGGTCAGAAATATTGATAATTTCAATAAAAAGCTACGCGATATGTTGGATTCGGGCGAGCCATTGGTTCGTACTGTTCAAACTGGTTTTGATGAAGATGATAATCCAATTTATGAAGATCAACCATTGGAATTAAAACCTCTTCCTTATATTGTAATTGTCGTAGATGAAATGGCAGATTTAATGTTAGTAGCAGGAAAAGATGTAGAGGGTGCAATTCAAAGATTGGCACAAATGGCTCGTGCTGCTGGCATTCACTTGATAATGGCGACCCAACGTCCTTCTGTTGATGTTATTACTGGTACAATCAAGGCAAACTTCCCTAGTAGGATGAGCTTTGCCGTATCTTCTAAGATTGACAGTCAAACTATATTAGGGGAAAAAGGTGCAGAACAATTATTAGGCATGGGCGATATGTTATTTATGCCATCAGGTCAACGTCCAAAGCGTATTCACGGACCTTTTGTAAGTGATGCTGAGGTTGAAAACATAACTGCAATTCTTCGTTCACAAGGTAACCCAAGCTATATGTCAGCCGTAACAGAAGACACCAGTGACGATTCGTTATCTATTTCAAGCTCTGACGGTTCTTCTAATTCATTATTTGATGAAGCAGTTGACATAATCCGTAATGAAGGCAAGGTTTCAATTAGTTTTATCCAACGAAAATTGCGTATAGGATACAATAAGGCCGCAAATCTTGTCGAAGAGATGGAAGAGCAGGGCATAGTCTCAAAACCAAACGCAATGGGTAAAAGAGAAGTGTTATAATAGGAAAATAATCCATGCAAACAAATAATGAAGCAATAACACCACCTAAATCATTTTGGGATAGTGGACATTTTTTCAGGGATATAGCATTAGTACTAATCCTTGTTCAAATTTCAATAGAGTTCAAAGAGGTCATGGCAACTTTTCCAGACATGTGGTATGGGGTGGCTTTTGTTGCATCAACTTTGGGTAATATTGTTCCTTTTATATTTAAAATGACTTGGTGCTTTATTTTGATGCTGATGTTTATTTTCACATTGGGTGGAACGTCAAGATGGCCTTTGATAATCCAGATTTTTGTATCGCTTATATTAATTGTAAAATATACATTATTTTTTGATATTATGTGGATTAGCCTATTATCATTTAGCATTGTAATATATTATATAGCATTAAAAGAAGCAAAGAGAAGAGAGGTAAGACAATATATGTCTGATGTTCTTCCTTACGAAAAAGAAATGCCATTTTGGGCTTTGATTTTGGCTTTTATCGTGCTTAATATTGCATTCACAGCCCCAGCCTATAAAGCATATTCAAAAAAATTAAAAGAAGTAGACGTTGAATATCAAAAAACTGTTTCTAAATTGCTTGATGTGTCGGTAACTGTTACTAATGTTAAGCAAACCGCAAATAATATAACCCAAAGCATTGCCAACAGCGATACAGTTTTAATGTTTGAATATTATTTAAAAAAGATGATGACAGGCAAAGCAGAACCTGTTATGAAAATGGAAAATAAACCTAGTAGCAATACAATAATTATACCTTAAGGTAAATCGGAGATAATATGTTTAAATTTGTTATAATACTTTTCTTGGCTTTTTCTTTTCCTTCTATGGCACAAGAAAATGAAAAAATTTTATCTGATATTGAAAAATATATAAACAACCTAACCACAGCAAAAGGAACGTTCAAACAAATCGCATCATCAGGAGAGTATGCAACGGGTCAAATTTACCTTTCACGTCCGGGCAAGATACGTCTTGATTATGATGCGCCTAATAATATTCAATTACTAGCCGATGGTGAAGAGTTTATTTATTATGACAAAGAATTGATTCAGGTGACCTATTTATCAATGGATGCAAGTATCGCAGGGGTGTTGGTAAAAGACAGCTTTTCCTTTTCTAATCCTGATTTTAAACTCGAAGGAATGTCAAAATCTGACACTACTATAAATATAATGATTTCTTCGGTAGCTGATCCATTTTCTGGCAAAATTGTGCTGATTTTCGACAGGAACCCATTGACCTTGGTTCAATGGAAAGTCATTGATGCCCAAGGAATAACAACAACAGTGGTTCTTGAAAATATGGAATATGGTATTGCTTTGGAGAACAACCTGTTTATATTTAATGACCCACGTCATAGTACAGATTATTTTAACCGCAATAGAAGATAAACCTATCTTGCAACTTCACGCATAAATTTAACAAACTCTAATAAATTTTTTTGAGCGATAAAAATACTGTCTTCTGGAATTTCGATTTTAGGGTCAAGAATTTCCAATCCTTCGCCAATTGCTTCTTTTACAGTATATTTGTTGCTGATAATTTTTCTGAGCAGTGCAGGAGGTGTTGCAAACAAAGCTTGCATATTTGCTGATTTTAGATTGTTATCACTTGCTTTTGCTGAATAAACAAAGTTATTGCTATATGCATCAGCATTAACCTTAGAGCTAGTAGCTTTTTTATGAATAGAAATATAAGCAGGGTTAATATCGCTATCCGTAAATGTTTCAATCAAAAAAGTCGTATCTGTCATAATACCAACTTGGTCGCCTTTTAAATTGGCTAAGGCTACATTTTGCCCCACCTCTTCAATTGCGATTCTTTTTGCATTGTCAACAATTGATTCGTCACGTTTAGCTCTAAACAAAACCAAATCAAATGGAACCAGGTAAACACCATCTGCATTTTGTTGCCAACCATTAACTTGTGCGCCAAAGACAAGTTTAGCTTGCATTTGAGCTATTATCCCAATCATAAAATCTGTATTAGGAGTCATGTATTTTTGAATAGTAGCCATTTTATCAACCTTTTTAATATATTTTTATTGCCAAAACCGTATTTTTAGTATAAATAGGTAATGTTTTTTATATAATATATACGGAGTTTTTTTATAAATGTCAAAAGAAGAATTATTAGAATTTAGTGGAACTGTGGTTGATAAGCTTCCAAACGCTATGTTCAAGGTGCAACTTGAAAACGGCCATGAAATATTGGCTCATACTGCTGGAAAAATGCGCAAATTCAGAATCCGCGTTATGGTAGGGGATAAAGTCAACATTGAAATGACTCCTTACGATTTAACAAAAGGCCGCATAACCTTTAGGCACAAAGACCAAAATTAAAATAATTACATAAACTAAATTATGATTTTTTTACCTTTATCCAGCTTTGATAACAGAAAAAGCTCTATTAGTATGGTTGTGATACATTCAACCGCATTTGATATGGATAAAGCTGTTGCAACTTATAAAGAATATGATGTTGCCCCTCACTATATTATTGATGAAAATGGTGAAATAATCAACACTGTTAATGAGTGTGATAGGGCGTGGCATTCTGCTAAAACTGGATGCTGGAGAGATATTAAAGCAGATATTAATTCATCTTCAATAGGAATAGAGCTTTTACACCATAATCTAGGGCAAACTGAATTTTCTGAAAAACAAATATCATCATCCATATCTTTAATAAAAAAAATAATTGATACTTATAATATATCTCCTAAAAATATTGTAGGACATTCTGATATTGATCCGATTAGAAAATCTGATCCTGGAAAATGCTTCCCGTGGGAAAAGCTTGCTAAATTCGATATTGGATTATGGTACAATATTGATAATGCTAATAAAATTTCAAATAATGATATATCAGCGATGCTTAATGAAATCGGCTATTCAACCGATAATATAACCGCAACTTGTTATGCTTTTTGCAGAAGGTTTAAGCCAGAACTAATCGGCGAATTTAATCTCGAATACTTACTTGAAAAACCGTATCCAAATGACTTTAAAGTAGCTGACAATCCTATTTTTATAAATACTTTAAAGTCTGTTTACTACAGTTATACGACGTGCACCATCTAAATTTTAAAATATCTTAAAAATCAACTTGATTTATTATATTAAATGCTTAAGATGTATAAATTATTTTTTAACTTTTATATATGGTAGAATATTATGATTATAGCTTTTCGCAAATTAAATGATACATGGTTTTTCAAAGGGATTTTAGTCCTAGCAATATTAAGTTTCGTTTCTTTATGGGGCGTAGGAGGGGTCAGCTTGCTGTTTTCCGATGCAAATAAAGTAGCTGTCGAAATGGACGGCAGAGAAATCACAAATGAACAAGTTTTAAAAGAATTTGAATGGGAACTTAATAATTACCGCAGTTTTATGCCTATGGGATTTTCATATAGCGATGCAATAGCAGCAGGCGTTTTCGAAGAAAGTTTATATAATTCTATTTACCGTGGTGTAATGGCGGAAATTGCTGAAAAGAATGAAATTATAATACCTGATTCTTTGGTGTTTGAATATATTAAATTAGACCCACAATTCGCTGATGAAGGCGGACAATTCAAACGCACAGTATTTTTAGATGTTTTATCAAAATCTAAAATCCCAGAGCAAGAATTTATCCAAATAGCGCGTTCAGACATTGTTGAAAGTTATATCTTAGATTCAAATCGTGCGTTTCCAATTGCTCCTAAAACTATGTTGGATTTAACTGTTGAACAAAGAACTTCTTTGCGTGATGCTATTGTAATAAACATTAAATCAAATGCTATGAAATTAAAAGAAAAGGCATCTGATGACGAATTACAAGGATTTTATGAAGAAAATAAAAATCTTTTCACTGCTCCAGAATATAGGGATTTTCCTGTTGCAAGTATAACTTACGAGCAAATAATGGATAAAATTGACGTTTCTGAAGACGAACTTGAATTAATTTTTGAAGAAGAAAAAGAAGCATTGCACACTCCTGAAACAAGACAACTTTGGGGTATGGTTTTTGAAGATAAAGACAAGAAAAAAGCTGATGAAGCTGTTGCTGATTTAAAAGCTGGTAAAGATTTCAAAAATGTCGCAATGAATAAAAGATTTATATTCGAAGAACACGAATGGAACTGGGGTTATATTGCGGAACAATATCTAGTAGAAGAGCTAAGAGAACCTGTATTCAAGGGCAAAGTTGGTGATATTATTGGTCCTATTAAATCTGTGGCTAGTGATCGCACTTATGTTGTTTTAATAAAAGATGTCAAAGCCGGTAAAAAAGCAACCTTTAAAGATAAAAGAGATATGCTTTTAAAACGTATCAAAAAAGAACGCAGCGAAGACGAAGTTTATGCATTAACCGAAGCAATCGAAGAAGATATGGCAGTTAACACTTCTGTTGAAGAAATAGCAAAAAAACATGGCTTGAAATTTGTTGAATACAAAAACATCCCAAGCAACAACAAGAAAATCGATAGAGATGTTTTAGAAACAGCATTTTTATTACAAGATGAAGAATTTTCTGGTGTTGTGGAATCTAATGATGGATTTTTTATAACAAAAGTAACAAATATTGTTGAGCCTAAATTAAAACCATTTAACACTGTTAAAAAACAAGTTACTGAAATTTTCAACACTAATCAAAAACAAGATATTGCAACAGCTCTTGCTAATGAAGTTATTAAACTTTCATCAGAAAAAGGCATTAAACAGGCTGCAAAAGATAAAAATCTTGCAACTTCTAGTATTAGAAACCTTGCGTTGAAATCAGATAAAGAAAACACTAAGCTTTCTGAAAAAGATATTGAAAAGTTGTTTTTGTTAAATAAAGGCGAAGCTTTTGTTAATCCTGTGGCTGATGGTTATGTTATTGTTGGTTTAGGTGGCATTGCAAAAAGTAATACAAAAATTACAGTAGCCAAAGAAAGCGAAATCAAAAACGACGTAGAAGACAGTATTATAAAAAGTTTAGAACAACAATTTTATATGGATTATGCATCAGAACTTAACGTTCAAACTGATGAAAAAGTTATTGGTGATACTGTAAAAAAACTAGAGAATTTAACGGTTGAATAGACCTATTTTTTCGTTAAATTTTGATTTTTGAGTTTGGCTTTGGGATGCGCTGTAGTCAGTGCTACAGAAAGAAACTTTTCTTAATATTGCGAAAAGCATTGCTTGATGCAATATTAAGTTGTTCCTACAAGTAGAATTGCAAAGCAATTCGTAGCGGTAAAAAAAGTCAAAGAACAAAACTCAAAATCTGAGTAAAAAAATTGATCCGATTTAATTGTTAAATACTCTAACTACTAGGTTTTAATTGATTTATAATTTTACTTAGTGGGACTATTTCAAACCCTTTTGCTTTGATTTTAGGCATCCATTCTTTTAACCCCTCTAAGGTTACCTTGTATGGATGCCCAATTCCTATTGCATATCCACGTTTTTTTGCGATAACTTCTAATTTTTCTAATTGAGCTAGAACTTTACCTTTTTCTTGTACATTATCTATAAATATATCTCTTGCTGCAAAGGGAACGTTAAATTCATTTGCAATCTTTTTGCCTACACTTTTTGGGGTAGTTTTTGAATCAAGAAAAAATATTTTTTCATCTTTTATCTCGCTCATAAATGCTCGTAAAGAATTCTCATCGCCCATAAATTTACTGCCCATATGATTGTTAATACCAACAATAAATTTGAATTTTTTCAAAGTATTACGAGTTATTTCTTTAATTTTATCAGCATTCATAGAAGTCGTAAGGTTATCAGGAGCGTCATTAAATCGCTTGTTAAGAGCTTCCATAGGAATATGAATCATCAGTTCGTGTCCGCCAGCATAAGCATCGCTAAGACCTTTATCTAATAGCTTTACATAAGGTAAAAAAGATAAAGTCAAAGGCGGTTCTAATTTAACAAAATCATCAGTTTTGTATCCAGTAAATCCCATATCATCAATCACAATGGCAATCATCGGAGGTTTTACAGCATTTTCATCTTCTGTTTTAGGCGGAAAAAGTTCAGGAGCATTATAATCAATAACTTCATCCTCAGCTACATATGTAAAATCTTCAAAATCTATATCATAAGTTCTTTTATCAAGATGAAAGTCAGTAATACGATTTTTCACTAATTTTTTAATATAGTTATCATCTATAAAGCTATCTGCCACAGGAAAATGATCCATTTTCAAAGCTTCTTTAATTATCTCATCTTTTATAGTGGTAATTTCTTTTTCTTGTTTAGGAAAAAGTGACGAAAAATAAACCAATATTGCAATAATAACAACTGTTGTAATATAATTAGCAAGTAGTGGTTTCGTAGTATTAAATGGGGGATTAGTATTACTTTTTTTATTTAAATTGACCTTATAATTTGTAATACCCATATTAGGCATTCCAACAATATCTTTGATTGGTTTTGATTTTACTTTTCTTTTTTTTGCCATGAGAAATACCTAAATCGGGCTTAATTTTTCAAACAAGTAATGATAATCAAGACCATCTATTAAAATACCATCATAGCCAAGCCTTATAACACTTTGAACATATTCACTGATTAATAATTTCCAATCATCCCACCAATATTCAACTACATAATTATCTTTTTCAAAAGGAGAATTAAGACGTATCCAAGCTGGATTACTTAATTTCCAATCGTCCTTGAAAAAATATAAATTTTCATTGATAACTGCTAAATTAAAATAGGCAAGAACAAGCCTTTTTCCGCCTATTTTTTTTATTTTCATTTTATCAACTTCATCTTTATTAAAAGCTATATTTTTTTTAAGGAAAGGGTTGATTACAATAATATCATAATTATTATTTCTGATATCTTTAATTTCTTCTTCTTTTGTTTTATAAAATTTGTTATCTAACATAAAAAACACATTTTTAGCCTGAGCCAGAGTTTTAATATTATTAGGGGAGTTACCTACAGGAGGCGCATTGGTAACGGTTGTTGAATAAATATACCCATTAACATATCTAGGATTATTTTGTCTGAAATTACAATTTTCAGCACTTATCACAGGTATATTATATTTTTTAAGGATAACTTTTGTTTTATCTAAAATATCACCTTCAGAACAAAGAAGGTTGGATGCAAACCATCCGTCAATAGAGTTTATATAAGGTTTTATTTCAGTCCCAACAGCATCACGAGGAGGTGCAGGATTAAACATTTTGCTTAAAAATACTTCTTCATCAGTTCTATCGTTATTTTTTTCAGCAGTTTGTAAATCTTCTAATTTTTCTTCCCAAGCTGTTTTTAAAAACAATTCTTCCCCGCCTTTTACAGCTATAATAAAGTTAGGATTTTTTTCATTTTTATACTCGCTTAATGCTCGAATTATATCACGTAATTCTTGTCTATAATTAGGTATTTTTGAAGCACTGATAATAATTCTTTCATCTAATATGTCGTTCTTTACCAATCTTCCATCAATATGAATATCGGCAAAACTTGTCGATGTTATCATAATCAAGATAATTAATAAAAATTTATCAAAAATACGCTTCATTATCTAGGAGTAACAAGCTTTTTACGAGCAGCATCAATCTCATCTTGTTTTTTATCAGCGATTTGCATATCTTCGATGATTTTTTTACGCAGAATAGATTTTTGTTCAGGAGACATATTTTCAAACTTAGCCATAATAGCATCTTTTAATTGCTGTTTCTTTTCTTCTGGCAACTTTTTGATATTTTCTCTAATTCTTTCATTTATTGCGTCCTTCTGAGCCTTAGGCATGCTTTCCCATTTTTCTTTTATCTCAGCACGCACAGCTTCTTTCTTTTCAGCTGGAAGCTCTTCCCAGCGTTTAAGAACCTTTTCTTTTACTTTATCTTTTTCTTCATCAGGCATATGATCCCAACTTTCCTTTATAATAGCATTTTTCTTTTCTTCTGGCATATTTTTAATACTATCAAGAATTTGTTTTCGAACTATTGCTTTTCTTTCTTCTGTCATAGGAGGTATTTTCACGTTTTCAGAGCTAAATTTTGTTATATGTTTGCGTTCATCAGTTTTTTGTTCAGTCATTTGTGCTCCAGCATCATTGATATAAAAAGCAGTGCTGACCAAAGCAGTTGCACACAAATAAATAAATTTTTTCTTCATTTTTTAATCCTCCTAATATTATCTATATATTTTTATTATAAAATAAAATCATTTAGTGGCAAGCAATTTGTTAAATTCTTCTACTATTTTATCTGCACTATTAATTATTGATTTTTCATTTTCATAACAATCTTTAAATTCAACATTCCCATCATTTGGTAATGGCATTGCGATTCCTTCATTGTATAATGAATTTATGAATTTTTCATGTTTTCCTTTCATAAAATCATCTGGATTATAAATATATACAGGCACACCCATACTAGTAGCTTCTGATGCCATACTAACAGAATCACCTGTAACTATTATATTATTTGCGCCAGCCATAAACGCAAAATAAGGGCTATCTCCACCATCTGACCAACTGTAAAAAAATCTAGGGTCTGGTATTGCATTTTTTAGAGCTTCTTCACATTTAGGGCTCGTTCTGCGTGAAGTTGTTATAAATATAGTACCATTATGTTTTTTTGAAATTGTATTTAAAATATTACCAAGATTTTCGGCCATTGTTACTGTAAATTCTTTATTTTTAGTGCTTCCACCGATAAAAACAGTAGTAATAGGTGTTGGAAAAGAAGAAATTTTATCCGCCCATTTTTCCTTTGCATTGGTTAATTTATCAGAAGTAATAGTATGAGGAGAAGTGTCAATTTTCAAAATATTTTTTCTGTTTATATATATAGTATCGTGTTTTGGTACTGCTACTAAATCAAAATCTGAAAGACCATAACAACCAGGGTACATAAGTTGAATAAGTCTGGTTTTAGGTGATTTCTTTTTTATATACCTAGCAACCGCAGCTAAATTTCTGCCTGCTGCGATGACGATATCAGGATATGGAGCAGTAATATTCTTTTTACTTTCTTCATCAATACCAATTAATGATGCACCTTTTATGAAATTAGGTAACTTTGCCGATTTTTTATACTTTATTTCTTTTGTTTCATAATCCATTCCAAAAGAGTTAGCAACGCCTAAACTTTGAGTATTGCTTCCGATTCTATTATCAACCAGCACCCATATATTATATTTTTTCATTCTTAATCCTCTAATCTCCAATGTTTTTTTATGTCAAATATAGAAAAAGTAAAATTATTAAGAGGAGATAGATTATTTTCCTCATAATAATTCGCATATAAATCTTCTAATTGATTTTGTAATTGATATCTATCAACGCTGTCTCCACCGATGAAAAATCCGATTTCAAGCATTGGGTTTCCATCAACTTCATCCAGCATAACTTCATATCCAGTTTGTTTTCCATAGGTGGTATTGTTAAAGATTTCTTGCATAGTTTTAAAATGCTGTTTTAACATTTTTTTATCAATTTGATTAACAAAAGTTTCAATTAAATGCTTTTTATCTTTAAATTCTTCTAATGTTGCAAGTTTTAAAATTCCATCTAAATCGCCAAGACCAATAAAACAATTAAATATAGAATTTTTAAATCCTTCAAATTCAGCCCTAGCAGATGTATACATTGATATTTTAGGTTTTAAAAGAACCAAACTTTTTGAAAAAAGACCAAGTGAGTTAAGTTGATGTATGTATAAAGTTTCAAGAACGTTAGATATCTTTCCGCCCATTTCCCATATAAGGTTGACGGTGTCTATTGCTTCACGCGCTTTACCTAACATTATTTTTGTTTGAGCAAGGGCAACTAATGGCGCAGGATGTGGAACAGCCGAAGCTTCAACAATATTATGCATCAATTTTTCTTTTTGTTTTATGAATACAAGATTAGAATATTGAGTTGATAATAATTCAACAATTGTTTTATTTGTTTGGCTGCGAACCTGTTCTAAATCCATAATTTACATCCTTTACTTTTTAATGTATAATACAACTATATAAAAATTAAGTTAATTTTTTTTTACTATTATTAGAGTTATTTTAAAAAATGAAGTTTAAAGAACAATTAAAAAATGTAACCATAACGGGGCGAAAATATCGATTTATCGCAGATATAACCGATGTTAAAGGCAATAAAAGCACAGCATATCTTTCAAATAACACTAAAATGATTGGTATTATTGATGGTGAAAATGTCAATGGTATGATTTCTCCATTACCTAAAAAAAGACGAATTAAATACAATTTAGAGCTTGTTTTTTCACAAGGAGCATTAATTGGAGTCAATCACGAAAATACTGTTGTAATAGTGAAAGAAGCACTTGAGAATAAATCAATCCCAGAACTAGCAACTTTTTCATATAAAGATATATTCAAAGAATCTAAAGGAGATGTTTTTGAATTAGAAAATGAAAAAGGAGATAAATGTTTATTAATAGTCAGGGATATTTATTTTAAAAAACAATCGACTTTAATTTATCCTGATGGTATTAATCCAGCAGAAACTGGGATAATAGATAAAATTCCAGAATGGATTGAAAAAAATTATAAAGTTGTTATATTGTACGTTGCGCAAAGAAACGATGCAATAGATGCAAGGATAGGATGGGAAATGGATTCGGATTATGCAGTAACTCTTAATAAAGCTGTTAACAGCGGGGCAGAGGTTTTGTGCTATAATTCTTGGATATCATTCAAAGAAATAGAATTAAAAGATAAAATGGAAATAAATTTAAAATGACAAATAAAGCAATAATTTTTAATAAAGAAGATTTTAAAAAACTTCATGAAGCAGGTAAATTAGCGGCACAAACATTGGATTATATAACGCCTTTTGTTAAACCTGGCGTAAAAACAATTGAACTTGATGATTTGATAAACAAATTTATTTTGTCGAACGGGGCGGAAAATGCAATAACCGGATACAGGGGATACCCTAAGAACTGTTGCATTTCTGTAAATCATGTTATTTGTCATGGCATTCCTTCTGATAAAAAACTTGTAGAAGGAGACATTGCAAACATTGATATTACATTAAGGCTAGACGGTTGGTACGCTGATACAAGCAGAATGTATACCGTTGGTAAAGTGGGGGTAAAAGCTAAAAAATTAGTGGATATAACCTACGATTGTATGATGGCTGGAATTTCTGTTGTTAAACCTGGTGCTACTATTGGTGATATTGGCTATGCTATTGAAACAATAGCGCATAAAAACAGATTTTCAGTAGTTCGCGATTTTTGTGGTCATGGCACAGGAAGAACGTTTCATACTTACCCAAATGTGCTTCATTATGGAGAGCCAGGCCAAGGAGTAAGGTTAGAGGAAGGTATGGTTTTCACAGTTGAACCTATGATAAACACTGGGACCTATGCTGCTAAGATATTATCTGATGACTGGACTGCTGTCACAAGGGATAGGGGATTATCTGCCCAATTTGAACACACAATAGGGGTTACCGATACAGGTTTTGAAATTTTCACATTATCTCCAAAAGGATTGGACAAACCTCCTTATGAATAAAGCTTCACATAAAAAAGAAGAATCAGAAAAACCACACTATATAGGTCACAGAACGAGATTAAAGGAACGTTTTGCAAAATCTAATAACAGCATCGCAGATTATGAATTATTAGAATTAATTTTATCATATTCAATCCCAAGAAAAGATGTAAAGCCTCTTGCCAAACAACTTATTGAAAGATTCAAATCTTTTGATGAAGTGTTTGCAGCAAGCATCAACGACCTTACAGAGATTTCTGGGATAAAAGAAAATTCAGCGACTTTAATAAAAGCAATAAACGAAGCAGGAATAAGAATTTTAAAATCAAAAACTATACAACGTCCAGTTCTAACAAAATGGAGTGAGATTATAGATTTTTGCAGAATAAAAATTGGCAGAAAAAAAGAAGAATGTATGTTGTTATTATGGCTTAATAAAGGACTAGAGCTCATAGAAGAAGAAATTCATATAGAAGGCACAACAGACAATACTGTAATCTATCCACAAGAAATTGCAAGAAGAGCCTTGTCATTAAGAGCATCTTATCTTATAATGGCTCATAATCATCCAAGCGGCAGGTTAAAACCATCGCAAGATGATATAGATACTACTTTTGATGTTAAAAATGCACTTGGAGTTATGGGAATAGATCTTTATGATCATATCATAATTTCAAAAGAAGGTTATTACTCTTTTAAAGAGAAAGGTTTATTGTGATATGAGTATTAAATCAATACTAAAAGAAATATTTGCAAAAGAGGATTTGCGATCTGATGATAAACTTGGTGTTTATCCTGAAAAGGTTCATGTTCCCGCTTTTTTGGAAAGAAGATATTTGAAAACTTCTAGAATGCTTGCACTAATCACAATAATAAGTATGTGTATTAATATTATAATGGGATCGTTTTTATTTATGACACCTTCTATGGTTAAGTCGGAACCAAGAGGTTATGCATACAATCCTGAATTTGGTGGCTTTTTGCGCTTGGAAGATATGTATACAATTAAATCTGCCGAAAATTTCGTTTTTGAAGAGCAATTAAGAGAATACGTTTATCTAAGGCATAAGGTTATCCCAGACATTGATATCATGACTAAAAGATGGGCAGAAGGAAGCAGACTATATTGGATGAGCGGGTCTAATATTTATGATGAATTTAAAAATTCTGAATATAATAGAATTGTTGATTTAATAAAATCAACAGGGTATCGCCAAGATGTATATTTCAGATGGAGCAGAATGATAAGACCGTTTGTATGGTGTGTTGAATTTGACACATACGAATATCATGACTGGCAATATAAAAAAGGACGCAGAAAAAGATGGCGAGTTTATGCAATAGTTTCACGAAATAATAATATTCCATATAGAGGGATAAAAGAATACGCGTTAAGAAATCCACTAAATGTAATCGTGCTACAATATTACCTTAGTTCTATTCCTATAAATGAGGAAAAATGACAGACTTTTCTAGACAATTAGACTTTTTAAATAAAGAACAGTATGAAGCAGCAACAACGACCGAAGGGTCGTTGTTAGTATTATCAGGTGCGGGCACAGGCAAGACAAGAGTTTTGACTACTAGGCTTGGTTATATTTTAGATAAAGGTCTGGCGCTACCTTGGCAATGTTTAGCAGTAACCTTTACTAATAAAGCTGCTAATGAAATGCGTGGTAGGTTGGGTGAAATAATAGGCATTGAAAATGCAAGTAACGTTTGGCTTGGCACATTCCACAGTATTGGCGCTAAAATACTAAGGAGATATGGGGAAAATCTTGGATATGCTAGTAATTTTACAATTTTAAATGAAGATGATTGTGTTCGTTTGATAAAGCAAATTATGCTGGAAAATGATATAGATATAAAGGCAACTCCACCATCTTTAATTTCAGATATTATCAGCAGATTTAAGGATAAAGGATTAAACCCAGAAGAAGTTTCAAACAATTATTCTTCTGAAAATCATATCTTAGCAAGACGGATATATTTTACCTATCAAGACAGATTAAAGATAATAAATTCAATGGATTTTGGTGATTTGTTATTACAAATGTTGAACTTGTTTGTGAAATTTCCTGAAATTGGCGGGAAATATCAAAATCAATTTAAATATATATTGGTGGATGAATATCAAGACACCAATGTGATACAGTATTTGTGGCTAAGGTTTTTAGCAAAAGGTCACGGCAATTTATGTTGTGTAGGAGACGATGATCAATCAATATATTCTTGGCGCGGGGCAGAAGTTGCGAATATTTTGCGATTTTCCCAAGATTACTCTGATGCAAATGTTATAAGATTAGAAAGTAATTATCGTTCCACTGAAAATATATTAGGTGCAGCAAGTGAGTTAATAACAAATAATAAAGATAGACTAGGCAAGGGATTAAGGGTTGCACCGAACAGAGACGGCAGCGGGGAAAAACTCCAACTTAAACGTGTTTATTCAGGCCGGGACGAGGCAATTTGGTGTGCAAATGAAATTGAAAGTCTGATGTTAAAGGGTGAAAAACTTGAAAATATCGCAATTTTGGTTCGTTCAAATGCCCAAACAATAGAGTTCGAGGACGAGTTTATAAAAAGTGGTATTGGTTATAAAATACTAGGCGGGACAAAGTTTTATGAACGTTCTGAAATCCGTGACGCAATTGCTTATTTACGACTTGTGGCTGGGCCTCGAGATGATTTAGCACTTCTAAGAATTATTAACAAACCAAGACGCGGAATGGGTAAGGTCGCAGTGGATAAATTGCAAGCAGAAGCTCTAAAAGAAGGATCAAGTATTTATCACGTAATTGAAAATTGGCTTGCCAATGGTAAATTCAAAGGATCTCAAGCAAAGGCTATGGGTGAATTTATAGAAAATTTTAATAATTGGCGCTCACTTGATATAGGGCTTGACGAGTTATTATCACAAATATTAAACGACAGTGGCTATATGCAAATGTTACGAGAAGATAAATCAATCGAAGCAAAAGGCAGAATTGACAATTTAAAAGAATTGGTATCGGTTATTGCTGGTTCATATGAAACATTAGAAGAGTTTTTAGAGCATATTGCATTGGTAATGGACAGCGATGATATCGCTGAAAATAATTACGTTTCGATTATGACAATGCACGCATCAAAAGGACTTGAGTTTGACATCGTTTTCATTCCGTCATTAGAAGAAGGCATTTTCCCATCAGAAAGAACGGTTAATGAAGGCGGAGATAAAGCGCTAGAAGAAGAGCGAAGATTGGCTTATGTTGCGATGACAAGGGCAAAGAAAAAATTATATCTAAGTTATGCGATAAGCAGGCTTTTATATGGAAAATGGCAAAACAACCCACCATCAAGGTTTATTAGGGAAATTCCAAGAAAATACATTAATGATTTAGATGTATCCTCTGATTTTTCTAGTAATTTTGCTACTAAGACCGAAAAATTTATATATAATAAGAAAAAAACGATACTAAAGATTATTCCAGGACAAGAGGTTTTTCACAAAACTTATGGTACTGGCACAGTAGTAGATGTCGAAGGGGACAGGGTTGATGTCCGATTTGACATGCATGGGTTTAAAAAAATAAAATCAGATTTTTTAGAGGTATTATAAAATGATAAAATATGACAACTGGCATTTTAAAATGATAGTAAAAGAGGATCACGTTCCAATATTTGAAGGTGTTCTTGATGAAATAGCAGACGCATTACTTGCTTCATTAATTGAAACAGGTCCGGACAAAGACAAATGGTTGCTAGAGGCTATTTTTGAAAAACGTCCAGAGATGCAAAGCATTGACATAGCCCTTGAAATAGCTGCAAATACATTGGGTATAGATACACCAGATTACGTAATCGGTCCGCTTCCTAGCAAAAACTGGCTAAAGGATAGTTTGATAAGTTTTCCTCCGGTTACTATTGGAAATTTTTACATTTATGGGTCTCATATCAAAGAAGCGCCTCCAAAAGACAAGATGAATATTAAAATAGATGCAGCAACCGCCTTTGGTTCAGGCGAACATCCAACAACAGAAGGATGTCTAAGAGCGATTGAATATTTGTCAGAAAAAGGACTTAATCCTGAAAAAATTCTTGATATGGGATGTGGTTCTGGAATTTTATCTATTGCTGCGGCGAAAGCGTTTAAAAAGCCTATTTACGCGGTTGATATTGATGAAGAATCTGCTCGAGTTACAAATGAAAATGCCATTAATAATGATGTAGACGAATATGTAACGGCTGTAAAGGGGATGGGATACCGCAGCGGATTTGCAAGAAACAACGGTCCTTATGATTTAATCTTATCAAATATATTGGCTAAACCATTGATAAGTATGGCTCCTTCGGCATTTAAATATGTTAAAAAGGGTGGGTATGTAGTTTTATCTGGATTATTACAAAGACAAGAAGCATGGGTAGTAAAAGCATATGAAAAGCAAGGTTTTAAAGTTGAAAAAGTATACCACATTGGCGAATGGAGCGCAATTATCTGCAGGAGAGGTAAATGAAGCTAGATAATCTTGCAGACAAGCTTCAAATACTTGAAATTGATGGATTCATTGCAACCAATACAGATAAGTTCGCCAGTGAATATATTGCAGATTCCGATAAAAGAATAAAGTTTCTAACTGAATTTTCAGGTAGCAGGGCTACTTTACTTGTTTTAAAGGATAAAGGAGTGATTTTTGTTGATTCAAGATACACTCGCCAAGCAAATAATGAAGTTCATGACAAAAGGATAGAAATCATTGAAATATCTAATGATTTATCCAGCAAACAACAAATTTCTCAATGGATTTCAAACAATTGCCCAAAAGGTTCTAAAATAGGTTATGATGCGTGGCTGTTCAACGGCCTTTCAATTGAAAAATTAAATGAAATTTTTAATCCTTGCGAAGTTACTTTAACCCCAGTATCAAATCCTATTGATATGATTTGGGAAAACAAACCTAAACAACAATATAATCCAATTTATGATTACGATTTGAAATATGCAGGAGTTGAATTTAATGAAAAAATACAAGAACTTCGCACCCAAATTGATGCAAAAAATGGCGATTATTTTTTGCTAACTTCTCTTGAAAGTATTGCATGGTTATTTAATTTAAGAGGCTCAGATTTACCTAGCACTCCTGTTTTTTACAGCATTGCTGTAATCGGAAAAGATACCGCAACCCTTTATACTGGTTCAGATGTCAAAAAATCAGGGATAGAGGTTAAAAATATTGATACCTTCCTCGATGATTTAAAATTAATCAACAAAAATAAGATTTTGGTGGATTATAGTAAAACTCCTCTTGCAATAACACTTAATCTTGAAAACATAATAAAAGCAACTGATTATTGCAAAACTTTAAAATCACAAAAAAATGAAACAGAGCTAGCAGGTGCAAAAATCGCTAATTTAAAAGACAGCGCTTGCTTTATTAAATTATTTAATTGGATTGATAAAGTATCGAACAAATCTGATATTTTTGAAATGGATGTTGTTGATAAGTTAGAAGAATTTCGTTCTAAAATGGATAATTATAAGGGGCAAAGCTTTACCACAATTTGCGGGATAGACAGCAACGGCGGTATTGTTCATTATTCACCATCAAGGGATAGCAAAGAAAATTTATCTGGCAAAATAATGTTACTAGACGCGGGCGGGCAATATCTAGAAGGCACAACTGATATGACCAGAACGATAAGTTTGGATAAGAACCCAACAAAAAAACAAAAAGAAAGCTATACTTTGGTTCTAAAAGGCCATTTAGCTGTAAATAGGGCGATTATTTCTACAACTCAAACCGCAGACATTCTTGACGAACTGGCACGCAGATTTTTAATTGAGAAAGGTCTTGATTATGGACATGCAACAGGTCATGGGGTAGGGGCTTTTCTATGTGTTCATGAAGACCCTCCATATGTTGTAAAAGAATATAAACAAGAATTAAAAGAAGGTATGATTTTTTCAAATGAACCAGGATATTATTGTGATGATTTTGGGATTAGGATTGAAAATATAATTAAAACTATAAAAACAGAAAATAATTTTAAATTCAAAAGCTTAAACCTTGTTCCTTATGATAAAAATTTAATAGAAATTTCAATGCTAGATAATATTGAAAAGAAACAAATTAATGACTATCACAAACAAATTATAGAAAAATTAGCCCCATTACTGGAAAAATCTGAACTTGATTGGCTTTGTAATGCATGTGAAGAAATAAATTAATGATATTGACGAAGGATTAAAAACAAGTTACAAATATAGTAATTATGTAAGGAATAAATTATGGATGAAGTACAAGTCGTAGACATAGCCAGAGACGCTATATGGACATTATTAATAGTATCAGCCCCAGTATTGCTGATTGCGATGGTAATTGGTCTTTTGATTGGTATTATTCAAACTCTTACCCAAATTCAAGAAATAACTTTGGTATTCGTTCCAAAAATTTTATTGGTATTTATTGCATTGCTTGTCATGATACCATTTATGTCTGCTAAAATGATGATGTTTGCTGAAAACATTTTCGATAGAATAGTAGCCATCGGCAACCCCGAGGTCTAATCTTAACCATCCACTATAAGATACTGTTTTTACTCCATTTTATAATGGCATTCATATCTTCATCTCTTGCTTTATTGCGTCTTACAAATGAACATTTAACACATTTATGAGTAAGGATATATTTGCTTTGGTTAAGTTCTATATTGATAACTTTCATTAGTCCACCGCAATTACAACCTCTATCCCCAGGGTTTACATCAACATGTTTGGAACAAAGACATTTATGACAATGGTTTGTGTATCCATCGCCAATTACCTCTGTTCCACAATTATCACAGATAAAATCTTCCTTATTTTTAGAAAACAGCTTAGCCATTAAAATAATAAATCAGTAGTAACTTTTTGATGTTTCATAGCGCGATTAAGCAGGCTATCAAGCTTATCACCTTGAGACGCAACATCACGAGAAGCGTGCGAAAATCTAAGATACATTCGTTCTGTTTCTTTTCTAAGATATTCTTTTTCAATCATCATTTTAAGGATTTTAATTTCATGTTCAGAACCGTTTTCAAGTGTATCTTTAGTTTTTTGAATAATTGTGCTGGTTTTTAATTTAGGATTTTTAATTCTTTGTTTAACCAGATGAGGCAACAAATAAATCATATGTCTTAATTTAGAATAAAGACTAGACATCGTAATATTTTTAAGTTTTTCATCTTTTAACATTTCAAAAACAACTTCAGCTTCATGAAGGTTATCCACCACAACAAAAGGCATTCTATCAGCAAACCCTTCTTCATTGATATGCTTTAAGAATTCAAGAATATGATAAAAATAACCATCAACATTGAATAAAATGAAAGGTTTTGCAGGCAACATGCCATCTTGCATCGCCACACAATCATATACCAATTCATCTAATGTTCCAATGCCACCTGGCGCAAAAACAATAAAATCAGCCTCTAGCAACATTCTTTTGCGTTCTTCTAATGTTTTAGCAACTACTATTTTTTCTAATTTTTTAAGGATATCATCATTTTCATAAAAAGACATGTATACATCGGTAGTAATGGCGTTAATCGGACTTTTTTTACCCTTAGCAGCATAAGTATCGATTACACCTTTTGCAACAGCTCCCATTATCCCTTTACTAGACAGTCCGAAATCTAGTTTAAATTCCATTTTTGCAATAGTAACGCCTAGATTATATGCTTCTTCTGTGTATATATCTAAATTACCGCTTCTAGACCCACCTGCAACGAAAATTCTACGACCTTCTTTTTTGTTATCGCTAACAAATTTATTTAATAATTTAGTATCGGTAGAGGATAGCTTTCCACTTGGTTTTACAGCATCTTTGCCAGCTTCACTATAAAAAGAACCACGTTCAAGCACGATTTTCTTTCCAACAGTTTTCTTTGTAGCAGTTTTTTTTACAACCATATCATTATCCTCCTTTAATTATTTATAACTAATAATATCACATAATAAAGGTAAATAAAAAATTAAAACCACTATTAAAATATTATTTTTTCAATATTATCAGCAAGCCCTGTGTCATCATTAATTGTTATGATTACAGCATTAATTGTTGGTTTTCCTTGTGCTGGTTCAAATTTTTTAGTTTTTTCACCATTTAAAAACCTATGTATAGGTTCTTCTTTTTCCATGCCGATTACACTGTTGTAATCTCCGCACATACCAATATCGGTTACATATGCCGTTCCTTTTTCTAAAACCCTATAATCAGCGGTAGGAATATGTGTGTGTGTTCCTACAACCCCTGAAACTTTACCATCACAAAAGTGACCAAAAGCACATTTTTCACTAGTTATTTCAGCATGAAAATCAACAATGATAGCATCAACATTATCTTTTAGCTTATGCTTTAAAAATATTTTTTCCATTTCTTTGAATGGGTTTTCAACGGGATGCATAAAAACAGTACCCAATAAATGAATCACTAATATTTTTCTGTTTTTATCGTCTTCATATACACAAAAACCTTTTCCAACCGTTCCTTCGGGATAGTTTTGCGCGCGAAGTATTTTTGGTTCTTTATCAAGATATGGAACTATTTCTTTTTGATCCCATACATGATTTCCTGTTGTTATAACATCAACACCATTTTCAAATAATTGTTTTGCAATTTTAGAGGTTATTCCAAATCCGTGTGCTGTGTTATCTCCATCAGCAATCACAAAATCAATATTATGCTCTTGTCGTATTTTTTTTGTTTCAGAAATGATAGTATGTCTAGCATTTCTGCCGACAATATCACCATATATCAAAATTTTCATACTATTTTTTCACGAACAAATTACAACAACAACGTCCCATTTCTGCTATTTCATTGGCATGCTCAGTACATGGACAAAGCAAGAATTCATCAGTTTTAGCATCACCAGTTAATCTTGAAACTTTACAAGGGCAATATCCATCAGATCTTTCCAATGCTTTAATAATTTTATCCGCAATCGGAGAAAGTTCATAATCTTTATCTTCTGTAAATTTTTCGTAATATTCTCTATCATGTTGTGGGTTTGACATTTTTTTTACTCCTTATTAATTTATAATTCATATTATACATATGATTATATATTTTAAAAGGAGTTTTTTGAAAATGATTTTAGTAACAGGCGGAGCGGGATTTATTGGTTCTCATACAGTGATGCAGTTAAAGTCAGCAGGATTTGATATAGTTGTCTTAGACAACCTTTCAACCGGCGTAAAAGAAGCAATTCCAGAAGGTGTGGATTTAATAATAGGGGATATCGCAGATAAGGACCTAGTTGCAAAAACGATAAAGGATTATAATGTTGATTCTGTACTTCACTTCGCAGCATATATAAGTGTTGAGGAATCTGTTCAAAAACCATTTGAATATTATGAGAATAATTATATAGGATCTTATAACCTAATTAAAACATGCAGCGAAAATGGAATAAAAAACTTTATATTTTCATCAACTTGCGCTGTTATTGGAACTCCTAAAGCCAATCCTGTTGATGAAACATTTAAAACTGATCCTATGTCTCCTTATGGTAAAACAAAGTTGATGGTTGAATGGTTATTACAAGACACTGCTAAGATTTCGCCTATGAAACATATTATTCTTAGATACTTTAATGTGGCAGGAGCAAATCATGAAGGCAAAAACGGACTGCGTTATGATGCATTCCACCTTATTGCAGCATGTTGTCGCAGTGCATTAGGCAAGCAAGATACTATGAAAATTTTCGGTACAGATTACGATACTCCTGATGGAACTTGTATTCGTGATTATATCCATATTGATGATTTAGCCAATTTACACGTTGAATCTCTCAAATACCTTCAAAAAGGTGAAGATAGCAATCTTTTTCATTGTGGATATGGTAAAGGATTTTCGGTAAAGGAAGTGATAGACACATTTAAAAAAACAAACAATGTTGATTTTAACGTAGAATATAAACCAAGAAGAGAAGGTGATGTTATGTCTGTTTACAATAATCCATCTAAAATCGATAAAGCTTTATCATGGCAACCAAAATTTAATAATTTAGAAATTATTTGCCAAGATTCTTATAATTGGGAAAAGAAAAGAAAAAAAATAAAATAAAATAAAATACAAACACCAAAACGGGATAAAATTTTATACAAAAAAAGCTTGTTATTAATTAGATAGTATGATATATTTATACTATAATTTTTTTTAACAAGAGTTATAAAGCATGACAAAGCCAGTAAAACAAGAAATTTTAACCCAAAAGGAACAAGAATTAAAAGCTGTTCTATTGGAAAATTCGCTTGATTTTATTGATGTAAAGATTATCCCAAATATTAATTTTTCAAATACTTCCAGCACAAGAAATCATTATAATAAAGTTAAGTTTGCCGGTGAAAAGTTTGCTCGTAATCTAAAAAAATCCTCAGACAATAAATGCAGAAATAAGTCAAAAGACTGTATTCCTTTTTTCAAGCATGATATTCATCTAGGGGGAGAAATTAATGAAAAAAATATAGTTTTTTTACCTGAGGATTTAGCTATTTTCCTTAAAAAAGTATTAGAAGATTACTCATCGGAAAGTTATACTCCTATAATTAAAATTAAAGATATGTTTATTTATGGTGATTTTTCATATTTAAGAAACAAAGAAGAAATATTATTTTTCGAAAATATTTTTAAAAATGACGAATTAAGTCTTTTACTGCAGTCAAAAATAAATCCAAAATCAATAGAAGCAATGAAAACAAAAGGTATAGCTCCTCGAGATTGGTCTATTATCAAATTGGATTATCAAAAAGGGTATAATCATGAAAATATGATATTAATACCTACTAAAGACCGTGATTTCATAATCCGCAGACTTGCAAACGCCAGCCCAAGCCTTTTAAACAACTATCGGAATAAAAAGGTTATTTTTGACATATACCAACCTTCAAAAACTCAAACAAAAGGATTTATAAGAAAGTTATTTAAAAATCCTCATTCTATTAGGATGTTACAAGATGTTATAAACGAAGATGAATTAGCAGATATCAAAGAAAATGGTATAATTCCTGATAAATTTGCAGTTATTGCTATTGATATCGAAAAAAAATATGTCCCAGACAATATGTTGTTGGTAAAAAGACGTTCAATCACAAGGGTTAGAGAGATGATAAGAAATGAAGACCCTGAAATTATAAAAGCTATAAAATCACAAAAGTTATATATAGAAACGCCAGAGCTAGTTGATTTAACTCCTCATGAATATATGTTATCATTAAAAGCAACTTTAAACCCTGATAAATTAGAGGCAATGGGTATTCCAAAAGAATATATCGATAAAATAAAATTTAAAAATTTCTTTGATTTATCAATAAAAAATAATAGAAACAAACCTTTGCATGATATAAATAAAGAACGTTATAAGTCTCCTCAATCACGATTAAAATATGCATCCAAACATGAATCAAATTGGGAATATCTAACCGAAGACGAAGCATCAAACCTTTTAGATTATATGAAAAATGATAAAAGATTTATAAGGGAAATTGAAATCGTGTCTCCGCCAAAATTAAAAATCAGTAAAAGTATGAAAAAACTTATTGATACGGGTAATGATCATCTAATAAAATGGCCAGATGAAAACCCTATATTTGAAGATGCTTATAAATATAGCGACAAAAAGAAAGTTCGTGAAGATTATGAAAAAATGATGCCTTTTTTTGTTAATCATTGTGCAACCTCTAAATATGAACATGCAAAACTAAAAAATATGGGATTTTCAGACTGTGATATAGATATAATGAAGCTTGGCTATCGCCCTTCTTTAACATATTCTATTGGAACCACCAGAAAAGGTAAAGAGATTTTAAGGGAAACCAATTTATCGATTCATCATATTATACCAATATCTTTTGGGGTAACATTCAAAGAACATTTTCCAAACGAACCTGACAAAGCTCCTGTCTATTTTATGATAAATCCAAACAGCAAGAAAAATTTATGCATGATGGACAGATGGTTGCACTTTTTAATTCATAAAGATTTTATAGATGCTCAGGGAAGAGCAAAACCAGGCTCTAAAATAAAAATAATTGACCCAAGCGCTCTTGGAAATATATTAGATCACATGTCATTAATTAAAGAGTATGGAATTACTTTCAACAAAAAAACATCAAATAATAATAACAAGGAAAATCATATCTTTTGGGCTATTGAAAACAGATCCCAAAGGCAAAAAGATTAAAAAAAAACAGCCACAATATAAAAGGCTGTTTTTTTGTTTTAATTCGATTTATTATCTTGAAAGCTCAAATCTTTCTTTTAACATTTTCCAATCTTTTGCCCATTCTCTTTTTGATGCATTTGTAAAATTAACAGCTGTATCAAAATATCGTTGAATTTTAGTTTGTGAAGCCTTTTTAAGAACTTCATCCATATTAATTTCAAATGGAGCATCCCATTTAGGATGATATTCGGGTTTATGCAATTGATTTTTTCGAATAATCAACTTTTTATTCCATGCAATATCATATTCCTCCAACACTCTATCCATGAATTTACTAGTTCTTACAGGAAACTTAAGAGGATTTTCTTTAACTTGCTTAGCTAATTCCTCAATAAAAGTCCTGTTTTTTGCATTTAATAGCATTTTTTCAAGTTTATTTGCATTATTACGTTCACAATCTGTAAGTGCGCCTTCTTCTATCATAATATTCATTCTCCTTAAAAAAAAGTTAACAACTAAGTGTATATTATTTTTAAAAAAAATCAAATCTTTTATTTAATACTTGCGCTTTTCATCAAAAAGATAAATAATATTTTTCAACGAAAGGACAATATAATGAAAATATCAGCAGTAAAAGAAACATTATCAGGCGAAACCAGGGTTGTAATCACTCCTGAAACCGCTAAAAAATATATAGCATTAGGTTTTGAAGTATCGGTAGAAACTGGGGCAGGGACAGCAGCAGGTTTTTTAGATAACGATTATAAAGAAATGGGCGCAGAAATTAAAAATGATTTTAAATCAACAGTTTCTGGCGCTGATATTATTATTAAAATCAACCCACCAAATGATGAAGAAATTTCGATGCTTCCTGCTGGGATTAAACTTGTCTCCAGCCTTAATGTTTTAAATGACAAAGAAATCCTTACAAAACTAGCCAATCAAAAAGTTGAAAGCTTTGCTCTTGAAATGATTCCAAGGATATCTAGGGCTCAAAATATGGATATTTTATCTTCGCAAAGTAATCTAGCGGGTTATAAAGCAGTTATTACAGCGGCTGATAAATTTGGTGGCGCAATGCCTATGCTAATGACATCTGCTGGTACCATTACTCCTGCACGTGTTTTGATTATGGGGGTAGGGGTCGCAGGCCTGCAAGCCATTGCAACCGCAAAACGTCTTGGTGCGGTTGTGTATGCAACGGACGTACGCCCTGCAACAAAAGAACAGGTTGAATCTTTGGGTGGAAAGTTCGTAGAGGTCAAAAGCGATAATACAGACGCCGAAACCTCTGGCGGATATGCAAAAGAAATGGATGATGATTACAAAAAACGTCAAGCAGAAGCAGTAGCTGAACAAGCAAAAAAGTCAGATATTATCATAACAACAGCTCTTATCCCTGGGAAAAAAGCCCCAATTTTGATTTCGGAAGAGATGGTAAAATCAATGAAAACTGGTTCAATTATTGTTGATTTAGCTGCCATTATGGGCGGAAATTGCGAACTGACCGAGGTGGATAAAATTGTTGAAAAACATAATGTTACAATAATAGGCTTATCTAACTTATTAACTTCCCTTCCTCGTGAAGCAAGCAACATGTTCGCACGTAATGTTTATAATTTTTTATCTCCTCATGTTGATAAAGAAACTAAGGAATTAAAAATTAATTACGAAGACGAAATAATATCATCTACGAATGTAGTTAAAGATGGCAACATCTTGATTCAAAATTAAAAAAGGAGAAATTTTATGGATTTTTGGTCACTATTTACAATATTTGTATTAGCTTGTTTTGTTGGTTATTATGTAGTGTGGAGGGTTACTCCTGCACTTCATTCGCCTTTGATGGCGGTAACGAACGTGATTTCTTCTGTGATTATCGTGGGTGCGTTATTAACAGCAGGTTTGGAAGAACTTAACCAATCTAAAATACTAGGCTTTTTTGCAGTTTTATTGGCTTCTATAAATATTTTTGGAGGCATTGTAATAACAACCAGAATGCTTGCAATGTTCAAGAAAAAGAAATAAAAGGAATTAATCATGACCGAACTTACAACTATATCTTATTTAATATCAGGCATTTGTTTTATAATGGCTTTAAGGGGATTATCATCTCCGGACAGCGCAAGAGGGGGAAATATTTATGCCGTTGTCGGTATGGCTTTGGCAATTATCACCACTTTATTTTCGCCATTGGTTGCTGATTACACATATATAATTGTTGCCCTTATACTTGGTGCATTTATAGGAACTATCATAGCACTTAAAATCGTTATGACTGCACTTCCTCAATTAATCGCAGCATTTCACTCTTTGGTTGGTATGGCTGCGGTACTAGTGGCTTTTGGCGCGTTCTTTAGTCCTGAAAGCTATGACATAGGTACTGTCGGTGCAATTAATCTGGCCAGCCTTATCGAAATGTCGCTAGGGGTTGCAATTGGTGCGATAACTTTCTCAGGCTCTGTAATCGCATTTGCGAAATTACAAGGAATTATGAAATCAAGACCTATTATTTTCAAAGGTCAACATTTACTAAACGGATTAATCGCGATTGCTTTGATGGTTTTAATCGGTGCATTTAGTTATACTCAATGCCCTGAATTATTTTATATTTTAACTGCATTGGCATTTATATTTGGATTTTTACTTATTATCCCTGTTGGTGGGGCTGATATGCCTGTTATTGTGTCGATGCTAAACTCTTATTCAGGTTGGGCAGCGGTAGGCATTGGATTTACCCTTCATAACTCGCTTTTGATTATCACTGGCGCCTTGGTTGGGGCAAGTGGTGCAATCCTTTCATACATAATGTGTAAAGCCATGAACCGTTCTATTTTTAACGTAGTACTAGGCGGTCTTGGCGGAGAGTCAGCAGTTGCAGGAGCTAGCGATGATGAAGGCAAAGTCGTAAAATCAGGCAGCCCAGACGACGCAGGCTTTATCATGAAAAACTCATCAAAAGTAATCATCGTTCCTGGCTATGGTATGGCGGTTGCTGGAGCTCAACACTCGTTAAAAGAAATGGGCGATAAATTAAAAGAAGAGGGCGTAGACGTTAAATATGCAATTCACCCAGTAGCAGGTCGTATGCCAGGACACATGAACGTATTATTAGCAGAGGCAAACGTACCTTATGAAGAAGTGTTTGAACTAGAAGACATCAACAACGAATTTGCAAGTACTGATGTGGTTTATGTGATTGGGGCAAATGATGTTACTAATCCATTGGCAAAAACCGATCCTACCAGCCCAATTTATGGTATGCCTATTTTGGACGTTGAAAAAGCTAAAACTGTATTCTTCGTAAAGCGTTCAATGGCAAGCGGGTATTCAGGCGTGGACAATCCATTGTTTTATGCTCCTAATACTATGATGTTATTTGGTGATGCGAAAAAAATCACCGAAGAAATAATCAAGGCATTGTAATTACTATATAATATACAAAGGGGAGGTTTAACAAAAAACCACCCCTTTTTTTGCATAAGAATATTGACAACTTATATTAAAATATATATTTTATCATTGTGTTCCCGTAGCTCAGCCGGATAGAGCACCAGTTTCCTAAACTGGGGGCCGTGCGTTCGAATCGCGCCGGGAACGCCACTTTTTACTTATATCTTACCTCATATCCTAATTAATATTATAAAACCCAAACACAAAACCTTTATTGACTTTTGTATATTTTTTTGATAACATAGACATAATAGCAAAATAATATATTAGGAGACTTATTATGCATCAACATCAATATAAAATCGACGAATTAGATGAAGCAGCAAAAAAAATGGATTTTTTGAAAATCTTTAAAACTGTTGGCAAATATTTTAAAATGGAATATACACCTAATGGTGATTTGGCTAAACCTGAAAATTTTAAAGACAACTTAAGCTTTCTCCAACAAGATGTGGGCAATTATGCTGTAAGACTTATCGACATAGCTGTCGAAGAAGCAAAAAGCAACCCTGTATTAAATGAAAAACTTAAAAAAGATCGTAAACAATTTATAAAATTAATAGAACAAAACAGGATTGATAAGGATGTTGAAAAGGTAAAAGATGATTTAACAAAATTCCACAAGGTCATTTTAATCGATGGTGCTATTAAATTAGAACCATTGCCAGGATTATCAAAACAAGACGAAGAAAAAAGAAAAGAAGCAGTATCAAAAGCGCAAGAGTATAAAAAAATGGACGCTATATATGATGCAAATATAACAAACCATTTAACTTATATGGCTTTGAGTAACGCTGATGAAAATATGCAATACAGCGTTCATTTAGATGAAATTAAAAGAGGATATAATATTAAAACTGATTCTAATGGAAATATTGCAAAACCAACAAAAAATGATATGAAAGATGAAGTTAAACGTAATCCTAGAATGAAGGAAAGAGCTGAAAGAGCGCTTTTATGGCTAGATAATGCTATTGAGCGAGCAAAAACTGAACCAAAAGTAGCAGAAGCAATCAGTAAAGCATTTAATGATTTTAATTCAAAATCAAAATCTGGAACTTCTCAAGTGGATAAAAATAAATTTACAACTCTTGGACAACAGACATCAGCCCAAGCGTCTACTAACATAGGTTCTGAAACCAAATCTAACTCTATGTCTCATAGCATTGCTGATGTTGCATATAGCAGAGATGAAATTGCAGAAAAGGCTAAAAAATTAAGAGAAAAAGCAGTTGGCAATAAAAAAGAAAATCCAAAAGATAAGAAAAAAGAAGAACCAAATAACAATCCATTTTATGGTCATGATCCTTTTGACAGAAGATAAGTAAAACAAATAAAAGGCTAGGAGTAATAAAAATTCTAGCCTTTTTTATTTGTATAAAAGTCGTAAAGTTGTATTATTAATATTAACAATTATAAAAAGGATTTTTTCAATGAATGTTATTAACGCTATTAAAGAAAATAAGAGCATCGATGAAGTAAAAGAGCTAATTTTAAACGGTGGAAATGTTAATGAAGTTGATAGAAGAGGTAATAATGCTTTGATGTTATACCTTTTACGTGACGATATAACTATTGATATCGTTAAATATCTCATAGAACAGGGTCTTGATACATCTCATACCAATAAATTAAAAGAAAATCTTCTTCATATAGCTGCAATAAAAAACACAAAAATTGATATTTTAAGCGAATTATTAAAATATATATCCGACATCAATGCAAGCAATATTTTTTCTGAAACAGCATTACTGTTGGCTGCAAAAAGCAATTCTAACCCAGAAGTTATAAAATTCCTTATAAATAATGGGGCGGATAAAAATGCAAAAAATGAATATAATAAGCCTATGATTGCCTTAGCAACTTCCTATAATAAAAATCTTGATACCATAAAAGAAATCATTAAAAATACTGATAATATTAATATAAATGATGATTCATACGATAATCTGCTTTACCTTGCTGCATCAAACAATCCAAATCCAGATGTTATTGATTATTTAGTAGAAATGGGATTTGATATTAAATTCAATCAAAACGATGGCGATGACATTCCTTATAATGCTTTAAAAACAAACGGAAATTTAGAAGTATTTAAACGGATTTTAACTTATTTCCCTGACTTTTTAAATATGAACGACTTTGAATTAATGAAAGCAATTGATGGTTCTTTGACCAATCCAAATCCTGAAATACTCGAATATATTATAAGTTTAGGTATTGATATTAATACTGAATTTGATAAAGGTGATACTTTTTTAATGCATGCTCTTGAAAAAGAAATGCCTGTTGAAACATTAAGGATGGCATTAAAACATACACCTGACATTAATATTCGTAATCCAAGAGGCTGGACTTTATTAATGATAGCTGCTGCTGGTTGGGGTGGCAATACAACCGCCAAAATGATAGAGTGTTTAATTGAATGCGGTGCTGATATTAATGCCGTTGATAGTTCAAATGAAAATGCTATTATGCTAGCTGCAAGCTATAACGACGAAACAGATGTACTTAGGACTCTATTAAAATATTGCCCTGACATTCATATAAAAAACGATATAGGATCCAGTTTATTAATTATGGCCTCAAGAGCTAGCTTTAATCTAGATATGTTAGACTTTCTTATAGAGCAAGGGCTTGATGTTAATTACAAAAATAATAACGGAGATACCGCTTTAATTGAAGCATCCAAATCCAATCCTAATATAGAAATTTTTCAATACCTTTTAATGAAAGGCGCAAATATAAATGAGCAAAATTCAGATGGAGAAACGCCTTTAATAATTGCTGCAAAAAAACATAAAAAAACAGAAATATTAGAATTTTTAATAAAATCTGGCGCTGACATTAAAATAACCAATAAAAAAAGAATTAACGCAAGGCAATACGCTTTATTAAACCCAGAACTAGATGATAGCTGGGTGCAAAAAACTTTTTCTTAGCCTATATTATTCGCGGGTACGAGACGTGATTGATTTTGCGGTATAAATTTGCTTTAAATCATTATTTATCATGGCTGACATCGAAAATTGATAATAATGCGATGTAAATGGGCAAAAATCATTTAATGAAGTTTCTCTTTTATTTGGGATTTTTTTTCCATTTTCATCAAATATATAACCATTAATAGAAATTTTTTCACATTTTCCATTGAATAATTTATTTAATTCATAGATATTTGCTTCGAATATACCATCTACCTCATTTCTTTTCATATCAACATTATCAATGCTTTTGTTAACAGAAGTTATATAAACATCATTAATATGTCGATGAGGCTGTTTGTTACCGACAGGAATAACATGAGTTTCTTCAAATATTCTTTGTAGCTTATTTTTACTTATGTCTATGTTAAGCTCTTCTTTTATTTCGCGTTTTCCGCCAATAACAGAACTTTCACCAGCACCAATATGCCCAATAACAGAAGCAGTCAAAGTATTAGGATAAGTTTTAAGATTGCTAGAACGTAATTGCAGCCAAACTTTGCCATTTTTTCCACGAATCCAACAATGAAAAAGCTTGTGCCACAATCCTTTTTCATGGGCTTCTTTTTTTGAAACAGAGCCGATATGCTGTTTTTTATCATTATATACATCAATGAATTCTTCATTCATAAATCATATGCTTTCAATATTAATTTTTTTAATAATATCATAAATATATAGCTATTACAAGTTTTTTTTACAATAACATTGACAAAACAGCTATGCTTTTAATCAGATTCTGGCTTTTCGCATTTAAAATCAATAGGTTTAGTAGGATATTCCTTAATATTTATTTTACTCAATCTAGATTTTTTATTATCTTTATCATAACAAATACCAGAAATTAGTTTATTATTTTCAATAAGAGCTATAATTTCCAGTTTTTTATTTTTGAACTTTTTAAGCTTACCATTTATCTGATTATCATTATATGAAATTTCAAGGACAAGATTTCCATTTATATCGTACTCTTTTACAAAACCTGATTTATTATCATTTACGAAATTTTTTTCGTTTTTAATATTGCCATTTTGATGAAATTCTTTGCTTTTTCCGTGCTTTAATCCACTTCGATAATTTATAATAGATTTCGGGGTTTCACTATCAAAATAAATAGTATTAGATCCGTTCATTTCACCATATACATAATTAATCTCTTGTTTTAATTTACTATTTTCATCATATATTTTAACAACACCATCAATAACATCATCTTTATAAACTGATTCTTTGCTAATATTACCATTTTTATGGTACTCTTTTAACACTCCATTGATTTTCCCCATAGTGTATGGAGTTTCTTTCACAAGCTTGTTGTCATATTCTTTTTTTATACCATTTAAAATACCATTACTATAACTTGCATTTTCTATTATTTTGCCTTTTTCATTATATTTAACTGATTTTCCATCTAATTTGCAATTTTTATAAAAAGATACTTCTGCTTTTGTTTTATTAGTATTAAATTTTATATATTCACCATCTAAACAACCGTCTTTATAGGATGCCCTTGTCATAATACCACCTTTTGGATGATATTCTTTTAAATTTCCACCAAACTTACCATCTTTATAGGGCATAAGGCGTAAGATACGACCAGTAGGGTAATATTCGCGTACCAATCCAGTCAAAGGTTTACCTTCTAAATCACGATATAACTCACCATCAAAAACCACAGAAGGACCTTCATAAGTTGTAAGCTTTTGACTATAACAAACGACTGGGAATAATATAAACATCGCTATAAATAAATTTTTCATGAAAAAATAATATATTATCAAAAATTTATCTGCAATAAATATTTAATAGTTTTCCCCAGAAAAATATGATATAATTAAATATATTATTAAAGGAGTAAATTTATGGTTTCAAGTATTTCAAACTTACATGCAACTTCGCAAATATTGGCTAGTGGTTTTATGTCAAAACGAATTATCACTCATCAATTGGAACAAGATAACCCACCTCCGACCACAGAAAAACGTAAGGTAGAAGAGGTAGAACAACCTAATCAATCTAAAAATGAAAATCATACCCCAGCAAAAGATTATATGCTTGATGTAAAGCCAAATATAAATCTATCGGCTAACAAAAAACAAGTTATATCAAAATATCAAAAAGAACGACAAGACCTTGAAATAAAAGTCAGAATTGTTAAAGGAATTGCATAAAATGAATAAAATAATATTGATATTTGTTGTTATGATTTCAATTTCAGCTTGCGGGGTTATGGGCAATCCTGATTTTCCACCTAATTCAACTTATAAAAGAACATATCCAAGCAATTAATTTTAGTAAATACTAAAGCTACTAAAGTAAATTAAAAGTAATCAAATCAAACACATTACTAAAAAAACATAGCATTACAATAAAATTTGTCAATTTTATTGTTGACTTTTCATTTTATTATGTTAATATTATTATATATTCATAAAACAAAGGAAAAAACAAATGACCGACAATTACAAAACAACAGAACACGTATTAAGACAAATGGGATTCTCCATAGCATTAACTGCATTCGCTTTGATAGGTGCATCAGGTGCACATGCAAAAGCAGAAACTCACGAAGCTAAAATGCAAAAAGAAGCAGACGCAAAACTACGCGCTTCTAGTGAAATGTGGAGCAATTTGGAAAAAGAAGCAGCAAAAGAAGGACATACGATTATAATAGACAAAGAGGCTGATAAAAAACTAGATTCAATGATGAAGCTTTGGAAAACATTAGAAAGAGAATAATTAATAATATTCTAATACTTTTTAAAGACTCGTTTTAAACGAGTCTTTTTTTTATTCTAAAGTCTAGCTTGCATATTTTCCTAGTTATACTTATATAATTGGTATAAGGAGAAAATATTATGGATTTTGAAAAATTTACAGAAAGAAGTAGGGGATTTTTGCAATCAGCCTTGACCCTTGCTTCATCATTATCTAATCAAATGGTAACAAAAGAACACGTTTTAAAGGTACTATTAGATGACAATCAAGGATTATGCGCAGGATTATTAGAAAAAGCCGGATATGATATTAAAGAAATAAAGGTTAAAAATGACGCTCAGCTTGAAAAGCTACCTAAAATAACTGGCTCAAGTGTTTCTTCAAACCTAAATCAAGAACTTATCAGGATTTTAAATAAAGCATCTGACATTGCGACGAAAGCTGGGGATAGCTTTGTATCAGTAGAAAGAATGTTTCAAGCATTGGTGGCAGAAGCAAAGCATCTGGATATTGATAGCAAAAAGTTAAATATAGCCATAAATGATATGAGGGGGGGCAGAACAGCAGATTCAGCCAGTGCCGAAGACAAATATGATGCCCTCAAAAAATATGCGATAGATTACACTAAAAAGGCATTAGAGGCTAAATTAGACCCAGTAATAGGCAGGGATGAAGAAATCCGTCGTACAGCCCAAGTTTTATCCAGAAGAACCAAAAACAATCCAGTTTTAATTGGCGAAGCAGGGGTTGGTAAAACTGCGATAATAGAAGGTCTCGCTCAAAGAATAATTAACGAAGATATTCCTGAGAGTTTACGTGGAAAAAAATTAATGGCACTTGATATGGGGGCATTAATTGCGGGCGCAAAATATCGTGGAGAGTTCGAAGAAAGACTTAAAGCGGTACTTGAGGAAATAGAATCAAGTAACGGAAATATAATACTTTTCATCGACGAGATGCACGTAATAGTCGGAGCCGGAGCAAGCGAAGGATCAATGGATGTATCGAACCTTTTAAAACCTGCATTGGCTCGTGGAATGTTACATTGTGTTGGCGCAACCACCCTTAACGAATATCAAAAATACATTGAAAAAGATGCAGCATTAGCGCGCAGATTTCAGCCAATTTTCGTATCAGAACCAACGATTGAGGATGCAATTTCCATTCTACGTGGGATAAAGGAAAAGTACGAACTTCATCATGGTGTTAAAATATCAGATAGCGCGTTGGTTAGTGCTGCCGTACTTTCAAATCGGTACATAACCGATAGATTTTTACCAGACAAAGCTATTGATTTAATTGATGAATCTGCGGCAAGACTGCGAATGCAGATTGATTCAAAGCCAGAAGAGCTGGACGAGATTGACAGAAGGATAATGCAGCTTAAAATCGAAAGAGAAGCCCTTAAAAAAGAAAAGGATGCAGCTTCACAATCTAGATTAGAAAAGCTTGATAATGAATTGAAAATATTAGAAAAATCATCTTCGGATTTAAGTGCTGGTTGGTATGCTAGTAAGGAAAAAGTTGCAAAAGCTTCTAAATATCGTGAAGAGTTGGACAAAGCAAAAAGCGACATGGAAAAAGCAATGCGAGATGGCAATCTTGAAAAAGCAAGCGAATTACGTTATCACGTTATCCCAGAACTTGAAGAAAAGCTTGCCTCCAGCCCTGAAGAAAAGGAAGATTTCTTAGAAAATGTAACCGAAGAAAATATCGCAACCGTAGTTTCAAAATGGAGCGGAATTCCGCTATCTAAACTTATGGAAGGCGAAAAAGAGAAACTCCTTAAAATCGAAGAATACATTGGCGCAAGACTAATTGGGCAAAATGAAGCGGTATCTGCTGTTGCAAATGCGGTAAGGAGATCTAGAAGCGGGCTTGGCGATCAAAACCGCCCAATTGGATCTTTCCTATTTCTTGGTTCTACTGGGGTTGGCAAAACTGAACTTGCAAAATCTATGGCAGAATTTTTATTCGATGATGAAAAGGCGCTTTTACGTATAGATATGTCTGAATACATGGAAAAACATTCGGTGGCGAGACTGGTTGGCGCTCCTCCTGGATATATCGGCTATGACGAAGGCGGAATGTTAACCGAGGCGGTCAGAAGACGCCCTTATCAAGTGATATTGTTTGATGAAGTGGAAAAAGCCCACCCAGACGTGTTTAATATTCTGCTTCAAGTCCTTGATGATGGTCATTTAACCGATGGAAAAGGGCGGAAAGTCAACTTCAAAAACACTTTGATAATACTAACCTCTAATCTAGGCGCTGAATTGCTGGCTGCTCAGGTAGTAGGGGAGGACAGCCAAAAAATCAAAGATGGAGTTATGGAAATTGTTAAACTAGCCTTTAAACCTGAATTTTTAAATCGTCTTGATGATATTGTTTTATTTCACAAATTAAGCCGCGATGACATTGAAAAAATTGTAAAAGTTCAAATACTTAAGCTTGAAGATAAACTAACAGAACAAAACATTTCAATTAAATTAGATAATAAAGCATACGAATATTTGGCAGATAAAGGATATGACGCTAATTATGGGGCAAGACCTTTAAAACGACTTGTACAAAGAGAGCTTGAAAATATGCTAGCAACCAAACTGCTATCAGGGGAAGTGAAAGAGGGCGATACGATTTCAATTTCTAGCGATGAACAAGGATTGATAATTGAATAAAATCAAAAACATATTCAAACAAATTATTAATTTTTTTATCCCCGCTCAATGTATGAAATGTGGCATTATAGTTATGGAAGACGGCGTTTTGTGTAATGATTGTTTTAAAACTGTTACATTTTGCGCCGAAGGAATAGGATATTGTGATGTATGTGGCAAAAAAATATCATCAGGATATAAAGAAAATGAAATTTGCGCCAGCTGCCTTTCAAATCCCCCGAAATACGCAAAACTTCGCGCTGCAGTAAAGTATAACTACAATTCTAAACCTATGATTTTAGCATTCAAACATGGTGACAGAACGGAATTTGCAAAACCATTTGCCAAATGGATGGTTGCTAGCTATATAGACATAAAAAACAATGACTTAATTATTCCAGTTCCACTTCATAGAACTCGTCTTTTAAAAAGAAAATACAATCAGGCGGCATTATTATCGCAAGAAGTCGCAAAAATAACAGAAATAGAGTGGGACGGAAAATCGCTGTTACGGATTAAAAACACTCAATCACAAGGAAGATACAGACCTTCTCAACGAAGGCAAAATGTTAAAAAAGCATTTAAAATCAAAAACAATTCAAATATAAAAGGGAAAAATATCCTACTTATTGATGATGTTTACACTTCTGGCGCCACTACCGATGAATGCATTAAAACATTACTAGAAAATGGCGCAAAATCAGTAAATATTTTAGTTTATGCAAAAACATAAAAATAATACTTGATTTTTTGCATAATAAGAGTAAATAGGGGAAATATATTAACAACATTAAAAAGGAAAGTAAAATGACACAAAAAATCGAAGACAGATTAAAATCTTATAACATTACACTTAAAAATAACAATAAAATTCAAGACATTACAGTTAAAACTGCTTATACAGTTAATTCACCTGTTAAGATTAAACCTTCTCATACTGATATGGCTGTTAGATTACTTCAATCTTATAATATTCACGTTAAAGCATAATATTTATAAGCATTTGAAATATATTGATAGAGCCGTTTTATAACGGCTCTATTTTTTTATCTATAATCATACAAGCGACAATCTATGTATAAATATATTAATTTATTTAAATAACGTCCTTAAAATCGATTTAAAACTTTCAATACCAAAACATCAAAATTATTAGATTGGATTAAAATCCACCTTACTATCCGATTATTATATTTTTGTTATATATCATACTATACATAATATACATTATGCGACAATTATATTGAGCAATTTGTTGTACAACAAATGATTTTATCATATAAAACAATTAGATGTTATTTTTAATTTATAAGTTGAGTTGGTAAAATTACAATTACTTTAATACCGTCTTTTGTTGTTGCTTCGATTGTGGGGGTTTTATTGATATATTTCATTCTTTTTTTTAAATAACAAGCCTATATAATATACAAATTGATTTAAATATACCCTACTATCCTTAGTGACATTATATTTAAGGTGATTTAAATGCTATACAAAAAACTGTCAAATCGATTCTGAGCTTCTTTTTGATTTTTTTTCGTATAATTTAACCATTAATCGCTTTAAATTTTATTTGGATTTTTCATTACCCTGCCCTTTGAATCTCATTTTTGATTTTTTTTATTGCAAATTAAAACAACCTTACCTATTTATATTTAATCGAACACATTAATTATGGAGTATAAAATGGAAGAAAAACATCAATTCAAAGCAGAAGTTTCTAAATTATTAGATCTTGTTATCAACTCTCTTTATTCTCAAAAAGATATATTTTTAAGGGAATTGGTTTCAAATGCCTCTGATGCTTGTGACAAATTGCGTTATTTGTCGTTGGTAAAAGGCGGAACGGTTAAATCTGATGGCGATTTTAAAATAACTATTGCAGCAGATAAAGATGCTAAGACCTTGACTATTTCAGATAATGGTATTGGTATGAATAAAGAAGATATGATAAACCATTTATCAACCATTGCAAAATCTGGAAGCTCTGAATTTTTAGCAAATATGGCGGAAGGCAAGCAAAAAGACAGCTCTATAATTGGACAATTCGGAGTTGGATTTTATTCTGCATTTATGGTTGCTAGTAAAATAGACGTTATTTCAAGAAAAGCTGGCGAAGCTCAAACTTATAAATGGAGTTGCGCTAATGCTGGGGAATATACTATTGTTGAAGATGCCTCTAGAAGCGTTACTGGAACAGATATTATATTATATCTAAAAGACGATGAAATTGAATTTCTTGATACATTACGTATCAGACATATTATCAAAACATATTCAGACCACATCAGCATCCCAATCGAATTTTCAGGTGAAGTTATTAATACCGCTTCTGCCCTTTGGTCTCGCAACAAAGCAGATATTACAAAAGAACAGTATAATGAATTTTATCGTCATATATCTCATAATTTTGATGAACCTTGGATGACTTTGCATTATAAAGCAGAAGGCAAAATAGAATATACTTCGTTGATTTATATACCTAAAAAAGCTCCTTTTGATTTATTCCAACCTGATAAAAAACGTGGGCTTCACCTGTATGCTAATAAAGTATTTATTTCTGATAAAGTTGAACAATTAACTCCATTCTACCTGCGATTTTTAACTGGTATTATTGATACAAAAGAACTTCCACTTAACGTATCTAGGGAAATGTTACAAAGCACTCCATTACTTACCAAAATAAAAAATGGTATAACTAGCAGAATTTTCAGCGAACTTAAGAAAAAATCAAAAGATATTGCTGATTATAAAGAATTTATCACTACTTTTGGTGGCGTTTTGAAAGAAGGAATGTATGAAGATCCAACAAATGGCGAACAAATTGCGGAATTATGCCGTTTTTATTCAACAAATGGAGAGGAATTAACTAGCCTTGATGAATATATCGAAAGAATGGCTGATGGGCAAAAATCTATTTTCTATATAACTGGGGAAAATATCGAAATATTGCGTAACAATCCACTACTTGAAGGGGCTGCTATGCGTGGGGTCGAAGTATTGCTTTTAACAGATCCAGTTGATGAATTTTGGCCACAAAGCTTCTCTAAATACAAAGAAAAAGAAATAAAAAGCATTTCAGTTGCAATGAAAGAGCTAGAAGAAACACCTCTTAAAGACGAATTTAAAAATATTGATAAAATTCCTCATGAAGAGTTAAAGTCATTGCGTGATGCTATTTTAAACATCGCAAATAGCACGATAAAAGACGTCATTGTAAGTGATTCTTTATTTTCTTCCCCAGTTTCTTTGGTGGCAGGTGAAGGTCAAATGAGTCTTCGACTTGAAAAATTAATGGCTCGTAATAACCAATCTGTACTAGTCAAAAGCGATAGAATTTTACAAATCAGCCCTACTCATTCATTAATCAAAAAACTTGCAAAACAGGCTACTGATAAAAAAATTGATGATAATTTCAAAAAAACAGTTATGCTTTTAATTAATCAAGCAAAATTAATCGAAGGCGATGGATTAGATGATGTAAAAACTTTTATGCGCGATTTTGCTTTTGTTCTTGAAAAAAGCTTTGATTAATTTAAAAACATTATGAAGGATTAACAAAATGAAATTGGTAAAACAAGGTATTAAATCACTCAAAGAATATTACAACGGTATAAAATCAACATTGATAACGGAAAAAGCATTCCGTATCGATATCGCATTTTGCCTTGTCCTTTTTGTGATTGCCTTGTTTTTACCGATATCAGGCAGTGAACTTGCTATATTAATTTCGTCACTAATCCTATTTTTGATAATAAAACTAGCAAATACTATTATAAGGTCAGTTATTAATATGGTTTACACTGAACATCATGAATTGTCTCAAAAAGCGAAAAATATCGGAAATTTTATAGTTTTATTAGCTTTCTTTAATATACTTTCTGTTTGGGGAATAATCTTGCATCAAACTTATTTTATGTCATTTTTTGCTATATAACCTCTTATTTTAAAATAAAATTAATAAAAAATAAAATATTTCTTGACAATTTTTTTGTATAATGAAACAATAAACTTCAATTTTAGATAAAAAGGAGTACTTATCATGTCAGACCTAGGTTATTCTTCAATTTTTAAAGCAATACAAAAAAAGTATCCTGATATTGATTTTGTTGGTTATTATGAAAGTGGTGTTTCTGCACATTCTCGCTTTTTAATACAAATGCAAGATAGATTTCAAGATGTTTCTAAAGACGATGGTATCTCTCTTTTAATCCTTACCCCTGAAGAATTACGATTTATGTTTAATATTGCTAGCGTTGCCAAAACCAGCAAAATTATTCATGATGATGGTTTAATGGGAAATATAATATTAGAAGAATATTTCAGAAATAAAACAAAAAAAATTGGACTTGATTTTGACAAAATAACTTCTATGCATGAATTCAGAACTTTGAACAATTTACATTCTGATACCCAAGATATGATGTATAATGCATATAGCGCATCTTTTCCTTATGAAGTACAGACAGATAATAAAAGGATAACAGTGCCTAAAGCGCTTAGTATTATTGTTATGCCTCACTACTCTACTCTTGATATGCAATTCGTTAATAATATACCAAATGCAACAAAAAAATTAAAAGAAAAGAACATTCCATTAAATGATGTTTATATTAGTGCGTTGTTTCATGAATTAGGTCATGCATTAGAAAAAGATAACGCCTTAAGTGGTTTTCATCATGGCTCTACTAGTGATACTATTTTAAATAACATCTCTAGGTATCGTACGGAATGTATTGCTGATGTATTTTCAGTTTTACAAATGGCAAGATTGCGCGGTAATACAGATTTAGCCGAAGTTGAAATTATGGTTCGCGCTAAATACCTAAGAGATTCTTATAAATCATTTAAACATGTTAATAATCAAATGCAAAAAACAATATATGATGACTTGGTTGCAACTTATGGTGAAAATGGTTTTTCACAAGATAATATTGATAATGCTATGCAAACTTCTCACCAACTTCAAATGCATGAACTTGGTGAACATATGAATTATTTTACTATATTATCAATTGATTGTGCAAAAGATGTGGCTAATGATTTATTAAAAGATGGAGTTTTAAATCAATTAACAGATAAAGAAATTCTTGATTTAACTGTAAAAATTACAGATAACACTACGTTTGAAAAAAATCACCTTATTGCGATGTTTTACGGTATTGTTCAAGGTGAAACGGACAATGAATTATTTGATACTTTTAATAAATACACATCAAAAGCATTAGATTATTTTGGCATAAAAGATAAAGAAACAGCAAGGGATAAAAAATACAAAAAAGAATTACATGAAAGACAATGCAGACAGCTTGGTTTTGATAATGGTACAAATGGGCTTACCGCTGAAATCGAAGTAATCAAAAAAAATAGAAGATACGAAAGAACTATTACCAAACTTGATAAAGAGGCTATTTATCAATATAAAAGACATTCTGAAAAGTTTTTCAGTAACATTTCAAAAACGACACCTGATGATTTGTCGATCGAAACAAAGCATATGCTTTATATGCTAGAATCAATGAAGTTTGGACAAGAAAAGATAAAACAATATCATAAGAAAAATGAAAACAATTATAACAGAAGAAGTAATGATTTTCAAAAAGATCAAGCTGTATGCGCTATAATACATGAAAATTTCATTGAAGGAGCTGATGGTTGCGCTATTAAAGCAATGCAAAAAAATGAATTCAAAAAAGAATTTTTAATCCCATATACAAAAGATTATAAAGGTTCACTATATGAACTTATTGCTAAATTTACAACACTTCAAGCAAACAATATCGTGTTCATGGAAAATAATTACAGCAATAAAGTAAAGCCAAGATTTATTTTATCTCCAAATGATAGGGTTAAATATAATAAAATTGACAAAGACAATATTGAATATATGGCAGTAACAGAAAATAAATTACTAAAAATTGCTGAGCAAATCAGAGAACATAGTGAATTTGATGAATTGCGTGCAAATAATTCACAACTTCATAAACATATCAGCTTTTTCAAAGGCAGAAATGGGTTAATGTATACAGAAATGCTATATAACAGGTTTTATTTTGGCTCACTTCTTCCAGACGTATTAATCAAAGAAAAAAATATTTATAGGGAAATGTTCAAGCAAAGAAATTGCGGACTTGCTATCGCTGCTAAGCTACCACCAAAAGCACGGGAAGAGTTTTTAAGTTCAATAAAAACATTTAATGGCCATAATTTAGCTAAAAAAATACAACAAGGACTTATTGCAAACAAAAAACAAGTTAAACAAAAATCCTAATATATACATGATAAAATAGCCTCATTATTATAATGAGGCTATTTTTTTATGTCTCAAATAAAAAACGACTGGAATAGACATACCCCAGCCGTTTTAGTTATTATTTATGATAATTAAAGTTTGTTGTTATCACGAATTTTATTAAGGAACTTATTAACTTCATCACCCATAGTATTACTTTGAGTAGAAAGTCCAATAGCAGCCTGCTTCATTTCATTCATAGAACTTACCGTTTCACTAGCAGCCTGACTAATCAAAGATATGTTAGATGACACTTCCTGAGTACCAAGCGCTGCTTGTTGTACGTTTCGTGAAATTTCTTGAGTTGCAGAGCCTTGTTCATCCATAGCAATAGCAATAGTAGAAGTAATTTGGTTAATTTGAAGTATTGTATCATTAATATTTCTAATCGCACCAACTGCATCATAAGTAATTTTTTGTACTTGTTCAATTTGAAGAGAAATTTCTTCTGTTGCTTTTGCAGTTTGAGAAGCCAAAGATTTAACTTCATTAGCAACCACGGCAAAACCTTTACCTGCATCCCCTGCCCTAGCCGCTTCAATAGTAGCGTTAAGAGCAAGCAAGTTCGTTTGGTCTGCGATATCTTTAATAAGGTTAATTACTTCACCAATTTGATCAGCAGAACGGAGCAAAACATCCATAGTTTGTGAAGTATTTTCAGCTTCTACTACTGCATTATTAGCAACAGCAGTGGATTCTGATACTTGACGAGATATTTCCATAATAGAGCTTGATAATTCTTCAGAAGCAGATGCAACAGTTTGTACGTTTGTTGCTGCTTCTTCTGCGGCTGCTGCGCTTGACGAAGATTGCCCTGTAGTTTGTTCAGCCATAGCAGAAGTTCTCTCAGCAATTGAAAGAACTTGTTGAGATGCAGCAGCAACGGATTTAACAGCATCACCAACAGCATTTTCAAAATCATCAGCCATTTTAAGCATTTCTTGTTTTTGTTGCCTTTCTTGCCTTTCATCATTGATTTTTTGGTCTTCTTGCATTTTATCAATTTTTATTGCGTTATCTTTAAACACTTGAACAGCCTGAGCCATTTCACCAATTTCATCTTTATTATCCAAGCTTGGCACATCAACTGATTTATTTCCTTCTGCAAGAGAATGCATAGTTCTAGTCATTGCTTTAATCGGTCTTGTAATGCCAAGAGTAATAAATATAGCACTTATAAAACCAACGATTAAGCCAATTCCTGCATTTAAGGAAATAAGATATTCTGATCGTCTAATTAAAGAGTTGGTAATATCCATCTCTTTAATATTTCTTTTAGTATAAATGTCACGAACAGATGAAATCGCAGCAGCTATTTTATATTCTAGATTTTTTAATTTCATAGAAGGTTCATAATATAAATCTTTTACAACTGCATCTGATTTGATTATTGAGTTAACTTCTTTTAAATTATGTTCAAAATTAGTCCTTGCTTTCTTTAAAACCTTCTTAGCATTAGCAGATGTTAAGTTTTTATCAAGAAGATTTAAATATTTTTTCATATCAGCAATATGCTTATTAAGGCTATCTAACTTGAATTCAATAGAAAGGTTTTCTGCAAGAATGATTTGGGTAAACATATTAATATTTGCATCAAAAACTTTGTTTGCATAATTATAAGTTGTGTCAGTATTAGCAACACCTATAACTTCATCCATAATATGTCTAGAAGTTTCTAATTCTTTAAGAGTTCCTTTTGACGAATTGGTCAAAAATAGAACTTCTTTAATTAAATTTTCGCTTAATTTAAAATATTCAATTTTATCATTATTTGCTTCTTCTAATATTGCGCGATTTGACGGTGTTGTCATATGTGACATAACATCATTATATTCATTAACAACCACATCAATATGATTTTTTAAATCATTAGCAGATGACCCAGTACGTTCTGACATAAAAGCACCTTTTTAATTTGATACTCGGCAAAAGTACTACTTAGATCTTCAATTTCATCAAATAAATTTACAATTCGCACAGTTTCATTAAACGATTTATCCACTGAAACCATTGCATACAAACTTTGTGCGGCAAGTACCATTAATATTGCAATAGTTATTGCAAAGCCACCACCTATTTTTGTTGATATTTTTAAATTTTTCATCATTTTTTTACATCCTCTATATTAAAAAAAACTATAATTATTACATAAATAATTATTCACATAACAAGAAAATATATCTCAATTATCTATATTATCTTAAAATTTTAAACAACTTGAAAAAATTTTCAGAAGTAGATTTGAAAACTTCTTCTGCTGATATTCTTTTAAGTTCTGCTATTTTTTCACCAACATACTTAACCCATTCAGGACGATTAGGCTTTCCACGATAAGGAGTTGGCGCAAGGTATGGGCTATCCGTTTCAATTAATAACTTATCAAGAGGAGTATCTTTTGCAAACTCTTGAACTTCTAATAATTTTTTAAACGTAACCATTCCGGAAAAAGAAATATAAAAACCTTTTTCAAGTCCAAATTCCCACAATTTACGCGAAGATGAAAAGCAATGTAAAACTCCACCATCAGGCAGTTTAAAGTTATTTAAAATTGCCATCATATCTTCATCAGAATCTCTATTATGTATGATAATTGGTAAGTTATGTCTTGTTGACAAATCCAATTGTTTTTCAAACATTTTTATTTGTTTACTTCTTGGAGCTACGTCATAAAAATATTCTAAACCTATTTCGCCAAGCCCTACTATTTTTTCATGAGACAGATATTTTTCTATCATACTATCATCAAAATCAGTAGTATATGCAGGATGAACCCCAAGCCCGCCATAAATATTAATAGTATTATCAAGTAAATTAATAAACCTATCTATACCTTCATTTTGACAACAAATCGCCAGGCAAAAATCAACTCCTTCTTGATTTTGTGGGTTATCGTAAAATTCATCCAGATGACAATGGCTATCAATTATCATTTCAACCTCTTTAAATTAAAAAATATACTATCAAGAACAGAAATCTTGTCTAAGTTCAAAACCCTGCTTTTATTATATTTTTCAAGAGCTTCTGTATAAATTTTCATGATTTTTATTGGTGGATACTTCAAACTTTCAAAAGCATTAGCCTCAATAACAGTAACGTTATCAACACCATTAATATATTTAACCAGTCTATTAAGTGCTGTATATATTAATTCAAAAAATAAATCTATATTATTTTTATTAACCCCAATAGGGCTAGCCCCGATTACTAGGGCATCTAAGATATTTTCATATAGCACTTCGCCATCGTTTGCGATGAATTCATAAGCTTTACCAATACTTCCTTCTGATATACTTAAAATTAAATCTATATTTTTAATTGTAAAATTTTCTTTTAAATGCTGTTTTAATACATCTTCTGAAATAGGCATAAATTTAATAACTTTGCACCTAGATTTAATCGTAGGCAACAATTTTTGCATTTGGTGCGAAATTAATATCATAATAGTGTTAGAAGGAGGCTCTTCCAAAGTTTTAAGTAATGCATTAGCCGCATTATTGTTCATTTCATCAACACTGTCTATAATTACAATTTTAGGGGTATTATCAAGACTTTTGAAATTTACAAAACTTTCAATTTCTCTTATATCATCTACTGTAATATCAGCTTTTCTTGCTCTTTGCGCTTCTTTTTCAGGGTTTAGCTCTTTTCCATCTTGGATAAGTTTGATAAGATCTTTTTTTTCCGTATCGGTTAAACTTCTTTCCACAATTTTTAGGTTCGATATATTATCACCTATTAATTTTTGAGCTAATAAGTTTGCAGTATATGCTTTTCCTACGCCTTTTATACCAGAAAAAATCCAACTTCCACAAAGTTGATTTTTTTCATGATAATTAACTAAGTTATTTAGTATATATTGGTGTGAAATTAATTTATCCATGGTTCTAAATGCTTAAGAATATCTGAAAATATTTCATCAACTGACTGATTGGCATTAATAAGCTTGCATCTATCTGGATTATTTTTTACTATTTCAATATACCCATGACGCAAATTATTATGAAATTCCATTCCCTTTTTTTCATATTTTTGAACTTCGTTCTGAGCGTATTTTCTAGCGATACCAACTTCTGGATCTATATCAAAAATAAATGTTAAGTCAGGTTTAAAACCTTTTAATGTGAAATTATAAATATTATTTAATTCTTCTATAGTAATATTATCATTTTTAAACCCGTACAATTGGTACGCAACTGTACTGTCGGCGAACCTATCACTTATCACCCAAGAACCTTCTGCTATAGCTGGTTTAATCAATTTTTCAACGTGGTCACGCCTTGCAGCGTAATAAAGTAATACTTCTGTGATATTATCCCATTCATCATCACGTTCTTTGACTAACAATTCACGTATAACTTCACCACCAACAGAACCGCCAGGCTCTCTTGTTATAACAACTTTATTACCTTTATTTTCGATAAATTCAGTAAGTTTTCTGATTTGGGTTGTTTTGCCAGACCCTTCGCCGCCTTCAAAAGTGATGAACATATTAGTTCCTTTTAAAAAATTTGTTTAATCCATAAGCCGAGACGTTTACCATATCCAGCTTTTTTCACATCTTCAACTGCAAACAGAGGAACTTGAACATCATTCATATCAGGAATTTTAACCATTAAAACCCCTAACTTGTCACCTTTTTTAATCGGAGCTTTTACTGGAACTTCTGCCGCTACATTAAATACAACATCAGAACGTCCAAATCTTGGTAATGTTAACACTAAATCTTTATCAATAGTTAATGCAACGCTGTCTTTATCACCTATAAACACTGGGATTGTTGTAACAACTTCGCCAGCTTTAAACGCTGTAAAATTGTTATAAGCATTAAGGGCTTTATTCATCAAAGAAACACTATCTTCTTCACGTTCTTTCATAGAATTAAGACCATTTATCACCATAATAATACGACGATTCTTATCTTGAGTAAGGACAGATGTAGCCACTCCATATCCAGATACCGAAGTATGCCCAGTTTTAAGACCATCAGCAAGCCCAGGCATTTTATACAATAATGGATTTCTATTTCCTTGTTTGATTTTGTTATAAGTAAAGTGTTTTTCTGAAAACATTGGATAGTATTCAGGAAATTCTTCGATTATAATTTTTGAAAGAGCAGCAATATCACCAACAGACATATAATGATTTTCATTAGGCAGACCAGAGGCATTAGTGAATTGAGAATTCAAAAGCCCTAATTTCTTAGCTTTTTCATTCATTTTTTCAGCAAATTCACCTTCTGAACCAAACATATTTTCTGCAACAACTATACAAGCATCGTTACCAGATTGAATTATAATTCCTCTTAATAAATCCTCTACCTTTACTCTAGAATTTGGGTTAAGGAACATAGTAGAACCACCAGTAGCGGCACCACCTTTTCTCCAAGCATTTTCAGAAACCACAAATTCATCATCCAATGACAATGTGCCATTTTTGATTTTTTCCAAAACCATATAAACTGTCATAAGCTTGCTCATAGATGCTGGGGCGGTTCTTGCATCGGCATTTCTTTCGAATAAAACCGTCCCCGTATTAGCATCCATCACAATTGCTTGTTTAGCTTTTGTTTCAAATGCGCTAGCAGAATTACTAGCAATTAACAAAACAAGAAAAACAAAAAATTTCATTACTACATACTTTCGTTAAAACGTTGACCAATAGAAGTTTTCAATGGCTTTTTTTCTTCGACAATACGAGCATCTTTGTATTTCTTAGCCTTTACTTTATCAAGAGCAGTATTAGCAGATCCATAATTAGTGAAAGGACCTAAACGAACACGATAAAAACTTTTATTATTCGAATATATTTCATAAACATGGATAGGAGCGATTCCATCAAGTTTAGTTTTCACTATTTCAGCGTTATTAAATTTACTGTATGCGCCAACTTGGATATAAATACCTTCTGGTAATACATCTGGTTTTAGTGTAATAGGAGTTGGTTTATTAACTTCATAAGCTGGCTTTTTAAATGCAACAGGAGCAGGAGCAGCAACAGGAGCAATCTCTTCTACCACTACTGAATTTTGACCTTCCACCATACCTAATTTAGAAACATCACCTTTTTGCAATAATTCGTTTTTCAACGCTTTACTTTCTGCTTCTAGAACTTCGATTTTTACTTCTGTTGTGCCTTGTTCAAGAAAGCCAAGTAATTGAGCAGCTCTTTTAGAAACGTCAATTGCTCTATCATTAACAAAAGGACCTCTATCATTAATTCTTACAATTAAAGAACGACCATTTGCTTTATTTGTAACCCTAGCAATAGTAGGAAGCGGTAAAGTAGGATGGGCAGCTGTTAAACCATGCATGTCGTATAGTTCGCCATTAGCAGTAATTCCGTTATGAAAATCAGGACCATACCAAGAAGCAACGCCTTCTGCTACATAATTGTAATTTTCTTTAGGATAATACCAAACACCATTAATTTGATAAGGGTTTCCAATTTTATAAACGCCTTTTCCTTCTGTTGCAATAGCATCTTTAACATCTGCTTTTACTTCACCTTGATTGTTGCTATATATAGGTGTAATTGCGGTTGTATTATTCATTTCAACCTTACTTTTTCCAGTCATACCACTGCTACAAGCGCCAAGAGCAAGAACAAGAGGAACGTAAACAAATTTATTCATGATATTTTCTCCTTTTAATACAATCATAAAAAACATAATTATTAAAATTATACGAAATAAAATTAAATAGCAATCACGATTTTAAATAATGTTTATTATTTTTAAGTTAATAAAAAAGCCCTTTATAATCTAAAAAGGGCTTTTATTATATTTATTTTATTTGAGTCTTGTATAAAGAGGCGTAAATGCCATCTTTTTCAATTAATTCATCATGTGAACCAGATTCTCTGATTTCGCCTTCATTAACCACAACAATCATATCAGCATTTCGTATGGTCGAAAGCCTATGAGCAATAATTATAACTGTTCTTTCTTGCATCAAATTATTTATCGCTTGTTGTACAATAGCCTCAGACTTATTATCAAGTGCAGAGGTAGCCTCGTCCAATATAACTATTGGTGCGTTTTTGATAAATGCTCTTGCAATACCAATACGTTGTTTTTGCCCACCAGAAAGAAGAACGCCTCTTTCCCCTATTTCCGTATCAAGTCCTTTTTCAAGAGTTCTTACAAAATCCTCTAAACATGCACTTTTAAGGACTTTGAAAATTTCTTCATCACTTGTATCAACTTTATCAAGCACGATATTTTCACGAATAGTCCCAGCAAAAAGGAAATTATCTTGAAATACTATTGAAATATTATCACGAAGAGAATTTAATTCTAAATCTTTAATATCCACATCATCAATTGTAATCGAACCAGAATTAACCTCATAAAAACGAGGTAATAAGTTGGCAAGGGTTGTTTTGCCCCCTCCTGAATTACCAACAAATGCAACGGTTTTACCGGACTCTATTGATAAATTAACATTTTTAAGCACTGGTTTATTTTCTTCATAGGCAAAAGAAACATTATTATATGATATTTTATTATTAATTTTATTTAGTGGTACAGCATCAACTTTACTAATAATTGCTGGCTGTTTTTCAATAATTTCAAAGACCCTTTCAATAGCCATTAAAGAATTTTGAATACCTAAGAAACTATTCCCCATATTTTTAATAGGTGTATAAAGCATAATTAGAGCGGTCAAAAACGAAATAAAATTACCAGGAGTAATTTGCCCACTGATAATAAGATAGCTTTGCAACCAAATAACCCCAGCGATACCAAGAGAGATGATAAAATGCATCAAAGGAGTAAGCATTCCTGTCTTTTTAACCATCTTCATACCCAATTTAAACACACTTTGTAAAGTGTCTGCAAAACGGTTTTTCATATAGTTATAAAGATTATACGATGTTACAATCCTGTTACCATTATATGTTTCGTTATAATAGGTAAGAACAGATGATCCAACAAAAACATTTTGTTCAACTAGTCCTCTGATTCGTTTTCTCATCAAAGATAGCGGATATATCGCTATTAAAAGAACAACCACAGCCAAAATAGCAAGTTGCCAAGAATTCCAAAACAAAATCCCAATAAGGAATATGGAAGAAAATATCCTAGTTGCAAATAGCTTTATTTGAGCCAAAAATCCGTTACAAGCTAAATCAACATCACCATTATATCTGTATAAAATATCACCAGAATTTGATTTATCAAAGAACGATGCTTCACTAGTCATAAGCTTATCAAAAAGCTCTAACTTTAAATTATTAGAAATTTTGCGCCCTACCCATGTGTTAAGATAGGTTGATGCGTAATTTAGTGTACTTTGAATAAGGCTGAATAAGATAATAAGAGCAGGAAAGTAAAAAGCAGCTCCACTTACTTTATCAATCATAACTTCATCCATATAAGGCTTTAAAACCCAAGCAATAGCTCCATCCATCATTCCAATAGGAATGGTCATAAGTACAGCTAATACAGCTCTCCACCAATAAGGCTTTAAATAAGGTAATAATTTCTTATAATTTTTAATAATATAGGAAGATTCTTTTTCTTTCTTAGCCAATTAACAGCACTCCATACAAAATATTTTTTTTGTAATATAAGTAATTTATAAGACAAAATCAATGTTTTTATTATTTAAGATATTTCGGAACTGACATATTTTCAATATTAGTTTCTTCTTTTTGAGGAGGCAACACAATAAAATATATAGTAAAAAGGATAATAGTTACCATTAACAAACAACCTTTTTCCCCTCTATTACCAGGAGAAGAAGTTAAAAATCGCCATAAAGAAGCCCCAATAAGACAAACTGCGAATATTATATCAAATACAATTCCAAACATATAAACAATATAGTATAAAAAAAATATAATCCAATCAAAATTTTAACTTTTTATTAATAATTATATTGTTATATTGCCCTTATTATGTTATTATTTTAATAACAATGTTTAAGGAGATTATAAAATGGATGTCGCATCACTAGCAAGCTCACTTGTAATGGCACAAACGGCTCAAACTCAACAATCTATTGGGATAGCTGTTCAAAAATCTAATGCAGAATCTCAACAAGCTATAGCTGATTTATTAACAACTCAAACAGCAGCAGCGGCACCAAGCTCACCTTCTGCTAACTCTGCAATTACAGGCAGAGGTCAAGTTTTGGATATATCAGTATAATTCAATGCGGATTTGTTTTCAAGCAAGCCCTTCTCAAAAATCTCAAGATTCTCTTGCTGCACTAAAGGAAATTTATGATAATTATCCTATGGACAAGTGCGATGTAGTGGTTGCATTAGGTGGCGACGGATTTATGATTGAAACGATTCATAAATTACTCGGGAAAAATATTCCTATTTATGGTATGAACCGTGGTACAGTAGGTTTTTTGTTAAATAGTTATCGCAAAAAATCATTGGAGTCGCGAATTGAAAAATCCGTAAAAATTGAATTACAACACCTTAAAATGCAAGCCAAAACAATTGATGGCGAAAAAATAACTTTACATGCAATTAACGAAGTTTCATTACACAGAACAAGTAATCAAGCAGCTAATATAAAAATCACCCTTGATGGCACAGATGTAATAGATAATATGGTAGCCGATGGAGTGTTGGTTGCAACCCCAGCAGGAAGCACTGCTTATAACTCTTCTGCTTCGGGACCGATATTGCCACTGGAATCCAATGTTTTTGCCCTAACCCCAATAAGTCCGTTTTGCCCAAAAAGATGGCGCGGCGCTATCATTCCAAACAATTCAACCTTGAAATTTAAGGTTTTACAACCTAAAAAACGCCCTGTTATGGCAACTGCTGACTTTCACCAAATACCTGATATATCAAGTATCACAGTTACAAAAGATAAAGAATTTTGCTGTCCTATATTATTTGATGAAAATCATAATCTAGAACATCGCATAACTATTGAACAATTCAGCTAATTAAAACAATAAAAAAAACAAGGACTAATCCCTGTTTTTTTTGCATGTTATTTTATAAGATTATAATCCAAGAGCAGCTTTATAAGCTTCTATCAAATATTCATGTTCTTCACGTTCAGAAGGGTCCATTTTGCGAATTTTAATGATTTGGCGCATAATTTTCACATCAAAACCTTCTGATTTTGCTTCTGAAAAAACTTCTGAAATATTAGAAGAAATTTCTTTTTTTTCAATTTCTAAACGCTCGATTCTTTCGATATAAGTGTTTAGCTTTTCCATAGCAGGAGGAGTAATTACATCCATTTTATTTATCCTTTAAATTATTTAGAAACTTTCATAAGTGCACGTTGAAGTTCTTCTTCTGTGCAAAGACCAACCATAACAGGAGATCTAGGTTTAATAATCGCCATCATTTTATGGGTTTTGTTTCTGATGCTGTTAATAGCAGGTCTAGTTGTCCCAAGCAAACGAACGATTTGAATGTCTTCAAGTTCTGGATGGTTTTTAAGCAACCAAGCAATAGCATCTGGTCTATCTTCTCTTTTTGCAAGAGGAGTATATTTTCTTTTGCTTTTAACTGGTTTAATTTCGCTTTCAATAAGAATAAGCTTTTTACTAGAATCAGCTTCACATTCTGCTAAATTTTCTGCTGTGATTTGCCCATTAGCAACAGGATCAAACCCAACAATATTACTAGCCACGTCACCGTCAGCGATTGCATGAATTTCAATTTCGTGCATACCACAAAATTCAGCTATTTGATCAAAAGTAAGCGCAGTTTTATCAACCAACCATACCGCAGTTGCTTTAGGCATCAAAGGTAATGTCATAAAATATTCCTTTCTATAAAAATCTGTAAATGATTGAGTACTATAAATCAGTTGTTAAAAATTTACAACAGCTATTTTTACTCATCTTCATATTTTTGCAAAGCACCATCCAAAACAATCATTTCAATACCTAATTTTGGGAATTCTTGTGGGGCAACCCTACTTGCATGATATTTTTTAAGAACAACAACCCTCTTAATCCCAGCATTAATTATAAGCTTCGCGCAAACATCACAAGGAGTCATACTAACATATAATGTTGACCCTTCTAATGAAATGCCTTCTTTTGCCGCTTGGATAATAGCGTTTTGTTCGGCATGCACGCCTCGAACGCAATGCGAACTTGACGAACCATCTTCTCTTGTTACTGTAACCATTTCGTGCCCTGCTTCATCACAGTGAGGCAACCCAGTAGCAGCCCCAGCATATCCAGCAGTTAAAATTTGATTACCTTTTGCAATTACGCATCCAGCAAAACCTCTATCGCAAGTACCGCGTAATTTTCCCAGCAATATAGCCGTCATCATAAAAAATTCGTCCCAATTTGGTCTTTCCCCCATATTCTTCCTAGTTTCAACCAAATAATCAGAAAAATCATCCATATAATCAAGCCATTTTGTAGTTTTCATTTAAAAAATCTCCTTTATAAATTATAAATATCAATTAATTTTAAAAAATTATTTGATAAAAGTAAAGGTTTATAATATAATCAACTAAAGTTTTAATTTTAAGAAGGAAGCCTAGAATGAAAAAGGTTATGATTGTAGAAGACAATCCAATTAATATGCAACTGTTCTCTGATATATTAGAGGCAAGCGGTTATGAAGTTATTCAAGTAACAGAATCAACAAAAGCAGTTGAAGAAATTATTTCAATAAAACCAGATATTGTTTTAACGGATATTCAAATGCCTGTTATTTCCGGTCTAGAGCTTACAAAAATGATAAAATCAAATAATGACATCAAAAACATTCCTGTAATTGCTATCACTGCCTTTGCAATGAAAGGTGATGAAGAAAAAATATTAGAAGCGGGTTGTGACGGATACATTGCAAAACCTATATCTATTAAACCATTCCTTGAAACTGTTGCTAAATTTACTAGCTAAAATATTTGATACTACAATTCAAATATAAAATGACTGTTCAAAAGTATAATACATAAAAAAAGCCGACTCGATTGAGCCGGCATTTTTTATCATTGATAAAACTTTTATTACTTAAGTTTAGTTTCTTTAAACTCAACGTGTTTTTTAAGTTTTTTATCGTATTTTTTAACAACCATTTTTTCAGGTGTATTTTTTTTGTTTTTCTTAGTCACATAGT
>CAYJES010000002.1:0-44099 GCA_964369365.1 uncultured Lactobacillales bacterium | reverse complement strand
CATTTTCTTTGTACTTTATAAATTTTTTGTTCTATATAGAGCGTGATTATATATATTAAAATTCAATTGTCAATAAAAATTATTAATATTTACTATAAAAACTGCCGACATTACAATCAACAGTTTTTATCATAGTTTCTAACCTTATTTTTTATAGTTTAATTTTTCTTCTACAAATGCTTTAAATTTGATTTCGTTTTCTTTGCCCCAACCAATAAGGTATTCAGTTTCGTTTAGCATAAATAATGGGGTTCCTGGATGTCTGATTTTTTTGCTACGCGCTGCTTTTACAAATTTTTCATAACCAACATCAGAACCTATATTAATAATTTCTATACCTAGGTTTGGATATTCTCTTTCAATAAAATCCATTGCATTTTTGCAATAAATGCAGCCATCTTGAGTGTAAAACACAATACCAGAAGAAACAACAGCAGGATTATTAGAAATTTTTTCTTCACTATTATTTGTTTGCTCTGTTGTTTGGGCATTACTTTCATTCATTTTAACAATGCTATCATCTTTTACAGAAGGAAGTTTTATTTCTCCTGTCATCATTAATACACCAGCTATCACAACTGCTATCACTGCAACTAGTAACACTCTTTTTTTAGATTTTTCCATTTTGTTTTCCTTTACTTTTTTAATTATTCAATACAACAGTCTACGGCTTTTCTGACGTATTTTTTCATTTTTGCCATAAAGCTCATGTTTTTATCATCTTCATCTTCGTCATCATTAACTTTAACAGCCACCTTCTCTTTAGGCTTTTTTACAGAGCTCTCCTGAGCAGCCTCCGAGACTGATGAAGCCTTATACATTTCAAGTTTATCAGATATTTTTTTAATATCTTCTTCATTATCTTCTACCCATTCAAGCTCTTCAATATTAAGCATATTAAGATTTAAACCCCAGAATAAACAGTAAAGTTCATATGCTTGATCAAATAGCTTATATGCCTCTTTTTTACGACCTAAGCTTTGTTGTTTTGTCCCTACTTCCATAAGACGCATAGATGAAGCAAGCAAGTGCTTTGAAATACACCAAACTTCGCCCTCATATTGAGGAATGACTTGCTCCATAAGATTTTTTCTAAGCTCTCTTATATCTTCGATCAAATCATAATAAGAATTTTTCCCAGTCTTAGCCCCTGAAAAAATCAAATGCTCTTCAATAGATATAAGATTCATAAGGGCAATTGTTAAATCTTGATCAGAAGATAAATCTTTTGGGTTAACTTTTTTAGAAGCGTCGATTCTTTCAACGAATTCTTTTACATCTTTTGCTTTTTGTTCCATAAAAAACAGCTCCTTAAATTAAATAATAGGATAATATTGTAAATATACACTAGCCAAAGCCAAAGCTGCTACTGGCAATACAACTTTTTCAAATGGGAAATGTGCTCCGCCATTTTTTCTTTTCATATATTGGTACCAAACCGACGTATAAATTACAATCAACGCACCTAAGATAGCAGAAAATAAAAAAGCATCAAGGTATAAGAAATATAATATGACAGTAGGAGTATAAACAAGCTCGCTTATGTACATAAATCCAATCATAGCAACAGAAGAAGCGATTAAAATAAAGTTTCTACCCCAAAATTTCCAATTTTTTTTATCAAACCAAATGACCATCCAATAACCAAGCAGCGCAAGTAAAGCCCCAGCCCAAAGCCCAACAACATTATCATCAAGCCCTAATTTCCTGGCAATCCCAAGAGAAGCACCAATAGCAATAGTACAAACAGCACAAGCAGGATTAGCAAACGCTTTGCCCATAAATCCCATAATAAATCCCAAAGCCATTAAAAAAGTTTTTTTCATACATAACTCCTCATAAGATAAAAATAATTAGCAAACTATATTAAAAAAAAAGTAATATAGCAATATTTTTTTGACATTCGAAAAATTTTGCTTGATTTTTTTAAAGAATATTGTATATATATGGGCATTCTGTATATAAACTCCTTGCCGATTATTACAGAAGGTCGGCTATACTGTATGATTTAAGGGATTTTTCGTAAAGAATTCCTTAGATTTTGTTTAATTTTATTTTGGTTGAGATAAGCCATAAGGAGAATAAATTATGTCTTTTTACGAAAACGTATTTATAGTACGTCAAGATGCAACTAAATCTCAAGTAGATCAGTTGACTGAAAAATATACCACTATTATCAAAGATATGGGTGGAAAAGTTGAAAAAAATGAATATTGGGGTCTAAGAACTCTTGCATATAAAATAGAAAAAAACCGTAAAGGTCACTATATTATGCTTAACATTGACGGTCCAAGCGATGCTATTGCTGAAATGGAACGTAGAATGAAAATCGATGAAAATGTAATCCGTTATATGACTATCAAAGTTGAAGAACTTGATAAAGAACCATCTATTATGATGAGCTCTAAAAAATCTGAAGAGATTGATAAATTGGATGAATTTTTTGAAGAAGCAGGAGTATAGTTATGATACAAGCAAAAAAACCAAATTTCAAAAACAGAAAACGTTGCCCATTATCTGGTGACAACGCACCTAAAATTGATTACAAAAACACTAAATTGTTATCTAGATTTATTTCTGAACGCGGCAAAATTATGCCAAGTCGTATCAGCAATGTATCGGTTAAAAAACAACGTGAACTTGCAAAAGCTATTAAACGTGCAAGATATATTGCGTTATTACCTTTTAGTGCCAGCTAATTAATATTTAATAAAGCATAGATAAGTAAATGAATCAATTAGGGAAAAAATATATAGCGTTAAGCTCTGTTGCTGGGATTGCCTCTGCACTGATGTTTATCAGTATGCTAATCTTTCCTTCCTTATTTGTACGTCAAATTGCGGTTTTAATATCCCCTATCGCTCTTGCTATTCCTGCACTAGCTATGGGATTAAATGCTGCAATTATTGCTAGTTTTGTTGGAACGATTATTCTTTTCATTGCATTTGGCGGTGTTGCCTTAATGTATTTGATAGTTGACGTAGCACCAGTATTAGCAATTACATATTTATTTATCAGAGTTTATGAAAATAAAGAAAATCCAACCAGTTTATCAATTGGCAAGATTATCAGTATCATGAGCCTTATATGTGCAGTGTTAATGACACTATTTATGTTAATGTTTCCATACCAACAATCAGCATCAACAATGGGTATAGAGGCTGCTTCGTTAAAAGATTTCTTTTATCAAGTTATCTCTAAAAGCCTTGCAATGCCAGAAGGTATAGACGCAAGTCTTTGGGAACAAATGATTGAAACAATAGTAAGTTATTTTCCATCTGCATTATTTGTAACTTGGCTTTCTCGTGCTGTTATATCTATGATAATTGCACAATGGCTGGTAAGTAGTAAAGATAAAATGTTAAGAGCAACGCCTGATTATACGCAAATAGAAATACCAATGTGGGCATTAATTCCACTTCCATTTCTTATGATTGCAACATTTATTGGTGGTGAAGTCATGAACTATATATCTGAAAATGCTTTAATAATAATGCTTACACCTTTCTTGTGTTTAGGACTTTCTCAAGTACACTTATTCGCAAGACGTTTTAAAACGTTTGGGCTAGCAATATTAATTGTATTTTATATCATATTTTTCTCTGGCTATGGCTATGCTATATTAATTGTATCACTATTAGGAATATTTGAATTTTTTATTAATCAAAAACTTATCAAAGATAAGAAAATTAAGGAGTAAATTTAATGGAAGTAATTTTATTAGAAAGAGTTGAAAATCTTGGTCTAGTCGGCGACAAAGTCCAAGTAAAAGACGGATACGCACGTAATTATTTATTACCACGTAAAAAAGCATTACGCGCAACAAAAGCAAACATCGCTTATTTCGAAGCTCAAAAAGCGACAATCGAAGCAGACAATGCTAAGAAAATGGAACAAGCAATTGAAGTTGCTAAGAAAATGGACGGTTTATCAGTATATATGGTAAAACAAGCTGCTGAAACTGGACAACTTTATGGATCAGTAACAGGCCGTGACGTTCGTGATTCTATCATCGAAAAAGGTTTCGAAGTTGAACGTAAACAAATCGATTTACAAGTAGCAATCAAAAACATTGGCAGTTATAACATCACTGTTAAATTGCACCCAGATGTTTCACAAGTTGTAAAAGTAAACATCGGTCGTTCTATTGATGAAGCTAAGAAACTTGGCACTGTTTCTAAAAAAGCAGATGCTCAAATGATGGCAGTAGCAGAAGCAAAAGATGCGAAAGCAGCTAAAAAATCTGAAGAAGAAACAGAATAATTTTCCTACTTAAGATATCAAAAAATCCCTTGTTAATTACAGGGGATTTTTTGTATTCGTTAATTGCATTTTAATTAAAACAGATTTAGTATAACATGAAATATAATTAGGAGAATTTTTTATGAAAACTGTATTTTTTGACGCAGACAAAATCACTGTGGATTATTTAAAAGAAACGCATTCAGAAGCTATTTTCATTGAAGACAGCTTAAGCGACGAAGCAAACATTGATTTTGATAAAATAAATGATGCAGAAGTAATTTCTGTATTTGTGCATTCAACAAATGTTAACGCAGGATTACTTGCTAAATTCCCAAATCTTAAACTGATTTTGGCTAGGTCTACTGGATACAATCATATCGATTTAAATTATTGTAAAGAGCACAACATTCCTGTTTGTAATACTCCTGGCTATGGCGGGGCTACGGTTTCTGAATTTGCATTTGGATTAATATTGGATGTTGTTAAAAAGATATCATTAGGTGCAAAAGAATTCAAAGCAAGCAACCCAGACATCAATAAATACATGGGATTCGATTTATTTGGAAAAACAATAGGTATCATAGGAACAGGAGCAATTGGATTTCACACTGCAAGAATAGCAAACGGTTTTGGTATGAAAATCCTTGCTTATGACTTATATCCAAAAGATGAAATTAAAGCCATGGAAAATGCTAAATACGTTGAACTAGATGAACTTTATGCAAATTCAGACATAATTTCTTTGCACGCTCCTGCTACTAAGGAAAATTTCCATATGTTATCAGAAGATGCATTTAATAAAATGAAACAAGGTGTGGTTATAATAAACACTGCAAGGGGCGATTTGATAGACACCACCGCTTTATATCAAAACTTATTAAATGGCAAGGTTGGCGGCGCAGGTCTTGATGTATTGGAATTTGAAAACTTTTTTATTACTGATGATGCATATACTAAAAACCCGTCTGATTTTCATAAAAATGAAATGTTCAGCTCGCTTATCAATATGAAAATTATGCAACTTGAAAATGTTATAATCACCCCTCATATTGCTTTTAATTCAATTGATGCCATTCATCGCATTCTTGACATTACTACAAATAACTTAAAAAGCTTTGAAAACGGTGAAATTATCAATTCAGTAATCAAATAATATTTTTTGTTAAATATATTGACAAAAGAGTATTTTTTATATATAATGATAAATAATTGATAATATGCTATTATTATAACAATATTATACTGCAATTTACGGAGAATAAATCATGAGCGATGAAAACGATAACAGAACAATTATGGAAACTCTTAGAGAAGAAGAGTATCTTGATTTTACTGATGGTAATGAAAATGAAACCCCTCCTCCTATAAAAAATAATAAAGACAAAAAATCAGATGAAGATAATGACACTCCTGATCAATTCAAAAAAATAGATTTGATTGATTTTGACATTAAAGATGGAAAAAAACTACCTATTGAGCAGGTTTATGCCAAATTAAAAAGAAATACTATTGATTATAAGTATAGTAAGTATGAATTAGCTTTGGCTTCTCCTGATAAAGAAAATTTTTATAAATCTATATACGCTGATAATGAACAACCATCAAATACAACGTCAGCTCTAGGTATTCCTTTAGGAAAATTCGCAGAATTAGGGATAAAATACAGCGTAAATGAATCTGAAAAAATAAGAGAAGATTACGAAAAAAGCGTTAACAAACATTCTACTTCATTCAACAAAGTAATGGGTTCAGAGTTTAATTTTAATAACACTCCTGAAGCAGCTAAGATGCATCTATTAGAATTGGGCGAATGGCTTGAAGACAATCAAAATAAAGATTTTGCATCTCTAAAAAATATCCCAGATAATATTAGTGCAAGAGACAAGCATAAAATTATTATGGATAAAATAATGGCAGGCGAAATTGATGACATCCCTCAGGAACATCAAAAAACCTTACTTGGTGTTTTGTCTCCTATCGTAACAGCAAGCCAACAAACACCAGATATTGATAAATTAACTCCTAAAGAAACTCAAAATCTTGCAAAAAATATTCTTCCTTTTAAATTCTTAGTAAGAACTGATTTAAAAGGGTATGATTTAACTAAGTTCGACGAAGAAAAGCTTAATCCTAAAGGTCATCTTTCTGCATATATGATAAGGGAAGAGCTATTAAAACTTAGCGATACAGAGTTATTAAAAAGACTTAATGGCGTTCTTGATGGCAAAACATTAGAAGAATTCAAAAAATCTTTGGCTAATGCACAGATAAAAGACTTACTAGAGCACACTAGCCCGAAAGATAAATCAGCTACAACAGAAGCTTTAAAATCATTAACCGTTGATATGGCATCAAAACCAGCTAGCCATATTATAAAAAAGACAGTAAGCACAATTGAAAACAGCAATGATCTTTCAGATGCTGCTATTGGTATTACTGAATATCTAGCTTTTTCTGCTCCTTTTGATATCATGGTTATCATGTTGGAAAACATCGAAAAAGCATTGAAAGCTAAGGCTGTTAATTCGGTGTCAAGGGCTAAAAACGACCAATCGTATGGTCGCCTTATAAAAAGCTATATTCCTCCAGCCCTTGCAAAATCAATTGTAAATGACACATATTCTAATAACAAAAATACAAGTAATGCAAAAGACGATATTATTGTAAAAGCTTCTAAATTAGAAGAAGGAACTCAAATTATTAGTATTGGCGAACATGTCGTTGTTGACAATGTTGTTACAAAACCACTAGCAGGAAGCCCAATTCCTCCAAAATCTGCTATTAAAAAATTACAAGAAGTAAAGGATAACATTCCTCGTTCTGTGGTTATCAGAGACCCTGCAACCAGTAATCTATTTGTATTTTCAGCAGATAATAAAACAACAGAACAAGATTTCATAAACGCAATGAGTGATTATAATAATGGCAAATCTTTTAATTCTAATGCCATGAATGATCGTAATAAAGATAAAATATTCCAAAAGCAACTTATGGATGAACAAGGTCAGGTTCTAAAAAATATGAAAGCACCTTTACATGACTTTATATTAGCTATTGATAAAGATTATGCAAAAAAACATGCACTTCAAAATCAAGGAAAATCAGAGCAATCAGCTAATAACATTGTTAACAATGAAAAACGAAAAGAGCTAACTAAAAAAATTGATAATTCTAATAAAAAATCTACGATAGAGCGATATCATGATGTGGAAAAGAAAATTGCAGAAAAATTAATAGAAGCGTACAAAACAGGAAATTCATTTGCAATCAAACAAACAAGTAATGAGGTTACTAATATTCATGCTAAAACTAATGCTCTACGCAACCAAAAACAAATGGGGAGTTAATAGGAACAAAATATGTTAAAAATTGCAAGACCTTTTATTTATTTATTATGGACGATATTTTGTTATTTTGGTTTTCGTTGGACATTATATTATTACTGGACATTTGATGTATTAGACTCTAATTCTTGGAATGAATTATCAAACATATGGGAAATGGGTATGGTTTTCCCTTGGGCATTTATATTTATGTTTATAATGATTATTCCATTATGGATATTTGGAATTTGGGTTATAAAAAAAATAGATATTGCATTAATTATTGGAAAAATAATCACTTCTCCACTGAAGATGAACAAACAAAAAAGAATGCAAAAAATGGCTACAAAATCGTTTAAAGTTAAAAAGAAAAAGTCATATATAGATACAAGACCTGCCCCTCTTAAACCAGTTGTAGGTGAGGCATTCACAACAAACCCAAGAAAACATATTGAACAAACAGATAGTATTTATTCTCCTCAATCCCAAGAAAATGATGATGATTTTTACGCATCAAGGGAAGACAGAAGAGAACTTGCTATGGGTGAATATGATGAAAGGGAAAGACTTCCTATTCTTGGTGAACCAGAAGATGATGACATGAACTTCTCTGGCAGCCAAAAGCAATTTGATAACCGTGGAGAAACCTACTCTTCAAGCGCAGCTCCAGTTGACATAAAAGAAATCATCGAAACAGCCGGATATAAGGTTTTAACAAATGTCAAAGTTGGCTCTGACACTATTGATTATGTTGCAGTGTCTGATAGTGCTGTGGCACTTTGTTTTGAAGAGCAACAACAAGGCGATTGGCTTGCTGATGAAGAAATTTTCAGTGACAGTGAACCTAGATGGTTTTCTGAAAGTGCTCAAAAAACATCTCCTGCTTATCGCGCATTGCAAATCAGGAATAAAGTAAACGATGCTATAACTGAAACTTATCCAGAAATGATGGTTGTTCCTATCCTAGTCATATCAAAAGGAAACATTGTAAATGCTTCTGATATGCTTGATACATGGGAAGATATGAAAGTTTTTGTAAGTAGAATTGGCGCAGGCGGACCAAGTGACCTTAAAAAATTAAATAATCTTCTTCCGCAAAATCCTGATGATAGCGTAAATGATGAGATTGTAAGTCAAATAGAAAAAGATATAAAATCTATAAAATAAATTTGCGTACATGAAAAAATATATTATAATTAATCAAAAAATTTTTATATAGGTTTAAGGAGTTTTTATGAGTTTTCGTAAAGGTGATGAATGGAGTAGCTGGAATAATGCTGCCAATTGGGTGATGATGAGCTTTGTTGTTGGTCTTCTCGTCCTTATTATTTCTATAATACTTTGTACCCCGATAGGATATCTAATTGCAAAAGGCGTTTCAAAAGATTCTGTTGATTATGTAAAACAGTTTTTTTCAATGATGCTAACTCGTCCTGATGTCGTAATTGGCGCATATTGGCGTTGGCTAAATTCGTTTTTTGGATGGAATGGGCCTGCCCCACTTTATATGTGGATAGTTTGGGTTCCACCTGGCTTGATGACACTTACAGTGCTAATTGGCGTTGCTATGAATCCTCATGAATTTGTCACAACTCTGCACGGCGCAGGCAGACTTGCTAATACAAAAGATATTAAAAAGATGAAACTTTTAAATGGATTTGTGATAGTATTAGGCAGATGGAAAGGAAAACTTTTAAAGCTTCCTGAAACATTATCTGTGCTAGCTGTTGCCCCTCCTGGTACTGGTAAGACAGTTGCGGTTGTTATTCCAACCATTCTTAATTCTCCAGGACTAAGTTTAATTGTAAATGACCCTAAACCTGAATTATGTTTTAAAACCAGTGGCTTTCGCTCATTAGAAGGTCCGGTATTTATCATCAACTGGGGTGCAGAAGACGAACCTGATAAAGGAATTTTCTTCCCTAGTTGGAATCCATTATCGGCTAGTTGCCTTCCTTCTGCTGGTCCTGGTCGTGATATGTACATCGACAGTATGGTTTCAGTATTGGTAGAAGAACCAAAAGGTGGTGCCGATCCTCACTGGTCTAAAACTGGTAGAAATGCATTATCTGGCCTTATCCACTTTGTGGTTTCAAAGTGTGAAAGAGCAAGAGCAAACGACTACTTTATATCTCGTCTATATGAAAAGAATTTTGATAAAGAAGATGGAAAAGTTTTAGAAAGTTATTATCAAGAAATGTCTGATCCTGCTGCTGCTTTGGCGCTTGAAAAATTACGTGAAAACGAACTTACTTTAGACAGTTATGCGCCTATTGGCTCTTGGGAAATGCTACCAAAAGATTGGATTGGTAATGAACCTTGTATTGCTATGATTTTGGATTGGATGACTGAATCCCAAATGCAAATCGCAGCAGATATAAAACGTCGTATTGATGAAGGCGATCAAATGGCAGCTTTGGCTGATCCAATGCGTAACATGTTGGATCAAGCAGTTATGGAAGCAAAACGATTCGGATATTCGCACCGTTCAGTGATAGAGATGAACCAACTTTCTGGTACTCCTGATAAAGAACGTGGCTCTATTTTATCAACAGCATTAACAGGTATTGGTATCTTTAAGAACTCGGCAGTACGTGCAAGAACAAAAACAAGTGACTTTACATTTAAAGATTTACGCGGAATGAGGGATCCAATAACAGGAGAAGAACGCCCTATCACTGTTTACCTCAGTGTAAACCAAGTAGAAGCAGGTGCATTAAACGTTATTACTGGTACATTTGTCGAATTGATGTCAAAATATTTGATTGCTAACCCTCCTAATCATGTTGGTCCAGATGGTAAAGTTGGTCCTTACTCTGTTGTATTTGTACTCGATGAGTTTCCGCAAATGCCTAAACTAGCCGCTGTAAAAGACGGACCTGCGGTTGGTCGTGGTCAAAAAGTATCTTACCTTCTTATCGGACAAGATTTAGGTCAGATTTCTGGTCAATATGGTAAAGATGATTTGGAAACAATCATTACAACAACAGCAGCAAAAGTTATTCTTGCACAAAACAATGAAAATACTGCAAAACGTTTTGAGGCTATGATTGGGCAAAAAACTGTTGAAACATCATCTTGGTCAAGAACTGAAGGCTGGGGTAAATCTGCTACTCCATTTACAAAAAACATCAGCCGTCAATGGTCTGGCTCGGCGGTGCTTGGCGCTTCTTCATTCCTTTCGCTGGCTTCTGATAAACAGGTTGTAATTATGCAAGGTTGGTTATTTAGACCAATTATGGCAGATTCTCCTCGTTGGTTCGAAGATTCTAAAATGAAAAGACAGGTTGCTATGCCTGCTGCTCCTAACGTCCCATATTGGATTGTTGCTCAACGCGATGATGTTGATTCTAATGCGTTAGCAAAAGTTCTTAACATCGCTATGGAAGATGATAAAGACGACACTGCTGCTTAATAAAAGGAATTAAAAATATGTTTGATTGGACACCTAAAAAGAATAATTCACCTGTTTTGCAAAAACAAACAGATAATAAAAATATTGATTTCGATGAACTATTTTCTACAGATACCAATACAGAAAATAAACCATCAGAAATAGCATCGAAAACAAAAACAATTCAATCAAACGAAAAAGAACCAATTTCTGCAAAAGAATTGCCTATATCTAGAAAAGCACCTAAAATTCCGGTTAAAGAGGCAAAGGAAGAAATCAAAACAAACAGCACTTCTGACGAAATTGAGATTATTGAACCAACTATGATCAATGAAATATTCGAAGATACACATCATGAAGTAACGGAATTTCATATTGATGATGAAAAAATTTTACCTACTGGAGCAGCGTCCAGTAATCATGATGGTTATAGAAGCAGTAACGAAACTTCACAAAAATGGGAATATCCAGATGTGCTCAGCTTTTTAAATGACATCGATTCTCAGGCTGTTTTTTCTACCCCTGTTAAAGATATGAAACCAATTGAAAACAACGTTCATAATCATGAAATATTACAACCAGTAAAAACCGTCACAGAAACACCAAAAGATGAAGAAGAAGATGATGATGATGAAGTTATAAAAAAACTTATCAAAGGGCGTTTTCCATTTCATTCAGGTAAAGATAATTTTGATAGCGAGTTAAAAGCATCATCATCTCCATATGCAAATGCTTTTGCTGAAACTGCTAATGCCCCTCCTACTATGATAGTAGATGATTTTGGTGATCGTTCTTTATGGGAACTACAATTAAATAACAGCAATCTTCCTGGAATGGAACTAGAAGAATTTGAATTAATAAATTTTGACCACATCTATATCAAAGAAATGAGAAGAGGATTTAAACGTGCTCGTCGTGATTTTATTAAATTCATAAGCTATAATAATCAGCAAGATTTATATTCTGCCGGGCTAGATGATATTGATATTGCTTTATTACGTAAAGGGTATGTTTCAGAAAACTTTAACATACATAGAAAAGTCCCATATGAATATGGCGGAAATAATGATTTTTCAAACTTTTGTTTAATTCAAACCCATCCATATCATGATAACTTACATAAATTTTTGGATATGCAAGTTTTCATTCATCCAAAAGGAGCAAAGGTAAAGCGTTTATTTATCCCTATTCCTTCTGGCAATGTTTATAATCCATATCTTGACATTAACTCATCAGGCGGCAAGTCAAAACACGATCGCAGTGTTTATGCAGGTTTCCAAGAAGAAACATTTAACCTTATCGCACAAAAAACAGCAATGGGAAAGGCGGCTGAGCTATGACATTTAATTTAAACAGCATGCGTGAAATCATCAAAAGTATCCATGATAGAGGTGGAATTTTATTTCCTCCTGCTACTGAAAAATCAATTGATTTTGTAAATAAGATATTGAATTCTCATGGTTTTGTCAACATACCAAAAGATTATCAACAAATGTTAATGATGTGCGATGGATTTTCATGGAATGGAAGTGAGCTTGCAGGTACCAGATCAGAAGAAAGAAAAGAAAAAAATTATAATTTTCCAGGATTAATCGAGCTTAACCTTGACTTTATGTCGATTGAACCACTTCGCAACAAATTAATATTAGGCAGAGCATCAGAAGAACTTTTCGCCTATGATATCTCTACTCAAAAATATATAGTGATAGACAGGCAGGATTTAAATCCTCACTCTTCATTCACTAATTTTTATGAATCTCTTGTAGATTTCATGGCTTAATTTTAAAATTTAATTCTATTACTTTCGGGCAATTGATAATGCAACATTATCAGATTCATTTGAATCTGCGACAAAATTTGCAAATTTTTCCATCAATTCATCGGCCCCTGAACAATCAGAAATCAAGTTTTTAACCCCTTCTATTCCAAGATTTACGCCATCTATATTTTTTCCGTTTATTATAAAACTACCATAAATATAAACAACATCACCAGAATTGAAATCAACTGATTCTGTTCTATACGCAGTTCCTTTTACCATGCCAAGAGGGTTTGCTTTGGCTGTAAAAGTACTTATCTCTCCATTTTTATTTTTAATAATAGGAGATTGATAACCAGCATTTGTATAATAAATTTTATTTTCTTTAAAATTAATCCAAAAACAAGCCATAGCAACGAATTGGCCACGTAATAAAAGCGGTTGTAACTTGTCATTAAATTCAGAAAAATGCTTACCGATATCGGCATTGCTAGGAACCCCCATATCATCAAGCATAGCTTTTATTCTAAATACATTCATTGATGTTGCAATACCATATCCAGAAGCTTCACCAACAATAATGAACAAGTTATCATCGTCAATTTTAATTGTATCCCAAAAATCTCCGCCAATTTTTTCGCATATTTTAAATTTTGCTTGAAAATCTAAACCATAAATATTTGCAATTGAATCGGTTTTTATTTTATCAGGATAAAGAGATTGTTGCATTTTACAAATCAATGCTTTGCTATCAGTCATTTTTTGAATTTGCGTGTTTAACTTTTTAACTAACATACGATTTTCAAGATGCACTCTAACTCGCGAAAAGAATTCAAGAGGAGAAACAGGTTTTGCGACAAAATCTGTTGCTCCTGCCTTGAACATTTTTTCTTTTGCAGTAACACTGCTGTCACCGGTTTGGACGATAACAGGGATATCTTGAAGTTCAGGTACTGCTCTTATTTTCAAAAGAAATTCTTCACCATTCATATTAGGCATAATAACATCAAGGATAACTAAATCATAGTCTGCTTTTGTAATCATCTCAATAGCTTTTATTCCATCATCAGCACAATCAATGTCTGATATTTCCATGACAGCTAAAAATTTTGAAAACAAATCTTGATTATGTTTATTATCATCAACAATTAACACCTTAGCCGAAGAAATACTCTTAAGTTCAGCACTTGATAACATATCCAAATCGATATCCATGTTATATTCTCCCTTTATTCATAAAGAAATTTATTTTGTCTCTTCTGTTTCTGTTGTATCAGGAGAAGATGCTGTAACAAACGCCTCATAGTATTTACGTTTAGCTTTTATTTCTTTATCTGATTTTTCGCAGAACATATTAAATCTTTCCGGATCCATAGCTTCAACAGCTTTAAACCTAGTCTCCAATCTCATGAAGTCAGCAACAGAACGGCTAGCAGCTTTTGAATCAAGCTGAAGTTTAGCTTTATCTGTGATTCTAGGGTCATATCTGAATAATGGCCATAAACCACTCTCAACTGCTATTTTTTGGTGTTCCAAACCTTTTGCAAGGTCGAAACCATGTGCAATACAATGAGAGTATGCAATGATAATAGAAGGACCATCAAAGCTTTCAGCTTCATTAAATGCTTTTAACACTTGAGCATCATTAGCACCCAAAGCAACCGAAGCAACATAAGCGTGACGAGTAGCCATAGCAATCATACCAAGGTCTTTTCTAGGTAATTCACGACCAGCAGCAGCAAATTTAGCAATCGCACCAATAGGAGTTGCTTTTGATTGTTGACCGCCAGTATTAGAGTATACCCCAGTATCCATAACCAAAATATTCACGTTTTGACCAGAGTGTAATACGTGGTCAAGACCGCCAAATCCGATATCATAGGCCCAGCCATCACCACCAACAATCCAAACTGATTTTTTAACAAGGTAATCAGCAACACCAAGCAATAACTTAGCTTTTTCAGATTTAACACTAGCAAGTTTATCTTTAAGAGCTTTCACCCTATCTCTTTGTTCATTAATACCAGCTTCTGTTGATTGATCTGCTTTCATTAAGTTATCTACTAAATCGCCGCCAATATCTTTTTCAAGTTCAGATAAAAGTTGCTTAGCAAAGTTAGCTTGATAATCAGCAGCAAAACGCATACCAAGTCCAAATTCTGCATTATCTTCGAATAAAGAGTTAGCCCAAGCAGGACCTCTACCATCTGCATTCTTAGCATAAGGAGTCGTAGGCAAGTTACCACCATAAATAGACGAACAACCAGTTGCATTTGCAATAATAGTTCTGTCTCCGAATAATTGTGTAATCAATTTAATATATTGAGTTTCACCACAACCAGCACAAGCACCAGAAAATTCGAATAATGGTTGAAGCAACATTGCACTTTTCACCATTTTTGTATCAACTTTGCTTCTGTCTGTTTCAGGAAGAGACAAGAAATAATCAAAGTTAGGAATTTCTTCTGCCAACACTTCATCGTTTAGTGGACGCATATCAATTGCTTTATGCTCTGGATTTTCTTTTGATTTAGCAGGACATACTTGGTTACATAAAGTACATCCAGTACAATCTTCAGGAGCAACCTGAATCATGAATTTACAATCTGGCAATTCTTTACCTTTATAATCTGCCATTTTAAAGTCTGCAGGAGCGTCTTTAACCACATCATTAGGGGCAACCTTAGCACGAATAGCAGCATGTGGGCACACAAGTGCACATTTACCACATTGAATACAAACATCTTTATCCCAACAAGGAATTTGAGTTGCAATTTTACGTTTTTCATGCTTAGCAGTATCAGTAGGCCAAGTACCATCAACAACAGGCATAAAATCAGAAACTTTTAAGCTGTCGCCCTTACCTTCTATGATTTTTCCTTCTACTTTTTGTACAAATTCAGGCGCATTTTCAGGCATACCTGGAAGGCGTTTATGAGAAGAAGTAGCACTTGCAGGAACTTTAATTTCATGCAAGCTATCTAGTGCAGCATCAACCGCTGCAAAGTTCTTTTGCACGATTTCTTTACTTTTTTTGCTGTATGTTTTATCAATAGCTTCTTTAATTTTTGTAATAGCTTCATCTTTTGGCAAAACCCCTGAAATAGCAAAGAAACAAGTTTGCATAATCGTATTAACACGTCTGCCCATTCCTGTTTTTTCAGCAACAGAAACCGCATCAATATTATAGAATTTGATTTTTTTATCAATAATTTGTTGTTGCACTTCAATAGGTAAGCTATCCCAAACAGCATCAGGAGCATAAGGAGAGTTCATCAAGAATACAGCCCCAGTTTTAGCCATATCAAGAATATCTAATTTTTCCATAAATGGATGGTGGTGACAAGCAACGAAATCTGCTTTATGAATAAGGTAAGCAGCTTTGATTGGATGTTCAGAAAAACGCAAATGCGAAGTAGTCATCGCACCAGATTTTTTTGAATCATATACAAAGTACGCTTGACCGTAACGATTTCCATCATCAGCAATAATTTTAATAGAGTTTTTATTAGCACCAACAGTACCATCAGAACCAAGACCAAAGAACACAGCACGAACAATATCATCTGGTTCAATATCAAATCCATGATCATAATCAAGAGATAATTCAGTAACATCGTCTTCGATACCTACTGTGAAAATTTTCTTAGCAGTATTATCATAAACAGCTTTTACCATTGCTGGTGTAAATTCTTTCGAAGATAAACCGTAACGACCGCGCAATACTTTTGGCATACCACTGATAGTCGCATCAGTAACAGCCTCAGTCAACGCAGCGATAACATCAAGGTATAAAGGTTCACCCATAGAACCAGGTTCTTTTGTTCTATCAAGAACAGTTAAAGTTTTAACAGAACTTGGTAATGCGTCAATAAATTGTTTTGCTGGGAATGGACGATATAATCTTACTTTTAGCACACCCACTTTTTCGCCTTTAGAAGCAAGGAATTTAACAGTTTCTTCAACTGTTTCAGCACCACTACCCATAATTACGATAACTTTTTCCGCATCTTCAGCACCGACATAATCAACAACATTATATTCTCTGCCTGTTAATTTTGCGAATTTATCCATAGATTTTTGAACAATATCAACACCTTTATCGTAAAAAGAGTTAATACCTTCACGAACTTGGAAAAATACATCAGGATTTTGCGCAGTACCTCTAATCACAGGGGCATCAGGAGTAAGACCTCTATCTCTATGTGCATTCAAATCAACATCATCCATCATAGCAAGTAGAGTTTCATCATCAATATAGTTGATTTTGTTAATTTCATGAGAAGTTCTGAACCCATCAAAGAAGTGAACAAAAGGCAATCTTGAAACAATTGACGCATGTTGAGCAATCGCAGCCATATCATGTGCTTCTTGCACAGAGTTAGAAGCAAGCATAGCAAACCCAGTTTGTCTACAAGACATAACATCAGAATGATCGCCAAAAATTGATAAAGCATTAGCAGCAACAGTTCTAGCCGCAACGTGCATTACAAAAGGAGTAAGCTCGCCCGCTATTTTAAACATGCTAGGAATCATAAGTAACAAGCCTTGAGAGGCTGTAAAAGTAGTTGAATAAGCACCACTTTGAAGAGCACCGTGAACTGCACCAATTGCACCTGCTTCTGATTGCATTTCCCAAACTTCTGGAATTTTACCCCAAATATTAGTCATACCACCAGTAGCCCAAGCATCAGATAATTCCCCCATATTAGAAGAAGGAGTAATCGGATATATTGCTATAACTTCGTTAAGTCTATGGGCAATCGATGCCGCAGCTTCGTTACCATCCATCATTTTTAATTTTTCTGCCATTTTAATCTCCCTTAGCTTTAATATAATAAAAAATATTTGCATTTACTATAAACGAAATTGATTTTGTTTCAAGTAAAATATAGCAAATAAATAACAAGAATTTGAATTATAGATAGATAGTTATACATAAAAAAAGTGGCACAATATTTTGCACCACTTTTATAATAAATGTAAAATTATTTAATGTGTATGAGACGCTTTATCACTATACAATAATTCATAAAGACGATTTAAAGCATTACCATTTAACCCACATATAGGAGCAGGATATTTTTTAGTACTCTTTTTCACAACATCAGAATTTTTTGTTTCTAATGTATTACCATTGTTCCCAGATTTATTTTGTTCTTGTGACATTTTGATTTACCTTTCTCAAATTAAACCAACTACCTTATATTAACTAAAAATTAATTAAATTGCAAGTATTTTTTATCCACCCTTACCTTTTCTTTTATTTAATTCAATAGCTAATCTTGAATTACCTATATTTGCTGATGATTCTTTTGATTTCATTTCATTGTTTTTCTTTTTAGCTTCTAGTTTTTCTGAGATATATTTTAATATCCGTAATTCTATTTGCGCCATGGCCGCTTTGAAAAACTTAGCCCCAAAATTAGGTATTTTTTCAATATCTCTATATTCCATAAAAACAGGACATCCTGTAAGACCTTTTTTGGTAGGATTTTCAAATTCAGATATAAGAATCTTTTCACCAGTTTCACGATTGTAAATAGGTTTGCCTTCCCCCTCTACACCACCATAAACAGGAACGGTTAATGATCCTTGTAGTTCAGAAGAATTTTCATTGTAATCAACTGATAAGTTTCTGTTTTTGAAATAATCATAAGCATTTTGATCATTAATTCCTACTTTTATTTTCTTAGATATGCTATCCATAATACTTTTCATAAATTCGTCATCAACAGGTATTTCTTTACCAGATATTTTAAATGTAGGAGGTAAAAGAATAGCAAATTTCCCCCCACCTTTAGTATAAATTGCATCAGTATTTTCAATCCCGTGCTCTTTCATACTATCGCGCATAAATCCAACCGCGTCTTTTAAAATAGCATCGCCATAGTGGTGACCAAAAGTATTCCATATTTTAAGGTTTTCAATATTAACAACTAACATTTTTGCTTTTAACTCAACATCTATTTCTTTTTGTTTTCTTGCAGATCCAGTTTCAAACCTTTGAACATCACCCTCTAATAACCTAGCCGGGTGAGCAGTAGAAGAGTAATCAGGAGACAAGTAAATCCTAGTCAAGTTAGTAGAAATATTTTTCATAAAATTATTAAACTTAACCCCAGTATCCATTAAAAGACGGTTAAAGTTATCGATAATAATCTCACGAGATGGAGCAAACATACTATCTATATAACTTTGCCCCCTTGTTTTAGACCTTTTATCTGTTTCATCTCTTAAAACACTAACAGGCATTTTGTTTGCGGTAGATATGAATTTAACATATTTTCTAAATTCATCTGGAAGGTTTTCTAACCTTTCAAAAGAGGTAAAGTTTGAATCAGATAAAGCCCTATTTTCTTCTGATATTTTAATTAATTCTGCAGCTATTTTACTTTCGATACCACTGGGTAATACTTTAAATCTATTTTCAGGATCAAGACCAAGAGCTTCATTAAGTTCTTCTTCTATTTGCATCCAAATCACTTGCCCTTGTCTATTCGTCCCTTTCATCGTTTTATCAAGAGTAATAGCATCTTCTAATAATTCAAAAATTTGATACGGCTTATCTTCACCACGAAGCTCTATTACACCCAATCCTACACTCATACCATTACGATATTTATTACCTGCGTATTTAGTGTGCTCCATATCGTTTAAATTTGCAAAAGCAATGAATCTTTCAACGATTGCATCTGCTTTCATTATAGATTTCATTAATTCCAAACGTGAAATATCACCTTCGATAATCATACCGAATTCATCGCCACCCTCGCGGAATAGATTTATTCTAGCTTTATCACCCAAATCTTCTTTTAAAACATCATTGTAAATATTAAGCATGATAGATATTGCTTTATCGCAAGATTGCATTCCTAAATCTTCGTCACCACGCTCCTTGATTAACACGTTATTACCGCCAGTTAAATTATTCAAATCAGCGGCTATAATATAAGTATTTTTATCAGGATTTGCCTTTTTATAAACATGAGCAAGAGCTTTAATCAAAGGGGCAGAATTTTTATCATCAAACCCAGATAATGGGTCTTTATCATAACTTGCATCTATTGTTTTTGCGACAATATCTTTATAAATTTCCCTATCTTTTTCATTATCTATATTTTCATCAATCTTTTTACCAAACATCATATTGGCAATGTCTTTATGATTAATATATTGACCTTTTTCTTCCATTAAATCTAAAATTTGGGATAATGTCTCTATTCTTATTTCATCTTTTTCAGCTTCTAATTTTTCAATTAAAATAGCTTGCTCTTCTTTTGCAAGATCTTTAAAATTAACATCTTCAGGTATATCATATTTTAATTCTTTATCAGAAAATGACAGCAAAAAATCCATAAAAATTTCACTATGAAGAACATCTTCACCTTTAATTTGTTTATATATGTCGTTTACTTTTTCCATGACAAAATCCTTATAATTTTTTAAAAAAATAATTCAGTTACTATATTCATAATGAAATAATACCATATTTTTCAAACCAACGCAACAAAATTTGTCATTTTTTTTGTGATTTTTAAAAGTCTTGTATTGAATTTCATATTATAGTAACTTTTATTTCTATTATAAATTTAATTAAGGAGTAGTGAAAATATGGAAAAAGTTTATAATTTTTCTGCAGGACCATCTGTATTACCTAGGTCAGTATTGGAAAAAGCACAAAAGCAATTCATTGATTACAATGGCTGCGGAATGTCGGTAATGGAGATGAGTCACCGTTCAACAGTTTTTGATGAAATAATTAATGGGACGGAAAAAGGACTTAGAGACATATTAAATATTCCAAATAATTATAAGGTTTTATTTATTCAAGGTGGCGCCTCTTTGCAATTTGCAATGGTGCCATTAAATTTATTCAAAGACAATAAATCTGCAGATTTTATAAACACAGGGCTTTGGTCAAAAAAAGCAATTAAAGAGGCTACAAAATACGGTAATGTTAATGTAATTGCTTCATCAGAAGATAAAAATTTCACATATATCCCAACTGATTTTAATTTTTCTGAAAAAAACGATTACGTTCATATAACATCTAACAACACTATTTATGGAACGCAGTATAAAACTTTTCCGAAGACAACGTCTCCTCTAATTGCGGATATGAGCTCGGACATTATATCACGAGAAATAAATGTTTCAGATTTTGGAATAATCTATGCAGGCGCCCAAAAAAATATAGGACCCGCTGGTCTTTGCGTTGTAATCATAAGAGAAGATTTAATAGGGGAAATTCCATCATCAGTACCAACAATGCTAGATTATAAAACTTATTCAGAAAATAATTCTATGTATAACACTCCTCCTACATTTGGTATTTATATGGCTAAATTAGTGTTTGATTGGGTAAAAGAATGCGGCGGAATAAAAAGCATTGAAAAAAACAATCAAGAAAAAGCAAAACTTTTATATGACTTCCTTGATGATAGCAATTTTTACGAAGGAACAGCTGAAAAAGAACATCGTTCATTAATGAATATTCCTTTTGTTTTAAAAGATACAGACAAAACTGCTGATTTCTTAAAAATGGCAGAAGAAAACGGATTGGTAAACCTAAAAGGACATCGTAGTGTAGGTGGCGCAAGGGCAAGTATATATAATGCTATGCCAATCGAAGGGGTAAAAACATTAATCGAATTCATGAAAAATTTCGCAAGCAACAATAAATAAAGAATTAAAGAAAGGACTTATACAATATGTACACAATTACAACATTAAATAATATATCACAAACTGGATTAAATGAATTTGAAGGAAAAACTTTTAAATTAAAAGAAGGTGATACAAATCCAGATGGGATAATATTAAGAAGTGCTTCTATGCATGAAATGGAACTAGGTGAAAACTTGCTTGCTATTGCTCGTGCTGGCGCTGGGTATAATAATATTCCAATTGCAAAATGTTCTGAAACTGGTGTTGTAGTTTTTAATACTCCTGGTGGTAACGCAAATGCAGTAAAAGAAATCATAATCGCATCATTAATTATGGCTTCTCGTAAATTGTATAAAGGTATTGAATGGGTTCTAACCTTAAAAGATCAAGAAGATGCAGCAGTACTAGTTGAAAAAGGCAAGAAAAATTTCGTAGGTCCAGAAATTATGAATAAAACCATGGGGGTTATAGGGCTTGGTGCAGTTGGGGTTCAAGTTGCCAATGCCTGCGAGGCTTTGGGCATGAAAGTTATGGGATTTGATCCTCATATATCACTAGATGCTGCTTGGTCACTTTCTCGTAACGTACAGCGTGCTGAAAACATTGATACAATCTTAAAAAATTCTGATTACATCACTATTCATACTCCATTAGTTGATGGAACAAGAGGACTTTTCAATGATAAAAACTTTGCTAAGATGAAATCTGGCAGCGTTCTTTTGAACTTTTCAAGGGGAGAAATCGTAATCAATGATGATGTTAAAAAAGCTATTAAAGATAGAAAAATAGCTTGTTACGTAACCGATTTCCCAAGTAACGAAGTAATCGGACACGAAGGAATAATTGCGGTTCCTCACCTAGGCGCTTCAACCCCAGAAGCAGAAGACAATTGCGCAATCATGGCAGCAAGACAATTAAAAGATTACATTGAAAATGGTAATATCAAAAACTCTGTAAACTTCCCTAATTGCGATATGGGACTGGCATTAAAACATCGTTTAACTATCATTAACAAAAATGTACCAAATGTTATTGCAGCAATTACTAATTTACTTGCTGAAAAACATATAAACATTGCTGATATGATAAACCGTTCAAAAGGCGATTGGGCATATAATATTATTGATATGGACGATGCTTGCCCAAAAGACATAATTGAAACAATTAAAAATATCGAAGGCGTAATAAAAGTAAGAACTATTGCCCCAACCAAGGAATAAAATATGGAAATTTTATCAAAAGATACACCAAATTCATTCATTTTTGATTTCGATTCGACCATTGTTTCAATTGAAACTTTGGACACTATTATCAAAAACAAACTTGATGATGAAGAAATAAAACAAAAAATAGATGACATCACAAAAAAATCTATGAATGGCGAATTGGATTTTAATACTTCAATCACCACTAGGATAAGTTCAGCTCAATTAAATGCGAATGATTTCAAAAAAATGGCAAGTGAAATTAATAATCACATAATTCCCCAAATTCCAGAAATTATTACTTATTTAATTGAAAAAGAGCAAAATGTATTCATAATAAGTGGCGGATTTATAGAAATTATAAAACCAACCGCGGATAAATTAGGCATACCTTTTACAAATTGTTTTGCTAATGACATCGTTGTTGATGAAAATGATAATGTTACTGGAATTTTGGACACTCCCCTTGCTTATGAAAAAGGTAAAAATGCAATTGTAAAACAATTACGTTTGCAATCTGCTCTAACTGGCAAAGTAGTTATGATAGGCGACGGGATGTCTGATTTTGATGTTTATGGCAAAGGCGATGCAGACATTTTTATTGGATGTGGATTTATTGAAACCAGGCAAAACGTTAAAGATAAGGCACCATATTTTGCGAAAACTACACAATCATTATTGGATATAATTACAGGATTTTTTAATTAAAATAAAATGTTATAAATAAAAACTTGCATTTGGGCTAAGTTAAACCTATATCATAATTATGGTTTTAACCATTTATTAAACAATTAAAAAGGATTAAAAATATGACAGATAAAAAATTAAACGTTGCTATGGTTGATGTTGCGCAATTGGTTGCAAATTCAAAAGATATGGCTGAACTTCGTAAAGAACAAAACGTAAAAAATCACGAACTTCAAAGCTGGGCTAACTCTATGAATGCTGAAATTGAAAAAGAAAGCTCAGCAGAAGCAAAAATGGGTCTTATGCAAAAAGGTCAAGTTGAACTAAACGAAAAGAAACAAGCAATTGCTGTTGAACACCACCAAAAATTACAAAAAATTGACGTTCAATTAACTGATTTAATCGCAGAAGAAGCAAAAGCGCAAAAATTTGATTATGTTTTCGCAAAAGGAACTATTTTATTTGGTGCTACTGATATTACTGCTGATGTAATCAAAAGACTTAAATAATTAATTAAAAGGAATTTATTATGATTAAACAATTTTTTGCACTACTTGTGTCACTTTTTATAAGTTTTGGGGCAACAGCACAAGACACTTCTATAAACTATGATGTAGAAGATCCTGAAAACACTTTATTATTAAAGTTAAAAGACGGTGATGTAATTATTGAAATGTATCCAGAAGATGCTCCTAATCATGTTGCAAGAATAAAAGAATTGGTTAGACAAGGTTTTTACAATGGTCTTAAATTCCACCGTGTAATTGATGGCTTTATGGCACAAACAGGATGTCCCGACGGCAACGGAATGGGCGGCAGTGGCAAAAAATTAAAAGCAGAATTCAACAAAACTGCTCATAACCGCGGTACTGTTTCTATGGCTCGCTCTGCTAGTGTTAATTCAGGTGACAGCCAATTTTTTATAGTTTTCGAAAAAAGCCCATGGTTAGATAATCAATACACAGCTTGGGGCAAAGTTGTTTCTGGAATGACTTATGTTGATGCTATTAAAAAAGGCGCACCAGAAAGTGGTACAGTAACAAATCCGGATAAAATCATATCTATCCAAGTTGTTTCTGATATTATGAAAAAGTAAATTCTACACTTATTTTTAAAAGGAGCTTGCTAACCAGCAGGCTCTTTTTTTTTATATACCATATCGTAAAATTACTCAAACCGATAAATATTGTCAATTTTTTTGACTTTTTTATTGATATGTTTTTAATTTAATGTATAATGCAGAATTATAATAATAAAATAAGGAAAATTAATGAATAACAATAAACAAACTATTGGCCACAAACTTACGGAAATATCTATTATCTTATCACTGTCTTGCGGTGCTTTTGCTGGAATAGCAAATGCAAATGAGTATAAAGTCGCTCCAACCCCAAAATACACATATGCCTTAGATATTTTATACATGGCCCAATCAAACAAACAAATTCCTGAAATTCGCAATGCTTTGGTGGAAATTGGGTGGCTTGGCAAAAATGAAGGTCAAACAATTACTAAAGATAATATTATAAATATCTCAAAAACCTTAAAAAGTGTTAAAAATCCTGAACTTTTGCCAAACACATCAGATATAATTTACAATGCAAAAAGTTATATGTTTTCTGCCGATATCATTGATACTAAAGGCGCAAACGCTGCTTTTAATGCATTAGTAGATGCAAAGGTGATAGGAAAAAATTATCACAGAGTCCCAAATAAATATGAAACTCAAAAACTTAAACTCATATTACAAAAATTTGGAATTTCTGAAAATATTAGATAGCAAAACAAAAATTAATTCTATATTTTATCAAAAAGAGCTTACAATCTGTAGGCTCTTTTTTTATTTATTTTTATTACCCAATAAATTTCTAAGATATTGCATTCTAGCGTTCGTGGATTTTTTAAATGCGTCATTATTTAATAATCCGCTTTTCAAACTTGATTTTACATTTTTTGCAAAATCCATAAAACCTTTTTCTGAATTGCATTTTTTTTCATAATTTGCATATGCAGCAGTAAGCTTTTCTCTTCTTTTCATTTCCGGATTTAATGTTGCAAATTCGTCCAGAACAAGAGTTTTAGCGAATAATGCAAGCTGGATTTGATCTCCTGTCAAATCTTGTTTAAGTTTTAACGGAGGCATTAATTTTCCATGAGAATCAAATTCGGTTACAAACCCATTTTTTATGACTTCAAACAATTCATAATAACGCATTTCATTTTTTGCCTCTATCAAATGCATTTTAGCTTCTTCTACATTTGATTTTTCTGAAGATTTATCAATTTTTTGAACAACTTCAGGAGCAAATCCTTTTACAACTCTTTTTTTATATTCATCTCTTTTATCTATAAAATCATTAATAACAAGGTGATTATCAATATATATTTTATTATTATCTGATTTTTTAATCTGCCAACCCAATATAAAATTAAGCCCATCAACTGTTATATCAAAATCTTCTTTTTTTACATTTTTTGGGGGGGTTATTGCAAAAACATTCTCATTATCAATTTTTTGAAAAGAACATTCAACAAATTTATCACACATTCCCAAAACTATATCTTCGATAACATTGTTACCAAATGGAATTAATACTTTGCCTTTGCTATCTATTGAATACTCACCGAATTCCCAAACACCTTTATAAAAATCGTGAGTTTTACTTAAAATACTATCCATTCTTTTTATATCATGAGTTATTAAATCAATAGGGCTAGCAACATTGCGATTTTCCCAAATCTTATAATCTATAAATTGATACTTATCCAAATGTCCTAATATCCATTGAGCATCATCAAGTTGAATTTTCATAGCAACCTCTTTTTATTACCTTGAATTATATTTTTCTTTTAAAATTAATTGTTGAGAAATTGTACTATTATTAATTTTTAGTTTTTCTGCTTGCCTTAAAGCATTAGCCCAAGCGTATCCAGCAAGATTAGCATGACTATCATTTATTGCGCAACTATTCAAAAAAGCAGATACTTTTCTTTGCAAAGCACCAGCAGCTCTACATAAATCGCGCCTTGCATTTAATTCCAACAAACTTTCTTTTGAAATTTTTTGCCTTTGACCTTTAATAATTAATGCATCAACGTTCTCTTGCTCTATCGTTAATTCTATAATATCTTTATTTTTAAGGCTTTTAACATAATCCAATGCAACACCTTTTTTAATCGCTGATATAACTGATACTTCAAGATCTTGACAAATTCTTTCATTATTATGATTCATGACAAATTCCTTTTAAATAAATAAACAAAAATCGATTAATATAGCTATTAACTACAATCTAGTTAACATACTATATCAACATAATGCAAATTTGTCAATATTTTTTATTCAAACAAATCTGGAATTTGTGAAGATTTAGGTGCAATCAATCCTAAATGTTTATAACCCAGCTGAGAAATCATTCGACCACGCGGAGTTCTTTGAACAAATCCTTTTTGAAGAAGGTATGGCTCTATGACCTCTTCTATCGTGTCGCGTTCTTCTGACAACGCTGCTGCGATTGTATCAATACCAACTGGACCACCGCCATAATTTTCAATAACAATTCTAAGGTATCTTCTATCCATTCCATCAAGACCTGTTTTATCAACATCAAGCCTTGCTAATGCTTTATCTGCTATTTCATCATCAATAGCTTTATTTCCTGCGACATCAGCAAAATCACGTACCCTTCTTAATAATCTTCCCGCGATTCTAGGCGTACCACGAGAACGAGAAGCAATTTCTCTAGCGCCACTATCTGTTATGCCTGCACCTAAGATTTTGGCTCCTCTTTTTACGATATATTCAAGTTCTTCTATATTATAAAAATCCAACCTAAGTGGAATGCCGAACCTGTCACGCAAAGGGGTAGTTAAAAGCCCTGAGCGAGTAGTAGCCCCAATCAAAGTAAATTTATTTAAATCTATCTTAACAGCTCTAGCACTAGGACCTTCACCTATAATTATATCCAGATGAAAATCTTCCATTGCTGAATATAAAACTTCTTCTATAGATGAAGAAAGCCGATGAATTTCGTCAATAAATAAAACATCATTTGGTTCTAAACTTGTAAGGATTGCTGCCAAATCTCCTGATTTAGTAATCATAGGAGCAGCAGTCCCTCTAAACCCAACACCAAGTTCATGAGCAACAATTTGTGCCAAAGTAGTTTTACCAAGACCAGGAGGACCATGAAATAAAACGTGATCAAGCGCTTCACCTCTTGACTTTGCGGCTTTCACAAATACTTGCAAATTATCACAAATAGCACTTTGTCCAATAAAATCATTCAACATCTTAGGTCGCATAGATGAATAAAGAGCTTCCTCTCCGTCTAATTCTTTGCCTGTGATAATTCTTTCTTCTGACATGTTAATCCTTTATATTGTTTTATGAATTACGAATATTTTTTAAAAAGCTTTCAACTTCAGATTTCAAAGCCTCTGATTGCATTGAAAGCGATTGAGAAGCATCAATTACATCTTTTGTAATACCTCTAACCTCATTCACTGATTCCGATGTTTGACGCATACTAGAAGATGCTTCTTGCGTACCTAATGATGCTTGCTGAATACTGCTAGAAATTTCTTGAGTAGCATTTTTTTGTTCATCAACAGAAACCGCAATTGTAGACATAATTTCATTCATACTAGTTATTGTTTCGGTTATTTCAGATATTGCCTGGACCACTTCTAGTGTTGCTGATTGAGCATTTGCAATTTGCATAGAAATTTCTTCCGTGGCTTTTCCTGTTTGAGAAGCAAGAGATTTAACCTCATTTGCCACCACTGCAAATCCTTTCCCTGCGTCACCTGCTCGCGCTGCTTCAATTGTTGCGTTTAGGGCTAACAGATTTGTTTGATCTGCCACATCTTTGATTAATCCTATAATTTCCCCAACAGCATTAGCAGATGTGGTAAGTTTTTCCACCATATTATTTGCATGATTTGCTTTTTCTACTGCTTGGGCCGAAATATCAGACGAGGTTTCAACTTGTTTATATATTTCAGTTATAGAGCTAGATAGCTCCTCAGAAGCAGAAGCAACAGTTTGCACGTTATTAGACATACTATCCGCTGAATTTGAACCATCTGCTGCAAACTTAATTGCGTTTTCAACAGAGCTAGTCATTATACTTGCAGTATCTTGTAATTTTTTCGCAGCAAGTGAAATATCATTAATAAACCCGCCAATTACATTTTCAAATGTTGATGCGATATGTTCTTGATTTTTCTTTTTATCTTGTTCTGTTTTTTCTGAAATTTCTTTATTTTTTAACTCTAAATTTTGTTTTTCTTTTACATTATTTTTAAATATCTCTAATGCACGAGCCATCATTCCTATTTCATCATTACGATTAAGTCCATATATAGCAGAACTTGTATCACCTTTTGATATTTCATTCATTGTGTCTGTAATTTTTTTAATAGGATTTGAAACCGTTCCTCCAACATAAAATGCAACTATAATTGCTATGAATAAAATAGCCAATGATACCAAAATCAAGGTATATTTAGATTTATTAGATTCAGCGAGTACGCATCTTTCTGGTACAACTACTACAACAGCCCATTTTTCTGAAGCTTTGCCAACATTAATAATATGCGAAGTTATATAAACATTTTCTTGAAGCTTAACATCATAAACAAGCTCTTTATAGTTTTTTCCTTCTTTTAAATCGCTTATAACTGAATCAAACATTTCATTTGTGTTTGATTTTCCTGCTATTTCTTCATCTGGATGTGAAACCCATTCACCAGTATCAGTTATAACCGCAACATACCCATCGCCAAACGGTTTCTTTTCACGCAGATTTTCGTTAATTCCTGTAACATCAATATCAATCGTTACAATCCCAATTGCTGGCTTGTTTTTATCAGGTGAAATTGGGGTAACGATAGAGGATAATAATACTTTTTTACCCCCTGCCGTATCTTCATAAGGAGGAACAAGCATTTCCTTTTTTTCTTTTAATGGAGTATAAAAATATCCATCAGCAGATCCATCAGTAGCCATTGTGCTATTTTGAGATTTAAAAACTCCATCTTCTTTAAAAAAGTATGGTTTAAATTGACCGAATTTTTCATCACCTAACTTGCCATCTTTATACTGATTATCCTTGTTATCGTAATTATAAACCATAGCAAGGAAAAAACCAAAATATTGGTTATTATCATTGGCTATCCTATTCATAATATCAAAATATATTTCTCTATCCTTTATATTTTTATTATAAAGTGCTGATATCGTTGATGCAGTATCTTGGGCAATTTTCGTAGCAATAGCGAAATATTCTTGAACGTGAGCGGCTTCTTTTTCTGCATTATCTTGTAATAATTCCCACCCTTGCTTATTTGCATATCTATCTTGTGAAAATATTGCATTAGCACTAAGTATCGTTGAACTTATTACAATCAATGCAACTATTGCAATAACAAGTTTAACACGTATAGAACAGCTATTCATAATTTTTCTCCTTTTAAAACTTAAATATTTATAAAATAAACCTTAAAAAACGTCAACAGGTTAATATAGAGCAAATATTTAATTGCGATATGAATTATATATGATATTATTGATTTAATTTTAAATAATATCAAGGAGAAAACATAATGGATGATAATTTTCCAAAAATTGGACTTGGCACTTGGGACATTTCAAAAGATGATATAAGTCCTACCGATGACGAAATACTTGAAGTAGAAATGATAAAATCTACAATTCGTAATGGATTTAAACACATTGACACTGCAGCTTTCTTTCGCCAAGGAAAAATGGAAGAAATCGTTGGTAAAGCAGTAAAAGGATTTGATAGAAATGATTTAATGATTTCATCTAAGGTATTATTTGATTTAAGTTATGACGGAGTTTTAAAAAATTTCGAAGAAACTCTTAACCGTATGGGATTGGATTATTTGGATGTTTATTACGTACATGCCCCTTCTGGTGATGGTATTCCTATCAAAGAAACGGCTAAGGCTTTCAATCGATTATTATCAGAAGGATTAATTAAAAATGCTGGGGTTTGCAACGCTTCTGTTAAAACCTTAAAAGAATATCACAGCGAGCTTAATAAAGGTGTTTACGCGACTCAAGCTTTTTACAATCTACTAATACGTGGCCCTAAAAGCAAAGGTGTAATAGATTATTGCAATGAAAATAATATTCACTTCATAGCCTATAGATGCGTTCAAATGCCAGTACCAATCTTAGGCATTGCCCCATTCCAAAAAGCTGGAGCATATCCAATATTGGATGAATTAGCTGCTAAATATGATAAATCAAATGTATTAATCAGCCTTAAATGGTTATTACAACAACAAGGTGTAAACCTTTTGTTAAAAATATCATATCCAATTGGAAAAAAAGAAATAGATGAACTTGCAACATTTGAATTATCGCCTGAAGATATGCAAAATCTTACCGATAATTTTCCAAATCAACAAGAAGACGGGCTATATCTTGACGGCACAAAAATACCATTGATATAGAGTTTTAATAAAAACTTTACTAAAATATTATATAATAAATTAAATGTTTAAAATTTACAAAGGAATGAAAATGAAAAAATTTTTAATCACAATGACACTTGTTACATTAATGGGTTGTCAAACAACACAAACAGTTTACACAACGGATGAACATGGCAATCAAGTGGAACAATTACCGCCATCTGCTTTTGCTAACTTTACTGATATCCCTACTCCTGACCGTGCTACTATGAATTTAGATAAAACGGTTGTTTTAGGTTCTGGTGAAGATTGGACTGGAAAATTATCATTTAACTCTCCTCATGCGCCAAGCTCTGTATTTGACTTTTTCGTTGAAGAAATGCCAAAACGTGGCTGGAAAGAAACAGCAACAGTTCGTGCAGAAGTAAGCTTTTTAACCTATAGCCGCCGCGGAAGAGAAGCAATCATCCAAATCTATGGCGACAGCGATGATACAACGGTTGATTTAATGGTTTCACCACAACGCAGAACTCAATAATAAGCCCAACAAATAAAAAGAACCTCAAGTGCATACAATCTCTTGAGGTTCTTTTTATTTATGCAGGAATCTTTTTTATTATCTATTCCGAGCTCTCTTTTTTTATCATTACTGAGTCTCCTTTTTTTCATTCCGGGTGCCATAGTTTTAACATTCAGCAGTCTCCTTTTTTGTCATTCCGGGCACCGACCCGGAATCCATAGACGTTGCGGTAAATACAAATGGATGCCAGATCCTTGTCCGGAATGACATTTTTTTGGTAGTTCGGCATGACATTATGAGGAAAATTCATAGAATGAGGGGATTACTAGGATAATAGAGAAATTGCGACAGGAATGTAGAGATACTACCTGACTTAGCAATTGCGAGACTTATCCGCAGTAATCACCCATTATCTGAATTTTGTTTTCTTTTGGGTTAAAATAAACTGCGATTTTGCCTTTCTTAAGGTCTTTTGCACTTTGTCCGAAAACTTCTAGTCTCCAACCTTTTAGGGCGTCTACATTTTTATCACCTATTGCGATTTTTTCTAAATCATCTGTGGTGGCTATTAATTTTGCTGCAACCCCGAACTCTTCTGCTTTTATATGAAGTACCATTTTAAGCATGTCCATTAAAGATTTTGACACTCTTCGTCTGGATACTGGTTTGATTTTTTCTGGATTCTCTAGACCTTTTTTTATTGCATCATAGATTTCTTGATTATATTTGCCGTTTTCTGAAATTCCTCTGACCTTTAATAAATCTTCTATACAGGTCGGATTAAAAGTTGCAAGTTCGTGTAACAACAAATCTTTCATGATAAAACCTCTTGGTCTATCATGCTCTTTTGCTTTTATTTCACGCCAAGCTGCAAGTTCTTTTAATACGCTAAGCGCCCTGCTATTAAGCCCACCTGTCTTAAGCCTTTTATATGCATCATCAGGATTAATGTCGTATGTTTTCACATCGGATAAAAATTCCATTTCTTCATCTATCCAATGGATTCGTTTATTTTCTTCTAACTTTGCAGTTAAGATTTTATAGATATCGCATAAATGGGTAACATCTGACAATGCATATTCAATTTGCCTGTCGTCTAATGGTCGTTTTGACCAATCAGTATAACGCATACCTTTATCAATGGTTTTATCGAGTAGTGAAATAACCAAATCTTTATAACTAATACTATCACCAAGCCCACAAACCATAGCTGCAAGTTGGGTATCGAATATAGGTGTTGGAACTTTTCCTGTTAAATGAACAAAAATTTCAATATCTTGTCTTGCTGCATGAAACACTTTTACAATGTTTTTATTTTGCAAAATTTCGAAAAATTCTCTTAAATCAATATTTTCATCTAAAGGATCAATGCAAAAAGCAGTATCCTCGCTCGCAAGTTGGATAAGACATACATTAGGCCAATATGTCTTTTCCCTCATAAATTCAGTATCTATCGCTATGTATTTTTGTTCTGATAACTTATTAAGATAAAAATTTAATTCTTCTGTTGTTTTTATAATCATAAACACGTATTATAATGAGCAAAATTTTTTTTTAAACTATTATTTTATTTTTTTGGGGGAATGTATGCATAAATATCGTACTCATAAATGTTCTGACTTGCGTTTAAGCGACAAAGGACAAACAGTTAAAATTTCTGGCTGGATTCACAGAAAACGTGACCATGGAAATTTATTATTCGTTGATTTACGTGATAACTACGGAATCACTCAGGTTGTTACAGACACTTCTAGTGATGCGTTTCAAACTTTGGAAAAATGCAGAGTAGAAAGCGTTGTTTGTGTAACAGGCGAAGTATTAGCAAGGGACGGGGCAACTATTAACTCTAAACTTCCTACTGGTGAAATTGAGGTTAAGGTTTCTGAGATTGAAGTTCTATCAAATGCAGACGTGCTTCCAATCCAAGTAGCAGCAGACGACAACAGCCCAGAAGAGCTCCGCCTTAAATATCGATTCTTAGATTTAAGGAAGGAAAAATTACATAAAAACATTCTTCTTCGTTCACAAGTGATAAGTTCTATGCGTAAAAGAATGACTGATATGGGATTCGTTGAATTTCAAACCCCTATTTTAACAGCATCTTCACCAGAAGGCGCAAGGGATTTTTTAGTCCCATCTCGTTTGCATCCAGGTCAATTTTATGCGTTACCACAAGCACCTCAACAATTTAAACAATTATTGATGGTTTCTGGATTCGACAGATATTTCCAAATCGCACCATGTTTCAGGGATGAAGACAGCCGTGCTGACCGTTCTCCTGGTGAATTTTATCAGCTAGATATTGAAATGTCTTTTGTTACTCAAGATGATGTTTTTGAAGCAGTTGGTTCATTATTACATGGTATTTTCAGTGAATTTTCAAACGGAAAACCAGTATCTGCTCATCCATTTGTGCAAATTCCATACCGTGAATCTATGGCTAAATATGGTTCTGATAAACCAGATTTACGTAACCCGCTTGTAATCGAAGACGTAAGCAAAGTTTTCGCAGGCAGCGACTTCGGATTATTTGCAGATATGGTGGCAAGTGGCGGTCAAATTCGTGCAATACGTGCTCCTGGTGCTGCTACTCAACCACGCAGTTGGTTCGATAAATTAAATACATGGGCTCAAGAAAATGGTCAAGGTGGTCTAGGTTACATCACATTTGCCGAAGACGGAAATAAAGGACCTATCGCTAAAAAACTTGATGAAGGCAGACTAGGCCTATTAAAAGGCAGTGTAAAAGCAGAAGTTGGCGACAGCGTATTCTTTATTTGTGGCAACGAAAGAGACATTGAAAAATTCTCAGGCCTTGCAAGGACTAAACTTTGTGAAGATTTAGGATTATTGGATAAAGATCGTTTTGAACTTTGTTGGATTGTTGATTTCCCTATGTATGAACTTGATGATGACGGCAAGGTTGAATTTTCTCATAACCCATTCTCAATGCCTCATGGCGGAATGGACGATTTACTTAATAAAGATCCGCTTGATATTTTGGCGTACCAATATGATATTGTTTGTAACGGTGTTGAACTTTCATCTGGCGCAATACGTAACCATTTACCAGAAGTTATGTATAAAGCATTCGAAATCGCAGGATATGGACCAGAAGTGGTGGAAAGCAAATTTGGCGGTATGTTAAATGCATTTAAATTTGGTGCTCCTCCTCATGGCGGTTCTGCCCCTGGCGTTGACAGGATTGTTATGCTTCTTGCTGATGAACCAAATATTCGTGAGGTTATTTTGTTCCCAATGACTGGTCAGGCGCAAGATTTGATGATGCAGGCTCCTAACTTTGCTACTGATAAGCAATTAAAGGAACTTCATCTTGGAATAAATATGCCAAAAGAAAAAGCAAAACAAGAAAAGAGCGAATGATACTAAAAACAATTACATTTCTTGCTGCCTTTATTGTTTTTATAAGCAATAGCACTTTGGCAAATGACATTTATATTGCCCCTTACGAGGGGCAGTATTCTCTGTCCCTTGCAAAAGTTCATAGTAAAGGTCAAGATGTAATTGATGCACATGGAACTTTAACCTATAAACTTCGCACTGATTGCCTTGGATGGTTATCGGAAACCAGTATATTTCTTGATTTAATATTAAACGATGGCTCATCTAAAACTATTATTTCAAATTTATCCAGTTTTGAAAGTTTTGATGGCTGGGGATATAGCTTTGCTTGGGAAAATTATACCGATGATGAACCGATAATTTACACTGGTAACGTTTCTTTTTCAAATGACGGGGATAAAGCAACCGTTAATTTCAGCGAACCTAAAAACAAATCGCCTTTATCAATTCCTGGAACCACCCTTTTTCCTGTCGCATTATATAAAAACTTAATTCGCGGGGCTAATGAAAATATAACGTATTTTAATGCTCCTTATTACGATGGAACTTCGCCTGCCAATTTTTTTGATTCATCTATTTTTATCACTTCTATTTCAGACAATGTTTATCCAGACATTATGGGTGATATTTTTTTACTTGAAAAACAACAAACAATAAAAGCAAGCATAGGATTCTTTTCCGAAAATATTCCAGATATACCAACATTCGAAAGTCAATTTGAAATCTTAAACAACGGTATTTTAATCAAAATGATACAAACCATAGGACCAATAGATGTAAATGTAACACTAGAAGACATAAAGTTTATTCCTCCTGTTGTTTGTGACATGAATAACAAAAATCAAAAACCATTTATACCGCAAAACAATTAGTTTTTGCTTGCTATTTTTTTTATTATATATTAATAATTTATAAGGGTAATTTTAAAGAGGAATATTATGAATAAAAAGCCAAAGGCGATTTTTATAGACTGGTTTGACACGCTTAGTTATACAGAAGTATTGGATCAATTGTCTGATAAAAAACATCCGCTTCATGACAAGCAAAAACTTATTCGTGATTTTCTGTATATGAATAAAAATACTTGGACTAAACAACTTTTACTTGGCAACATTTCAATGCGCGATTACTGCGATGAATTAGCAAGAAAACTTGGTATACCCAGTCATACTTTATTATCTGAATTTGCCAATAGTTTTTCAAAATTCACATGGGCAGATCCACTTTTCCCTAATTATTTAAAAGCCATAAAGGATAAAGGTATTAAAACAGTTCTTATTGCCAATGCTTCACAAGCGTTCAGAAAATACACTGTTCCGGCGTTAAGCCTTAATAAATATTTCAGCTCTATCTTGCTTTCATGCGAATTAAAATGCTTAAAATATGATACAAGTTTGGAAGATATGCTATTTTTAGATTGGTTTTTAAAAGACAACAAAATATCTTATGAAGATTGTCTTGTTCTTGATGATAAACCAGAAAGAAAAATTTTAAATATTTTCGAAGTTCCATATGAAGTTATAACAGATGAAGGCAGCTTAAAAGCAGTCCTCAAAAAATATATTTAATAAAACTCAATATTTAATGATTTGCGATATTATAATCCATTTTATTTCTGACTATATCAATACCTTCGTCAACTATGTTTAAAATTGGTGCAATATCTTTTTTAGATTTTCCGTCTTTTTCATAAGAAGATATAAGGAACTTTCTTAAACGACCGATAATATCATCATTAATAGCGCTTTTTATAGAATATGGATAGTATATAGAAGTTCCCCAAGCAATTAGAAGGCAAATATAATCAGCCACAGTTTCGAGATTATCTTTATCTACAAGATGGGCTTTGAACAAATCTTCTTTTACTTTATCATTTATTTTAATTTCTTTTGAATATGTATCATATGTCATACGTTCAAATTCACGCCAATTCGCAAGCATATCAGCATCTTTTACCAAGCGTCTTCCTAATTCTACTGTTTCCTTTTTTTCTTCGGAAAGTTTGCTGAATCTTTCACGCATTTCACGGATAAAAACCCTGTTTTCTTGTGGTTGGTCGGTATAACGAACATCAACCTCTAATTCATACATAGGAAGGTATAACAAAGCCCCATTAATCAAATCATGCAACATCACAGGGATAAGGATGTTAAGTGAATTAACACCATGTTGTTGAGCCACCAAAGCACCATCAATTCCATGATAATCAGAAATTAATTCCCCAGTTTTAGCATCCATTTGGATTGCCCTACCTATATCATGAAATAAACAAGCATAAATAAATTCATCTTTTATTTCTTGTGACAAATTTTTAAGGTTATCATCATTTTCGATAATTTCTCGCCCTGCTTTTGTTACCATCATTGTGTGACGATATTTATGGGTCATCCAATCATCATAACGTTCGCAAGTATTTTCTTTTACTCTACGATTAACATAATAATCTTTTAAAATTTTATAATATTTATTTCTTAGGCTTTTTTCCACAATCAAGCATCCTTTTTAGGTATTTTCCGGTATAACTTTCTTTTATTTCTGCTACTTTTTCAGGCGTACCATGAGCAACAACTTGACCACCGCCATCGCCGCCTTCTGGCCCCATATCGATAATATAATCTGCAGTTTTAATAACGTCAAGATTATGTTCGATTACTATAACAGAATTTCCAGTTTCTACAAGAGCATGAAGTACTTGTAGCAACTTTTCAATATCCGCAAAGTGAAGACCAGTTGTTGGTTCATCAAGGATGTATAAAGTTTTCCCAGTAGAACGTTTCCCTAATTCTTTTGAAAGTTTTATACGTTGCGCCTCGCCTCCTGATAGTGTAGTTGCTGCTTGCCCAAGATGAATATAACCCAGACCAACTTTTTGCAATACCACAAGTTTATCATGAACACTAGGGATTGCTTGAAAGAAAGTGGTTGCTTCATCAACCGTCATATCTAAAACATCAGAAATAGATTTACCTTTATATTTAATTTCCAATGTTTCTCTATTATACCTTTTACCACCACAAACGTCGCATTTAACATAAACATCAGGCAAAAAGTGCATTTCAATTTTGGTAACACCATCACCTTGACAAGCCTCACATCTGCCGCCTTTTACGTTAAATGAAAAACGCCCTACTTTATATCCTCTTGCTTTTGCTTCTGGCAGTCCCGCAAACCATTCACGAATTGGGGTAAAAATATTAGTATAAGTCGCAGGATTCGAACGAGGAGTTCTGCCAATCGGCGATTGGTCAATATCAATAATTTTATCAACGAACCCAGCCCCTTTTATTTTAACATCAGGCGCAAGATTGGTATTTTCAAAAGTATCACTCATTCCTTTGAACAAACTTTCCATTACTAATGACGATTTACCACCACCAGAAACCCCAGTAACACAAGTAAAAGTGCCTAGTGGAAAATCTACCTTAAGGTTTTTAAGATTGTTTACTTTTGCCCCTGATACTGTTATTTTTTTACCATTACCTTTTCTGCGTTTTGGAATTTCGATTCCTTTTTTACCGGTTAAATATTGCCCAGTTACACTGTTTGGATTTTTTAGAATATCATCAATTGTGCCTTCTGCCACGATATTACCACCCAAAGCCCCCGCCGCAGGCCCCATATCAATAATGTAATCAGCTTGACGAATAGCATCTTCATCATGTTCCACAACGATTACCGTATTTTCTAAATCACGCAAGTGTTTAAGCGCCTCTAATAACTTGTCATTATCCCTTTGATGAAGTCCTATTGAAGGTTCATCAAGCACATACATAATTCCGGTCAGTCCAGAGCCAATTTGCGAGGCAAGACGAATACGTTGGCTTTCCCCACCAGATAACGACCCACTCATACGATTAAGGGTTAAATAGCTAAGCCCTACATTGTTAAGGAATTCTAATCTTTCATTAATTTCTTTTAATATCTTTTCAGCAATTTCTTTATGAGATCCTTTAAAAGTTTTATCTACTGTTGAAAACCATTCTTTTGCTTTTTCAATAGATAGCTCAGTTGTCTCAGATATATTTTTTGCCCCAACTTTAACCGCCAAGGCTTCTGGCGATAATCTTTGCCCTTTGCACGATTCGCATAAAGAAGAACTTTGATATCCGCTTAAATCATCTCTTGACCATTCTGATGTTGTTTCTTTGTACCTGCGTTCCATAGTAGGGATAAGACCTTCATAAGGTTTACCGCCAGTCATGCGTAAAGATTTTGTCCCGCTGCCATGCATTATCATATCACGCATAGCTTTTGGTAAATCTTGCCACGGGGTATCTATTGTTGTTCTGTGCATTCCTGCTATTTCTTCGAAAATATCTTGGTAATGAGAAAACGATTGCACCCACCACGGCACAATAGCCCCAGCTTTGATAGATTTAGAACCATCAGGAACAATTTTATTTTCATCCATATAAAGCCTGACCCCCAAACCATCACAACTTGGGCATGCTCCTTTTGGATTATTAAACGAAAACAATCTAGGTTCGATTTCTTCGATAGTAAAGCCACTTTCAGGACAAGCAAACTTTTCTGAAAATAATACCTCTTCTTTACTGTCTACTTTTTCAATAATCGCCAAACCATCAGCCAGCCTTAATGCTGTTTCTAATGATGCAGCAATCCTAGTTTCGATTTCAGGCTTTATCACAATCCTATCGACAATCACCGAAATATCATGTTTTATATTTTTATCTAATGCTGGCACTTCTTCAATATCATAAACAGTACCATCAACTTTTATTCTGGCAAATCCTTGTCTTTGTAACGATTCTATTTCTTTTTTATATTCGCCTTTGCGTTTTCTGACCATAGGGGCAAGCACAAGGGCTTTTGTCCCACTTTCAATTTTCATAATCCTGTCCACCATTTGTGATACAGTTTGCGATTCGATAGGTTTACCAGTTGTTGGGGAATAAGGTATCCCAACCCTAGCCCACAATAAACGCATATAATCATAAATTTCTGTAACGGTTCCGACGGTGGATCTAGGATTTTTAGATGTCGTTTTTTGTTCAATAGAAATTGCAGGCGATAAACCTTCTATTAAATCTACATCTGGTTTTTTCATAACTTCCAAAAACTGACGCGCATAAGCAGACAAACTTTCCACATAACGTCTTTGCCCTTCTGCATAAATAGTATCAAATGCCAGCGATGATTTCCCAGACCCAGAAAGCCCAGTTATAACAACCAACTGACCTTTTGGAATGTCGACACTGATGTCTTTGAGGTTATGTTCCCTAGCCCCTTTTATTTTTATATATTTCATGATTATTTTCCTTAATATGTATATAAGTACATATAGGGCTATTTTCTATTTTTTCAAGAGCAATATATAAACATTTATATATAAATGACTTTTTTTATAATGACTTTTTATGAAAATGAATTAAATTCTTAATGTATAGGAGATTTTTATGAAAGTTATTAAAAAATTAAACGAATGGGCAAATGCAAATTTAATTAGCCCAGAATTAAAAAATCAAATTATTGAATACGAAAAGCAAAAACAAGAAAACGATAAAACAATTTTATACAGCTTTATGGGAATTGGTGCATTTGCAATAAGCATCGGCATTATTTCCTTAATCGCATACAATTGGCATGAAATTGGACAGTATTTTAAATTATTATTCGGAACTGGCTTCCTTTTCATATTTGCCTTTGTTCATATAAAAATAAAACAAAAAAATTCTTTTGCTGGGGAATTTTTCTTAATCGCCCTATTTCTTGGACTACTTGGTTATATAGGATTAATTGGGCAGGTTTATAACCTATCTTCTGAGGCTCATCTTGGATTTTTATTTTGGGGGATTATTTCATTTCCTTTGATATTTTTAGCAAGGACAAGATTTATTCCTATGATTTGGTTTATAAACTTTTACATAACCGCCTGCATTGAAATGGATTATTTTTCTTGGATTTTTGATAAAGATATAAAAGCAATCAGCATTTTCATTGTAATTATAGCGATATTATTAATGTTTTGGAATGGTGGAAAAAAATTACTGCAAAAATATGATATTGTTGAAAAATCATTTTCTGTAACTACCCTTGGTCTAATTATTTTCACATCTTGGTCGATGGATATTTATCTGAATAATTTTTGGTTTATGGTGGCAAACATTTTGTTCATGGGGATTTGGGCTGTTTACGGACTGGCAAATGAATCAAAAGCTATGTTTTCATTTTTTATAACCGCAATAATCATAAGGATAATAATTTTCTACGTTGCGTTCATCGATTCGTTATTAGAAGGTGGGATAGCTTTAATCATATCTGGGATTATTTTAACGGTTTTAATAAATTATTGGCATAAAAATAAAACTGTATTTAAAGCAAAGGTAAGGGAGATGTTACAATGACAAATAAAAAACAAATTTCTTTATTATTATTACCTATTATAATTTTAATATTGTGGGCAATTTACCATGAAATAAATTCAAATAATGGCACAGAGGTAACCCTAAATATAACTGGCTACGACCCTAGAGATTTATTATCAGGTCATTACCTTACCTATCAAATCAACTACCCTAAGATAAACATAGCTCAGTGCCAAGAATATCGCAGTATGGGCGAGGTTTTCCTTAACCTAGACACTGGCGAAATTTCGGATACAAAAACCACTACTGACACTTGGTTAATGGGCAGATGTGGTCATAATAATTTTAACAGCGGACTTAATAAATTTTATATTCCGCAAAAATATGCTAAGGAACTAGATAACATTTTAAGGACTGGTAAATTCCCAGCCTCTATCAAAGTAATGATTACAAATTCAGGCAAAGGATATGTAAAACAGCTTTATTTCGATGGCATGCCTTGGCAACAATTCTTAGAAAATTCGGACACAGTCGAACAAAATTCGTCCTCTATTGACAGTGCCACCGATGTTATGTTATCATCTGATAATGATACTGAAACCCAAACCAATAATTAAAAGGAGAAAAGTTATGGAAGATAGAGTTTGTACAATTTCAATAGTAGTAGAAGACAGGGAAAAATCAGCAGAAGATGTAAATAACCTGCTATCTGAATACGGAAAATACATCACAGCAAGACTTGGTCTTCCTCGGCACAGAAAAGGCATTTCAATCATAACCGTGGTACTAGAAGCCGACAACGATATCCTTGGTGCATTGACTGGCAAGCTAGGTCAAATCGAAGGTTTACACGTAAAATCAATAACTATATAATAACTTTATTCCTAAGAAGAAGGGATATTCTGACTTTCAGGGAGATTTTTTATGAAAGACTTTATCAATAATGAAGAGATTTTTTCTCTTCTAGAAAAACACAAAAACCCAGATAAATTATACATCAGGGAAATATTAGAACAATCCAAAGACATCAACCATAAAGGATTATCTTTGGAACAAACTGCGGCTTTATTACAAAACACTGACCCTGAGGTCGAAGAAGAAATCAAACAAACCGCAAAAGAAATAAAAAAACGCATTTATGGCAATCGTATGGTGCTTTTTGCGCCTTTATACGTATCAAATACTTGTCAAAACTCTTGCACTTATTGCGGTTTTCGTTGCGATAATAAAGAGTTAAAAAGAAAAGTTCTAAATCATAATGAAATAAAAGAAGAAGTCGCAATCATTCAAGAAATGGGACATAAAAGGCTTTTAATGGTTTGGGGTGAAACCGATTACGATCCAAATTGGCTAGTGGACCAGATAAATGCAGCATATGAAGTAAAAACCGGCAAAAGTGGTGAAATACGCCGTATAAATGTAAATATTGCCCCTATGGATCTTGAAAATTTTAAAGTTCTTAAAACTGGTAACATTGGGACATATCAATGTTTCCAAGAAACCTATCATAAAGAAACCTATAAAAATGTTCATACTATTGGTAAGAAAACAGATTATTTATACCGTCTCCATGCAATGCACAGGGCAATGGAGGCTGGTATTGATGACGTAGGAATTGGCGCATTATATGGTCTTTATGATTATAAATTTGAAAATTTAGCACTTTTAAAACACGTACATCAATTGGAAAAAGATATGGGGGTTGGACCTCATACCATTTCATTCCCAAGGATAGAGCCGGCTCATGGGTCTAAGATGTCTGAAAACCCTCCGCATGCTATGACTGATGAACAATTACGCAGAACCGTTGCAATCATAAGGCTTGCTGTTCCTTATACTGGCATGATTATCAGCACAAGGGAAAACGCAGATATGAGAAACGAGCTCCTTCGTTTAGGTATTTCGCAATTAAGTGGAGCTTCTAAAACTTATCCAGGTGGTTACAAACTATCCAAAACCAACCAACAAGACGAACAACAATTCACAGTAGGCGACGGCAGAAGCCTGGACGACATTATATCTGGACTTATTGACGACGAATATATTCCTTCATTTTGCACAGGTTGTTACAGAAAAGGCAGAACTGGCGAACACTTTATGGGACTTGCCCAAACCAATTTCATCAGGCAATTTTGCTCGCCTAATGGGATATTTACTTTCGCCGAATATTTACGCGATTATGCCAGCGATGAAACAAAAGCAAAAGGCAAAGCATTAATTAAAAAACTTGTTCCTGAACTTAAAAACCCTGCTGCAACTGATAAAAGTTTATGTGAAATTTGGGACGGTAAAAATGACGTTTACATCTAGTGAAATCCTTGAACTATTACAAGGCAAGGACGATGAATGGCTATTTAAAAAAGCAGATGAATTAAGGCGTATTCATTACGATAATGTCGTGTTTTTACGTGGTATTATTGAAAATTCCAGCTATTGCGAAAACGATTGTTTTTATTGTGGATTAAGGAAAAGCAATAATAAAGACAGGTATAGACTAGACGAAAAAACCGTAATTGAAACGGCTAAAAACATCTATGATTGCGGCATAACCAGCATAGTTTTACAAGCAGGTCAAGAAACTGGCAACAAGAACATAGAGTTTTTAAATAATGTAATTCCTGAAATAAAATCTATTGGCGATGTTGATATAACTTTATCACACGGTGATTTCCCTGACGAAGTGTATGCTAAATGGAAAGAGCTGGGTGCTGACAGGTATTTAATCAAAATCGAAACATTGGACAGGGACTTTCACGTTAAGATTCGCCCTCCTCACAACACTGTTGAAAAAAGGTTGGATAGGATAAAATCTCTACTAAATCTAGGGTATCAGGTTGGTTCAGGCTTTATCGTAGGAATGCCAGAACATTCGGTGGAGCAATTAAGTGAAGAGTTATTAGAACTTTCAAAACTAGGTATTCATATGTTTTCATTGTCTCCATTTATTTCGACCCCTAATACCCCGTGGGCAGATTACGAAAATTGCGCCCCAGACCTTGTGTACCGCGCGTGCGCTATTTACAGGATTTTAGACCCAACGGTTAATATTCCAATTACAAACGCCCTAAACGTGCTGGACCCAGGAAACGCAAGAAGCAAAGGTTTAAATAGAGGTTGCAACGTGATAATGCATTCCTTTACCCCAGCAGAAGTACGAA
>CAYJES010000001.1:5043-111264 GCA_964369365.1 uncultured Lactobacillales bacterium | reverse complement strand
TATTAACACAATTTATAGGAGAGAGAGGTGTCTATGTAACGCCAACCATTAGTAGCTTCTTAACATTTATTGTCGCTTTATTTGTATGGAAAAGTACTATGAAAAAAATAAAATCTACACTATAAAAGCAAGGGGCTTTTTAGTCTTTTTTTAAAGCAAGGTGTTGGTAGTATTTTTCTTTTAATTATCGGTGGAGTTGTTAAATTTTGAACCAACGAACACACATCTCAAAGCCTTATAAAATAAGACTTTTTAGCTTTATAAAAAAAGTATGTTATTAGTTCGTTTTATACCGATTGCACGACCATATATAAAAAGCCAACCAAAGTGTTGGCTTTTTATATATGATAGAGGCGACTAGGTGAATGGAGCAATGTTCGTGAGCGAAAACGGGCGAAAGCAGTGTTTGAGCGAAAGGTGCGGAGGATTTTTATAAAATCCGAGCAATCCCCCCGAGGGACAAATTGTGCGAAGCCAATTTCAAATCTGGCCGTTCCGACCATTAAAAAAAGGCGGTGAGTTTTTGGCGTGCAGAACAAAATATAAAGAGTCTATTTTTATAGATTAAATATATCTATTTTTCACCACATTTAGGACAAGTTAAAATAAACCTATCATCAATGTTTTTTTCGCCCCATTCGCACATAAGCTCAAGAATTGGCATAAGGGTTTTACCTTTTTTTGTTATTGAGTATTCGACTTTTGGAGGAATTTGGTTGTAAACTTTTCTTGAAATCAAGCCGTCTGCCTCAAGTTCTCTTAATTGATTGGTTAGCGTTTTTTGCGAGATAGTTTTAACTTCTCTCATAAAATCTTTAAATCTTTTTGTTCCATCTTCGGTTAACATATATAAAATCAGGGGTTTACATTTACCACCTATCATTTTTAATGTTACTTCTATCTCTGAATTTACCTCTATTTTCTCCATTGGTTACCTCTATTTCACTAAGGGTAAAAAAAGTGCCATATTGACAAGTTTTTTAGTTTATTTTATGCTGCAATCGTAATTTTTACTATAATATTAAAAAATGTCAACAAAGGAGATAAAAATGGCAAAAAAATTAGTTGTAATAACAGGTGCAAGTTCTGGATTTGGCAAGGCATTAGCTTTTGAATTTAATAAAGATGGTCATCCTCTTTTGCTTCTTTCTAGAAATATTAAAAAAATTGATGGGCTTGAAAATGCTATGTACGAATCTGTTGATGTTAGAGACAAAGATGCGCTTGAAAAAGCAATCAGAAAAGCAGAAGATGTTTATGGTAAGACAGATTTAATTATTAATAATGCAGGATTAATGTTGTTGGGTGATGTAGCAACTCAAGATGCAACAGAATGGCAACAAATGATGGATGTAAACGTTATGGGTATGTTAAACGGTATGCAAATTGTAATGGATGATATGAAGGAAAGAAAATCTGGCACAATTATAAATCTTGCGTCTATTGCTGGTGTAAAAGCATTCCCTAATCACGCTGCATATTGCGCTACAAAGTATGGTGTTGTAGGATTATCTGAAACGGTAAGGGGTGAACTTGCTGCACACAACGTACGTGTTATTCGTATTTGTCCTGGTGCTGTGGACACAAACCTTTTATCTCATACAACAAGCCAAGATATTAAAGATGGATATCACACATGGAAAGAAGCTTGTGGAATAGAGACTATCACAGCAGAACATATTGCAAAAACAATTAAGTTTGTTTATGATATGCCTCAAGGCGTTACAATCAGAGAAGTTCAAATCGCTGATACAAAACAAGACGCTTAAAATTTAAGGAATAAAAATATGTCTTTATTGATGATAATAACTTTTTTATCAATCGCTTTAATTTCTTGGCAGGTTGCGTTTTTGCGCCTGTCAAGAATATCACGAATTTTAATTGGTGTTTTGCTTGCGTGCGGAATAGCTTATTTGCCTTTGGGCATTACTTATAAATTTGGCTCAATGCTTCCATATTGGGCGGTTGTGGTTTTCAGCCTTTTAACAGCGACATCAATTTTATTTATAAGTCTTGGTGCGTTAAGATTAGGGTTGGTTGTTTTATCATCTCCTTTTGCATTATTTTCTAAAAAAGGAAAAGAAGTTTTAAAGTTTGTTTATAGCTCTTCAAAACTTAGTTTTGCATCTCTTGTAATTGCTTTTGCGTTAGGTAGTTTTTCTTTTTATCACGCAGCGAAAAACCCACTGGTTAGTCATTATGACCTTGTTTATAAAAACTTGCCACAAGAGTTAGACGGTTATAGAATAGCTCATATTTCAGATACACATTCAGGTGTGTTGTTCCGCAAAGAATGGACCGAAGAACTTGTTAATAAAGTTATGGCAGAAAAAACAAATTTGATTGTTCATACAGGCGATATTGCAGATGGTTTGCCAAATGCAGTAAAAGAGAGTGTTGCGCCGATGTTGAAATTATCTGCGCCTGATGGGGTTTATTATGTAATGGGTAATCATGAAAATTACCATTCAATCACAGCATGGAGAGATTATCATAAAAGCAATGGGTTAAGAGTTTTAGAAGATGAGTATGATGTTCATAAATCGCTGCCATTAATTATTGCAGGAGCAGCAGCAGGCCCAAGAACAAAGCCAACTGATTATAAAAAACTGTTAAAAAATGCCCCAGAAAAAGCATTCGTTTTATTGCTAGATCACTATCCAAACAGGGCAAGCAAGTCAAAAGATTACGTAGATTTGCAACTTTCTGGACATACTCATGGCGGGCTTACTTTTTATTTAGCGCCAATTATTGCAAAATTTAATGAAGGCTTTGTCAATGGATTATACAATTTAGGAGACATGAAATTGTTTGTAACATCATGCGTTGGCCTTTGGAGTTATGCTCCATTAAGGTTATTCGTGCCATCAGAAATTGCAATATTAAGATTGGTTAAAGAGTAAAGTGATTTTTTAAATCAGAAATTTTCTCGAATATCCATAAGGATTTTTCCTAAGTGGTTTTGTCCTTTGCCGTCACAAATGCCCCAAAAGGTGTCATTCCAAGTGTTGCCTTCTTCTAATATAGCATTGCCGGTTTCAATCAACATTTTTTTAAGTTGCTGCGAGTTATTAAATTTTTGAAAAACTAAATCTTTCATGATATCTAGTTTAATATATTCCCAATTTTGATTTTCAGGAGTTTTATCTATCCAATATTCTTTTGTTTCATACGGGGTTAAAGATGAAAAATCTTTTTGCTTTTGAATGTCCAAAAACTTTGCTGCTTGATATGCATTTTCGACACAATCAAAAACAATATTATTATAAACAATATAAACATCGACGTCATATTTAGTTCCATCTTTTTTATAAGGATAGAAATTAGATAAAAATCTAGTGTCATCATCAGTAAAGTTTTTGATGTATTTCATTTGATATTTAGGAGTTTTGTTTTTATTATTTTACTCTGCCATATTCAGCATCGCGGAAACGTTTTGTTGCCAAGGTTTCTTGTGATACTTCTTGGAACAATCCGACTTCTTTTAATAATTTAGCTGCTTCTTGATTGCCGTTCATTCTAAGGGAAATTCTGCGTTTTGCATTGTTGTTTTGAACAACATGAGCAGATGGTGTGAATTGCATTTGCAATGCTTTTTCAGCGCTATACATTCCATCGTAATTATTTTCTGATTTTGCATTAAATCCACGAGCATCGTGAGTATTTTTTTGGGCTTCTCTCATTTTTATTTCTAAGAAATCACAATGTTGGATCAGGCTTGCAGGAACGACAACACCGGCGGCACGAAGATTTGAAATCTTACTTTTTAATTCCATTACAACCGTGTACATAAAGTCATCAAAACTATCCAGCATGCTAATTTCAGAGCTGGTAACAACCCCATCTGCAAAAACGTTTGTTGAAACAACATCTATGGCTTCGCGAAAGTATAAAAGATCTGTATCCATCTTAGATGTAAGTTCACTAAGTTTTGCTTGCAATTGAGGGTCATTGTATGCATTTACTTCTGTTTTTATTGCATCTAATGCTTTTATAGAAGCTTGTTGATTTTCAATTTTACTAACTAAAGATTCTTTGCTTTGATTTTTCATGTTCATTACTCTCCTCAACGGTTTTAATGTACAAGAATTATATCACAAATTTAAGTAAAAATAAAGCGTTTTATGAAAAAGCAAAAGTTTCAGATTTTTCTATATTTTTAGAATCAGGTTTCTTTTTTGTTACTGTTTTTTTTGTTTTTATATATTCCAGCACAAGTCCGCCAGACTTTTCTTTTATTTGTAATCTACCGCCTTTTACAAGCTTTCCAAATAAAATTTCTTCAGCTAAAGGTTTTTTGATTTTATCGTCTATCAATCTTGCAATAGGTCTTGCCCCATTTTTATCATCATAACCATTGTTTGCTAGCCAATCTTTTGCATTTTCAGTTATTGTAACTGTTATATTTTTTTCTTTTAATTGTTGTTCCATCTGCGATATGAACTTAGATACTACAAGGCGAATAGTTTCTTTTGATAATTTAGAAAATGGAATAATTGCATCAAGTCTGTTTCTAAATTCAGGAGAAAACATACGATTGATTTCTGTTGTATCATCGTCGATTCTAATATCTCTGGAAAATCCTATTGGAGATTTTTCCATTTCCATAGCTCCTGCATTGGTGGTCATAACCAAAATAACATTTCTAAAGTCGATGCTTTTTCCATTGTTATCTGTAATTTTTCCATAATCCATCATTTGTAATAAGATATTATAAATATCAGGATGAGCTTTTTCAATTTCATCTAGTAACAAAATACTGTGAGGATGTTGATCCACTTTATCTGTTAAAAGTCCGCCTTGGTCAAATCCAACATATCCAGGAGGCGCTCCAATTAGTCTAGAAACCGCATGTTTTTCCATGTATTCAGACATGTCAAAGCGAATGAATTCGAGGTTCATAGTTTTGGCAAGTTGTCTTACTACCTCTGTTTTACCAACTCCAGTAGGGCCAGAAAATAAGTATGAGCCGATTGGCTTTTCAATTTCTCTTAGCCCAGCTCTTGAAAGTTTTACGGCACTTACAACGGCTTCTATCGCTTTATCTTGTCCGAAAATAACAGTTTTTAAATTTTTATCTAAGCTCATCAAAGATTTTTTGTCGTCGCTAGTAATGCTTTGCGGAGGTATCCTTGCAATCAAAGCAACTGCAGATTCGATGTCTTGAATTGTTATTGTTTTTTTGCATTTGTCTGTATTTTTAATTTTTTGAGCAGCACCGGCTTCGTCAATTACATCGATTGCTTTATCAGGCAACTTTCTGTCATTTATATATCTAACAGCAAGTTCAACCGTTCTTTCAATGACTTCATCGCTATATAATACGCCGTGGTATGTTTCAAAATATGCTCTGAGTCCTTTTATAATTTCGATTGTTTCTGTGGCGCTTGGTTCAATAATATCGACTTTTTGAAAGCGACGTAAAAATGCTTTATCTTTTTCGATGTGGTTTCTAAATTCTTTATAAGTTGTTGCTCCAATACATCTAATTCTTCCTGCTGATAGAGCAGGTTTTAAAAGATTTGACGCGTCCATAGATCCGCCAGAGGTAGCCCCAGCCCCCATCAAAGTATGCATTTCGTCAACGAATAAAATGGTTTGTTTGTCTTTTTCAAGTTCGGCTACTACATTTTTAAGGCGCTCTTCAAAGTCACCTCTATACCTTGTTCCTGCTAGTAACGCTCCGATATCTAGTTCATAAATAACGCTGTCTTGCAATATTTCAGGCACTTCTTTATTAATGATTTTAAGTGCAAGGCCTTCAACAATAGCAGTTTTTCCAACTCCAGAGTCTCCAACATAAAGTGGATTGTTTTTAGAGCGCCTGCATAAAATTTGTATAGTTCGTAAAATTTCGTCATGCCTGCCAACTAATGCATCAACACTGCCATTTTTTGCTTTTTCATTAAGGTTTATGCAGTATGCATCTAATGCTTCTTTTCCTTTTATTGCTTCCGCTCCATCTTCTGTTCCTGATGGAGGAGTATAGCTTGACGCTCCTGGCGCTCTTGCTATGCCATGGGCAAGATAATTAACGATATCTAGTTTCGTAACGCCTTGTTTTTGTAAAAAATAAACCGCATGTGATTCGCGTTCAGAAAAAAGAGAAACAAGAATATGTGGCGTGTCAACCTCTTGTTCTTTCTCTGAAGATTGCACATGAATAGCAGCTCTTTGCACCACCCTTTGAAATGCAGAAGTAGGTCTAGGATCAATTTGGCGATTATCATTTGTGATAGATGAAAGTTTGTCTTGAATAAATAATTCTAATTCAACTCTTAAAAGCCCGATATCTGTCATAGCTGCGCCAAGAACTTTAATTGCTTCGTCATCGTCTAATAAGGCCAATAATAAATGTTCTAGAGTTGCATATTCATGGTTGAAATCAGCCGCAATTGCAAGGGCTCTTTGTAAAGAATGTTCAAGATTTCGTGATAACATTAGATTTTCTCCATTTCGCATTGTAAAGGATAGCTTTCTTTTTTTGATAAATCCATAACCATTGAAATTTTTGTTTCAGCTATTTCAAAAGTATAAATTCCGCAAATTCCGACCCCACCTCTGTGAATATCCAGCATAATTTTTGTTGCTTCTTCTGCAGTTTTTTCAAAAATATTTTGTAATATCTTGACTACAAAAGCCATAGGAGTATAATCATCATTCAGCATTACGACTTGATACATAGAAGGATGCCCCAATTTTTTTCTGGGTTTAAGAGCAATGTCTTCTTTTTCATTGCTTTTAGGGCTAATACTCATTTAAAAAGCTCCTTTGTTTAACATTACTGTGATATGCTACTATAACAAGAGTATAAAAAAGATTAACGATATGAAAAAATATATTTTCGCTTTATTTATTATGTTTACGCCTTTTGCTGTTAATAGCACTCCTGCTATATTGGCAGTAGAGGCAGAAACAGGAAAAGTTTTGGTTCGCCAAAATGAAAATATTGAAAATTATCCAGCTTCTATCACAAAACTGATGACTCTTTATATCACATTTGCAGCACTTGAACAAGGTTTATTGAATTGGGATGATAAGTTATATGTTTCATCTCATGCTTCAAGACAACCAAAATCCAAGCTTTATATGAAAAAAGGTGATACAATAACAGTTGAACAAGCAGTAAAAACAATGATAGTTATTTCAGCAAATGATTCAGCAGTGGTTTTGGCAGAAGCAATGGCAGGTACGGAATCTGACTTTGCAATTATAATGAATAAATTTGCAAAAGAGCTAGAATTAAACAATACATCGTTTAGTAAGGCATCAGGATTAACAGAAGATGGGTATAAATCTACAGCCTCTGATTTGGTGCGATTATCTATGGCCATAATGAAACATTTTCCTGATGAGTACAAATTGTTTTCTTTAAAGGGATATAAATTCAAAAATAAAGTAATGGGGACAACCAATAATATTTTACGTTATTATAAAGGTGCAGACGGTCTTAAAACTGGGTACACGAATAAGGCAGGATATAATCTTGTATCAACAGCAAAAAATAAAAATGGCAGAATAATAGCTATCACAATGGATCAAAGATCTGTAAAGTTGCGCGATAGATCTATGACAAGGTTATTAAATCAAGGATTTCAAAGGCTGGCAAAACAAAAAGAAGAGATTGAAAGTTTAGAACCTATTGAAATTCCTAAGATATATATTGATACAGATACAATGATAACAGAGCATATAAAATATTCTAAATCACTAGCCGAAATGCCAGAAGAAGAGCGAAGAAAACTAATAATAATGAATGATGGTGGCGGAGATTGGGGCGTGCAAGTGGGCGCATATTATAAAAACAATCAAGCAATGTCAGCAGCAAAAAAAGTATCTAAAAAATATCTAGAAGATGATTTTCCAAGAAAAGAATATGTTAAAACAACAAAAACAAAACGAGGCAAAACAGTTTATAATTCAATAATAGGTGGGCTAAGTCAACATAATGCGTATGAAATATGCGTAAACTATAAAAAATGTTTTATCGTAAAGCCTTCAAAAGTAACAAAAGTTAGCGTCAAAAAATAAATTCACTTTTTTTAATAATTATAATATAAGGGAATAATGGTAAAGATATTACATAAATACATCGCCAAAATGTTCTTATATTCCTTTGCAGCGACTTTTTTCTCGCTAGCAGGGTTGTCTTTGTTGGTTGATATAATCGAAATGTTGAGAAAAAGTTCAAATTTGGAAATTTCTTTTATAACTGTTTTTGCAATATCGTTAACAAAGCTTCCATTTCTTTTGCTTCAAATATTACCTTTTTGTGTGATTATCGCAACGGTTATAACATTTTGGATAATGTCCAGATCAAGCGAACTTATTATATATAGAGCAGTCGGAGTTTCAGCAAAAAATTTTATTTCTCCAGTTTTAGCAACTGCTTTTTTAATTGGTCTTTTTGCTACTACGATTTTTAATCCATTAGCGGCATCAATGTACGATAAGCATAATAATTTGTTGGAAAAAAATGGATTTTCTTTTGATAATGCCCCATTTTTAGCAGAAGACGGCTTGTGGTTCAGAGAAACAAAAGGAGATGTTACCTCTGTTATCTATACAAAAAATATAATCCTAGAAGATGAACAGCTTAAATTAAATCAACTAAGCATTATAAATTTAAAAGATGACTATCTTTTGAAATCTAGAATTGAAGGTAAGATTGCAACGATAAAAGATAATAAAATTCATTTACCATCTGCAACGGTTTATAAAATTGAGCAATTGCCAAAACAAGTTGAAAATTACGAATTGGAAACCTCTATAACTATAAATCAACTACAAGAAAATATGGCAAGTTTAGAGAGCATCTCTTTTTGGGAAATGCCTAGTATAATCAGTTTTTTTGAAAAAACAGGATTTTCAGTAAATAATTATAAAAGTTATTATTATTCTTTGCTTGCAATGCCGTTTTTGTTGGTAGCATTTGTGTTGGCCGCTGCCCCTTTTATGTTAATGACAAATATCAGAAAATCTAATATGTTTTTCAGAATTCTTCTTGCGATTGTAAGTGGTTTTATTTTATTCTTTTTCGCTAAAATTTCTATGGCTTTTGGGGGGTCGTCATCAATTCCTGTATCGATGTCTGTAATCATTCCAATAGCAATTACTTCTTTTTGTGGATTTGCAGCAATTCTTCATTATGAAGATGGCTGATAAAAATAATTAAAATAAGGCTTTGCAACGAGATTAATTTTATATTATATTATATTAATAAATAATATTGTTAATTTTTTGTTGGGTTATTATGCTTTCTATTTTTAAATCAAATAAAACTGCTACAAAATCGTCTGGAATAAGCGAACCTATTGCTATCGAATGGGCAAAAACAGAAGAAGATAAATATTTTAATCTTTTGTCCTTAAAAATAGAAGAAATGGGTTTGGAAGAAATGGGCGGAATTTACATGATTTGGTCTGCTGGGCTAAAAACAAGTATTGTTTATATAGGTGTAACTGATAATTTGATAAAATCAATTAACATAGCAAAAGATAATCCTGAAATATTATCTTATCATGAAAAAGGAACCTTAGGTATCACTTGGTCTCCAATTCAAGAAAAATATAGAAACAGAATAGTATCTTATTTAAATATCATTATGCCACCTTTAAAATCTTCTATTCCAGAGCTTGATGGTGGTTTTGTTCAGGAAGCTCCGTTTCCTGTTATTCCTCCATTTTCATTATAGGTGCTTTTTATTATGGTATTAAAGCACAAATCTGGAAATTTATTTAACAGGCTAAAAAACTTATTAGGCAGGTTTTTTGCCCCTATTATAATAATAATTTTTTTCTTAATCATGTTGATTGCTAAGTCTGATTTACCTATTGTAGAAAGGATAAAGGCTGGTGCGCTTGATATTGTAAATCCAGTAATAAGGGTTATTTCATATCCGTCACAAGGAATTTCATATATCATAGATGTTGTAAACGAACTTGTTGATATAAGGCAAGAAAATATAAGGTTAAAAGAAGAAAATAAAGTATTGGTAGAGTGGCGCAATTATGCACAAAAAGTCGAAAGCGATTTTAATAGGTTAAGCAAAATTGCGAATTATGTTGCACCTCCTGATGCTTCGTTTGTGACTGCTAAAATAATTGGCGATAGTGGGTCTTCTTTTTCTCAAACATTAATAGCAATAGCGGGCTCCGATAATAATGTTAAAAAAGGAATGGTCGCAATAACAGATGACGGAGTAATAGGTCGTGTAATTTATACAGGAAATAACACATCGCGAATATTATTATTAAATGATATAAATTCAAGATTGCCAGTAGTTGTGGGCGAAAGCAAGTTACGGGCAATGTTAATCGGAACGAATAAAGATGCTCCTGCTATTGTATTTTTGCCTATCGATGCAAAAGTAGAAATAGGGGACAAGGTAAGTACATCGGGATTTGGAGGAATTTTTCCTCCTGATTTAAATGTTGGTGTGGTGTCAAAAGTAAGTGAAGAAGAAATTTTAGTCGAACTCTATGTGGACAGAAATTTGCTATCTTTCGTGAAATTGGTTGATTATAATCTTGAAAGTATTTTACCAAATGAAGAAGATGAAAAAAATGAAAAACCTAAAAAAGTAGCGAAGAAAAAGGCAAAAGATGACATTTAAACAGCCTACAAAATTCGAACTTTTTTTGCAAAAATATTTTCCTTTAATATTTTCTTTGCTGATTATATCCTTTTCTTACGCTCCGCTTCATATATCTGGGTTGTTTTTTGTAAAGCCTCAACTTATACTTATATTGATTTATTTTTGGGCTGTAAATTATTGTGAAGACTTTTCATATGGCAGTGTAATTTTATGTGGTTTACTTGAAGATGTGCTAGATGCAAGTTTTTTTGGCGTAAACACGTTTTGTTATTTATTGTTTTTTTACTTTACGACAATGAATAGAAGATTTATTGCATGGAAAGATTTTACGTATAGCTGGATCGGTTTTTTGATTCTATCATTGCTTATAATGACCCTTAAATGGGTTTTGGTGTGTGTAAACTCAAGTGCTATCATAGGGTTTGGCTCGACATTTTTTAGTTGGATGTTGTTGGGATTATTATTTCCTCCTATTTTTATTGTTACTTATAAATTGTATGATAAAGTTTTAGGGAGCAACAAATGATACGCGAAGGCGATAAAGGCAAATCATTTACCAGACGTGCTTTTTTAATAGCTGGAGGTCAAGCATTTTTGACAACTGTTCTGATTGGCAGGATGGGTTATCTCCAAGTAATAGAAGCCGATAAATACTTGATGCAGGCGGACAAAAACCGTATCAGTATAAGAGTTTTAACCCCAGTGCGTGGTTTAATTTTGGATAGAAACGGCAAGCCTTTAGCACTAAATCAGCAAAATTTCAGGGCATTAGCAGTGTCAGAACAGGCGAAAGGCAAGCTTAAAAATTCATTAGATCAATTAGGTTCGTTGATTTTTATTGATGACGATGATTATGAAAAGGCATTGAAAGCAGCGGCACGTCAACGTTCATTTGTTCCAGTATTGATAAAGGAAAATTTATCATGGGAAGAAGTATCAAAAGTTCAGCTTAATTCACTGGATGTTCCAGGGGTAGTAATTGATGAAGGGTTGACTAGAAATTATCCGCATAAAGAGGTTTTTGCAAATGTGCTAGGTTATGTTGCTCCTGTGTCTGAAAAAGAACAAAAGGGCGATCCACTGTTGGAACAACCAGGTGCAAGAATAGGTAAATCCGGTCTTGAATATTTTTACGAAAAAGATTTGCGAGGAATAGCGGGCACAAAAAAAGTTGAAATTAACGCGCATGGTCGTGAAATCAGAGACTTGGATAAAAAAGATCCAACAGCAGGCAAGTTTTTAAACACTTCTTTAGATTTAGATTTGCAAAATTTTGCATTTAAAAGAATGGGTGAAGAATCTGGCTCTGTTGTTACTATGAATATTCATACAGGCGAAATTTTGACCTTTGTTTCAACTCCAAGCTTTGATCCTAATTTATTTAACTGGGGCATAAGTCATGCTGATTGGAACCGTTTGAATAACATAAAAACACCTCTTGTAAATAAACCGGTGTCAGGACTTTATTCGCCTGGCTCTACCTTTAAAATGGTTGTGGCGCTAGCTGCGCTTGAAAATAAAATTATTACCCCTAATTTGGAAATAGATTGTCGTGGCTATACTAGGCTAGGAAGACGAAGGTTTCACTGCTGGAAAGATGGCGGACATGGGCCTTTAAAGTTAATAGAGGCAATTCAAAAATCTTGTGATATTTATTTTTATGAAATAGCAAGAAGAACGGGTGTAGAAAAAATTGCTGAAATGGCTAGGAAATTTGGTCTAGGATCAAAAACAGGAATAGATTTGTTCGGCGAAAAATCAGGGCTTGTCCCAGATAGAGAATGGAAAAGAAAAAGATTTCACGAGCCATGGCAAGTCGGTGAAACTTATAACATGGGTATTGGTCAGGGGTATTTGTTAACTACACCAATGCAGCTTGCTGTTATGACATCTGCTTTGACAAATGGTGGTAAAATAATAACTCCTAGATTGAAAAAACTTGATTTAGAAAAAGAAAAACCAAATTTTAAAGAACTAAGAATTTCAAAAGAAAATTTAGAGGTAGTTCTAGAGGGTATGTATAACGTTGTAAACATAAAGGGCGGAACAGCGATGGGATCCCGGGTTAATTATAATGGTCATAAAATTGCTGGGAAAACTGGAACAACTCAGGTTAAAAGAATAACTATGGAAGAAAGGCAGCAAGATATAGATGAAAAAGATATTCCATGGGAATGGAGAGATCACTCGCTGTTTGTTTGTTTCGGGCCATATGATGAACCTAAATACGCAACAACAGTAATAGTAGAGCATGGTGGCAGTGGGTCAAAAGTGGCAGGACCGATAGCAAGAGATGTTATGTATAAACTTTTTGAAATGGAATATAAAAAATCTAATAAAGGAGCAAAACCATAATGAAGTTTAATTATAGTCCTGCTCAAATCAGAGATAATGAAATAACTATAAAAGAAAGATTTAACAATATTTCATGGGTTTTTATATTAACCTTAACTTTATTAGCAGGATTCGGTTTTATTATTTTATATTCAATTGCAGGCGAAAATATGACCCCTTGGGCGTCAAAGCAAATGATAAGGTTCACAGTAGCAATAGGAGTTGTTATAGTAATCGCAGTAAGTGATATAAGATTATGGATGAAATATTCGTATTTAATTTATTTTGCTAGTCTTGTTTTGGTAATAGCTGTCGCATTTATGGGAACTCAAGGGATGGGTGCACAAAGGTGGCTTAATCTTGGTTTTATCCAAATTCAACCATCAGAGCTGATAAAAATAACGGCGATACTTGCTCTTGCAAGATATTTTCATGGGGCAACATTGCAAGAATGTCAACGAACAACCTATATTCTACCTCCATTAATTTTGCTAGGCATACCAGTTTTATTTATTCTGAAACAACCTGATCTAGGAACTGCTTGTATGCTAATCGCCATTGGTGCAATGATATTTATTTTGGTTGGTGTACAAATGTGGAAATTTGCATTAGTAGGTGCAGCAGGATTGATGGCGATTCCTGTTATTTGGAGCTTTCTAAAATCATATCAAAAATACAGAATTTTAACTTTTCTTGATCCTGATATGGATCCTTTGGGCAAAGGTTATCACATAACTCAATCAAAAATAGCGCTGGGATCTGGTGGGGTGTTTGGTAAAGGATTTTTGCAAGGAACCCAAAGCCATTTAAATTTCATCCCAGAAATTCACACAGATTTTATTTTCACAGTATTGGCAGAAGAATTTGGTTTATTAGGTGGTATAGTTTTATTATGTATTTATTCTAGCATATTATTATTTGGCATTGTTATGGCGTTTAAATGCACTAGCTTCTTCAGTAAAATTTTAATCCTTGGAGTTACATACAACTTTTTTACACATTACTTTGTAAATCTTGGAATGGTTATGGGAATTTTACCAGTTGTTGGAATTCCATTGCCTTTGATGTCATATGGTGGAACGTCTATGATGACATTAATGTTTGGGTTCGGACTTTTGATGTGTGCTTATACCAATCGTGAAATAAAGGTAGGAAGGCGAGGCCATTATGATGATGATTGATAAAGTGAATAGCTAAAAAAAAAGCCACAATTTACAAAATGTGGCTTTTTTTGTTATTAATATTATCTATGTCTTTGACGCATGTCGCGTATAATTTCCCTTTTTACGTGTCTTCGAACATGTTTAGGAGGCTTAATAATAATATGTCTAGGACGTGGATGGTAATATCTTTTTGGTGCTACATAGTAATATTTTTTTGGCGCACTATATGAATAAGGGCGATAAGTTCCATGATGATGAGGAACACAAGCTCCACAAAGCATAGTAAGTGCAATTCCAGCTGCAGCAAAAGCTTTATATAAATCTTTTTTTTCCATAATATTTTCTCCTTTTCGTTAAATTAATATTATATAGTTGGTTTTACATCCCAGATATTATCAGCATAATCTTGAATAGATCTATCGCTAGAGAATTTGGCAATTCTAGCGACATTTAAGATAGCTTTTTCACCCCATAATTTCTTATCGCTGAAATCGCGAATAGCTTGTTTATGTTGAGCAATATAATCTTCTAAATCTGCAAGTAATAAATAATAGTCACTGAACATTATATTTTGATAGATAGGAGTAAATAATCCTTTATCATCAGGACATAATACATTAGAAGTAATTAAGTCGATAATGCGTTTGATATCGGAATTGTTATTATAATAATCCCATGGTCTGTGGCTATTTTCAGCATGACGAAGTAAAACTTCTTCTGCTGTTAATCCGAATAGATAGAAATTTTCTGCTCCTACTTCTTCTCTAATTTCAACGTTTGCACCGTCCAAAGTACCAATAGTAAGCGCACCATTTAGTGCAAATTTCATATTACCTGTACCAGATGCTTCAAAACCAGCTGTTGAAATTTGTTCACTTAAATCAGAGGCAGGGAAAATTCTCTCAGCCAAAGAAACTTTATAATCTGGGATGAAAACAACCCTCATTTGACCTCTAACTCTTGGGTCATTGTTAACGACTTTTGCGATATTATTAACCAATTTAATAATAAGTTTCGCCATGTAATAAGCAGGCGCAGCCTTACCACCCATGATATAAGTTTTAGGATTAGCAAGGTTAGCACCATCTTCAATTATTGATAAATAATCATGAATAATGTACATAGCAAATAACAATTGGCGTTTGTATTCATGAATACGTTTTACTTGAACGTCAAACATAGAGTCAGTATCAACAGCAACACCTGTTTTAGATTTAATAATTTTGGCAAGAGCTTCTTTATTTTTTTTCTTAGCTTTAAAGAATTTATCAACAAATGCACTATCTTTTGCTAACGGCTCAAGATTGCGAAGTTTTTCAAGATGTATTGGCCAATCTTTATCAGTATTAGCACTGATTAAAGCCGATAATTCAGGATTCGATGCCAATAACCAACGTCTTGGTGTAACCCCGTTTGTCACGTTAGTGAATTTTTCAGGCCATAACTCATAAAAATCAGGAACAAGTTTAGTTTTAACAAGTTCAGAGTGGATTTCAGCCACACCATTTACTTTATGAGAGCCAGCAATAGAAAGGTTTGCCATGCGAACTTTTCTTGTTGGTTCTTCTTCTATGATAGACAAGCGTTGCATTTTGCCAACATCACCAGGATATTTTTCACTTACTAATTCCATTAAATTTTTATTGATTTCATAAATAATCAACATGTGGCGAGGCGCAATTTTTTCAATTAATCCAACTGACCATTTTTCCAGAGCTTCTGGTAACAAAGTATGATTAGTAAATGCAATTGTTGCTTGGGTAATTTGCCATGCGCTGTTGAAATCTAAGTTGTGATCATCCATTAGGATTCTCATTAATTCAGCAACCGCAAGCGCAGGGTGTGTGTCGTTTAATTGGATAGCAACTTTTTGTGGCAATAAAGATAAATCATCATGATCTTCTAAAAATCTTCTCATAATGTCGTTAAGTGCGCATGAAACCCAGAAAAATTGTTGTAATAAACGCAATTCTTTACCAGCTTCAGAAGAATCAGAAGGATATAAAACTTTAGTAATTGTTTCAGATAAGATATTTTTTTCAACAGCTTTTAAATAACCGCCATCATTGAACGTATTAATATCTAAATCATCAGAAGATTTTGCGGTAAATAAACGTAAAAAGTTAACTGTTTCGCCAGTATAACCAACGATTGGCATATCACTAGGAATACCGATTAAGTTTTGATAATCCAATAATTTAGGATATGTCTTTCCATCCCCTAAATCTTCATGTTCGATTCGTCCGTATGTTCTAACTGTAATAGCTTTATCTGCTCTTTCTAATTGCCAAGGAGAGCTACGTTGCATCCAAGAATCTGCTTTTTCTCTTTGCCAACCATTTTCAATATATTGTCTGAACAAGCCGTATTGATAGTTAATTCCATAACCATATCCAGGCATTCCTAAAGTAGCCATAGAGTCAATGTAACATGCTGCAAGTCTACCCAATCCGCCATTACCAAGTGCAGGATCATATTCATAGTTGATAACATCTTTTAATGCTATGTCATTATCTTCAAATTTAATTAAATCCAATAAATCAAGAATTTGTAAGTTTACAAGATTGTTTTCAAGGGATCTGCCGATTAGATATTCAACAGAAAGATAGTAGATTCTCTTAGGGTCTTTAGATGAATGACGAGCCGCTGTGTCATACATTTTTTCGTTTGACCAATCTTTTACAGCCATAGCAAGAGCTGTAAAGAAATGTTCAGGTTCAGCTTCCACAACTCTTTTTCCTAAAGAAAATTTAAGATGATGGACAATTTCATGCTTTAATTTGTCTGCAAGTTGTTGACGATTTTTTTCCACTATTGTTCTCCTGAATAAAAGTTGCTATAATTGAAATTAAGAATAACGATTTTTTTGAAATTTGCAATAAACATTCATGAATGACGACCTAAAAAATAAAATTATACAATTAAGGAATAGCTCTAGCTTTGACTTCCGGTCTGATATAGCGGAAAAATTAGTAGATGAGTATTCTTTGTTTAGAAGAAAAAGCCATCTTGTAGAGTTAAGAAATGTGACCTTAGCTTCTTTAAAAGATGGAGATTTAAAGGTGTTTGAGGGGGCTCCTGGCGCCGGAAAAAGCAAGGTTATACATATATATTCTTTGCTAGGATTGATGGAACAAAAAAATATCATAATATCTTGCAATAACTATCAATCTTCAAAAAAAATGGCTGTTTTTGTGCGAAAATTAGCAAAGCATTTTGATCTGGGCTATAGAAATAAAATAAAATATCTAAAATTTAAAGAATTACGCGAATTTGTTCCACCTGAAAACACTGTTATATTAATTGACGAGGCAGGTTTTTTGCCGCTTGATGTGATGAACGATATTATTGATAACTCGATTCGGTCAAAGTCTTTATTGATATTGGTGGGCGATTTATTCCAAATAGGACTAAAGCCCGAAAATAATGGTTTTTTACAAGTAATAGACGTTTTGCATAATAATGGAAACGAGACAAGAGAGTTAAAAGAAATTTTCCGCCAAAGAAACCGAAGTGATGTAAAGGCCATTCACAATATAAGAAAAGGGCAAATCAAGCAGGCATTCAATTATTATTATAGACGTAGAGATTATAAAAGTTTGGCATTTTTCGACAATAAAAAAATAATTATTGAACAATTGTTAAAAGATATTGATAAAAACAGCAAAGACAGTCTAATAATTGCATCAAATTACAGATTGCAAAAACATATAAAATCAGAATTTGAAGAACGTGGGATATTAATACCTGTATTAACCCCAAAAGAAGCGCAAGGAATGGCAGTAAGTAGCGCATTTTTCGTGTTTTCTCAAAAAACTATTGAAATAAGTGAGCTTTTAGTTGCTTTTTCTCGTCATAAGTATAAAATAAGGATTTATATAGACAATTCTTTTATAAAAAATGGTATAGAGGGACTTGTTGAAAGTGTTAAAAAATAAAAAGGAGAATAAATAATGTCAGAAAATAAACCAGTTCAAGAAGGCCGTTATGATGTGCTTGTAAATAATAATGGTGAACTTTTAATCGCTCTACAAAAGAAAGAGGGCGAGCCTGAAAATTCAAGAATTCTTTATGACGGTAAAGAGCACGCTTTATTTTATAGAAATAACAATGAAACAATCATTTTGGATTATGTGCATCCAGACGCTCAAGAACATTTATCAAAAGCAGCAAAAATTATCATAGTAGAATTTGAAAACGATGACATAATCCGTGAATACGATGTTCCGGTTCAACACGTTAAACAAATTCCACTTGCTCCTGGGTCTGTAAAAGAAACATTATAATTTATAACTATTGTAACATTCTTTTGTTGCAATAGTTGTGTAAAAGTTATGGAAAAGTTGAATTAAATGAGCGCAGCTGTATTTTTATTTATTTTTGGATTAATAATATTTTCGGCTGGATTCATGATAATTTCTAAAAAAATATCTTATTACTTTTATGGATTTATAGGGATTAATATATTTGTTGGATTAATAATGATGCTTAATAATGCGCCTTTTTACGGGGCGCTTATTTTGTTATTAGGCTCTTTGACTGTTTTTATTTTATATAAATCGAACAATGCGAAGTTATATAAAAATTCAAACAACAAGCGAGCAAGTTTGCGACAAATATACAATACGATATCATTATTTTTAATTTTATCCGTATTCATAATTATGGGTATAATTGTTGATTTTACCCCAGTTTTAAAAAAAGGAGTTGATTTTAAGTTTTCTAATTTAAATGTATTATTTAGCGAATTTCCATCTTCTTTTTTATCATTATTTTTTATATTATTAATTTCTTCTGTATGTATATATATATTAGCTGTTGAGAAAAAAGCAACAGTAGAAAGCAAAGAGGATATAAAATGATAATATTGGCAGTGTTTCTTTTTTCCATAGGTTTAATAGGGATTTTCACAAGCAATCAGAAAGTGATAAAGAAAAATATTTATGTATACCTAATGATATTAGGTGCAGCTATAAATTTTATATATTTTTCTGCATTCAAACAGCAAAGCCAAGAAACAGGCCAAATAATAGCAGTGTTGGTTTTGATTCTTGCATTTATCCAAATATTGTTGAGCTCTTTTATTTTTAATAGTCATGCTGATATAAAGTTAGAAAAAAAGGAAGAATAAATGTTACTAGCTATAATTTTAATTCCATTTATTTTTGGTGCTTTATCTTTCAAGTTAAAACCAAAACTTTTATGGATTGTTCCTTTGTCTTTTGTTTTCATTGCGTTTGCATTTTCTTGGGAATGTTATTTGTTGTATTTATTAGAAACAAGAGAATTATATTTTAAAATTCCTTTTTATTTTGTTTCAGATACGCCTTTAAATATAATTTTTAAATTAGATTTTATCTCTATGATAATGGGCGCAACAGTCATGTTTATTACTTTTGTAATATTAATATATAGTTTGGAATTCTTATCAGATACTAATCGTAACGCTGTTATAGGATTTATATGTTTGGCAAGCGCAATGATGTTGATAATAATTTTTTCAAGCGATTTGGTATCACTTTATTTTGGTTGGACAGGGCTTTGTTTTATTGCATATTTTATGATTTCATCAAGAAATGAAAAACTATCATCAAGTTCTGCATCGCTAAAAATGTTGGTTATTAATAGCATAGGCGATATGTTTTTCTTGTTTTCTTTTATTATGTTATTCGTATTGACAGGCTCATCAGAATTTTCATTGATTTTTGATAAAATAGGATCATTAGATACAAATGATTTAAAAATGATAACAATCTTTATGTTGATAGGAGTGGTGGTAAGGTCTGCTGGGTTTGGGTTTCACGTTTGGGTGCCCGATGCCGTTGTTGCCCCTAATTCGGCTAATGCAATTTTGCATTCTTGTACTTTTATTGTCTCTGGAATTTGTGTTGCTATTAAAATGTATCTACTATTTGAAATAATAAATCCATCGATGCAAATTTTATTATGCATAGGTTTGGCAACGTACATTTATGCGGGTGTCTTAGCTTGTGTTCAATCTAATATAAAAAGGGTTGTTTCTTATGCTTCTGTATCACAAATCGGTATGATGATGTTTACTTTGGGTCTTGGATATCCGATGATGACATTATTATTGTTGATGTTTTATGGGTTATATATAACGATGCTTTATCTTGATGTGGGGGCAATTGTGAAAGGTTTATCATCAGAAGAGGATATAAATAAAATGGGCGGAGTAATCAATAAAATGCCCATTGCTTATATTTTTATGATTTTAACTATTACATTCATTGCTTTCATTCCTTTTTTCGTTTTATTGTATATTGCAACAACTGCTAAAATATCAATAGTAGTGATATTTGGGATCTTAGTAGCTCAATTTTTTACATCAGGGTACCTGTCAAGAATTTTATTAAGAGTTTTTCATGGAAAACAAAAAGAAGAAGATGCTGTAATAGCAAGAGTAAACGAGAAAAATCCATTTATTATAGCGGCAATTATAATGTTGTTGGTATTTGTTTTTGTATCATTATTTTATGTTAATCAATTTTTTGTAATAGATTTTATTTATAGAGGATATTTAGTTTGGCTAGGGCTTTTTTCTATATTTGCTGGTTTTATTTGTGCATTTTATTCACAAAAATTATCTGGCCTACAAAAATTAAAACGTGTAATAAACGACAGAAAGGATTTTGAAGAATTGTACCGTTTGTTATTTATAAAACCATTTAATGTAATAGGAAAAATTTTATTTATTGTATTTGATAAAAATATAATAGGAGGAATAGAAAAGTTATTTATTTCCCAAACTAAAAATATTTCAAATATATGTGGTAAAAGCGTAACTGTAATATCGTCTTTGCTAATGGTTTTAGGAATAGTTGGAATAGTTTTCTATGTCTTTATAAAAAGAGGAGGAATGTAAATGATAAATTTTCCAATAGTATCATTTTTAATATTTTTCCCGATTATTTGCGCATTTTTTATCACTTTTATAAGAGGTAGTGATGAAATAAAAATTCAGAATTCACGCAATGTTGCGTTCTTTTCTTCTGCGTTAGTTATGATTGCAAGTCTTCTTTTATTAATTGTTTTTGATGATGATATTAATGGCTTTCAGTTGAAGGAAAGCGTTGATGTCAGTTATTTTAAAGCAAGTTTTTATCTTGTAGGGGTTGATGCTTTTTCATTGATATTGATGTTGTTAAGTTCATTTTTATTCTTAATTGCCCTTACTTTGAATTGGAATATAAAAACAATGCCCCAAGAATATATGGCGGCTATATTATTTTTACAAGCAGCTGTAAACGGGGTTCTACTTAGTATTGATATTTTGATGTTTTACGTCTTTTTTGAAATTATTTTATTATCTTTGTTCTATTTAATTGGGGTTTTTGGAAATGATAAGAACAAAATATATTCAGCATCAAAATTTTTAATTTATTATATCGTAGGTTCTGTTTTTATATTGCCGGTTATTATTTATATATATCCAGAAAACAAAACATTAATTGATATTAATTTTGATGAATATACAAACCTTGAACAAAAAACAATATGGATTTTTCTGTTCATGGGTTTTTTATTAAAAATGTCTTTTTTCCCGTTTCACAGATGGTTATCTATTGTAAATTATTATTGTTTAAACTCTGTGTCTATGGTGATATCTGGAATTGTGATAGTGTTGCCGGTTTACGCAATATCAAGAATGATAATATCTCCTATGCCTGAAATGTCAGCAGAGTTAGCTCCTATAGCAATATATTTTGTCCTTTTTAATCTAATTTATATAAGTTTTTTATTGTCGATAGAAAATGATTTCAAAAAAATAATTTCATACATTGCAATAATTTTTGCAAGTGTGTCGTTATTGGGGTTATTGTCCTTATCAGATTTTGGAATAATAGGGGTTGTATCAATGATAATTGCACAAGTTTTAGGAATGGCTGGATTTTGTTTTTTTGCTGAAGTTTTGCATAAAAGAGGTTATAGTTATAAAATAAAATCAATAGGTGGGATTTATTCTTTTGCTCCGATGTTGGCGGTTATGTTTTTTGTGTTAATTTTAAATGTAATAGGGTCACCAGGAACAGTCGGATTTATAGGAAAATGGTCGATAATGGTTGGATTGTTTTTTCAATCAAAAATAATATTATTTTTATTAATCATTGCGACTTTTATATTATTGGTTTCAATGTTAAACATCTATAAAAAAATATTTTTTATGGAGCCAAAAAACATTGAAGAAGGTAAAGAATTTTTGCCTCTTACAATGTATGAAAACTCTTTTTTAACGGTTGTAAGCATTATGATATTAGTGCTTGGTTTTTGTCCTTGGATGGTTGGCGATATTTTAAATAAAACAATTTTATTGTCGGAAAAAATGTAATGTTATTAAATTTTCTTGTTCCATATGCGGTTGAAGTTATATTAGGAGTTGTATCCATATCTTTGTTGGGAATGGGGGCAATCGCTAAAAAAAATACAGAATACATAATAAATGTTTTGCTAGCAACATTGGGTGTTTTAATTGCAATCCTCTACGGTAGCTATCTTCGTGTAGGGTACAGTGATGTGTTAAACATAATAAATTTAATGTTAATATTAACTTCGATGTTTTCGATGATATTGTTAAAAGCGTATGCATCTTATCAAGTTCAGCAAAGTTATCAAAGGCCTGTATTTTTAATATTTACAATAATAGGTGCAGGCATCGCAATAAAATCACAAAATTTAATAGAGTGTTATCTTGGATTGGAATTATTTTCGCTTAGTTTATACTGTTTAATAGGATATGATAAATATAATCCCTCGTCTATTAAATCTGTAACCCATTCTATCTTAATGGGACTTTGCTCTTCGGCCATTATTGTTTTTGGAATTTCGTTGGTTTATGGGTACAGCGCTTCATTAGAATTTTCTGAAATAAGAAGTCTTTCTAATATGGGGGTTGCTCTTGGGATAGGATTAATAATATGTGGATTTTTGATAAAGCTTGCTGTTGTTCCTTTCCATTTTTGGCTAATAAGGCTATACGATGGAATACTTTTGCCTTTAATTTCTGTTTACGCAATAACAGTTCAAATAGTTTTATTGTTGTTAATATTTAAATTAAGAACTCTGGAATTTTTTGATGATATATTCTTGTTTATCTCAATAATAAGTATGATAATAGGAGCTTTTGGCTCATTATCACAAACTAATTTAAAAAAGTTGATAGCATATTTGGTTATAATGAATACAGGTTATGCATTAATTCCTATTACAACCGCTGGGTTTGAAGAATCTTATCGCCATTTGGTTGTTTATTTAATGGCATATTCTTTTGCTATGTTTGGTTTTATAGCTGTTATTTGTTCATTTAGAAATGGAAATAACTTATTAACCGATATAAAAAGTTTATCAGGCTTAGGAAAGGTGTATCCTTTAAGAATGGTGGTTTTGTTGATATTTATGCTTTCTTTGCTCGGGTTTCCTCCGTTTGGCGGCTTTTTTGCGCGGTTTTCTATATTATCAGATGCATTTTTAAATGGATATTATTTTCAAGCAATTTTTGCAATTTTTACAAGCATGATAGGCTTTATTTTAATAGCTAAAATGGCGAAAATTTTGTTTTTTGAAAAAGGTGAAGTGTTGTTGTCAGACGTAAACTCATCGTTAAAGCTAGTTATTCTTATCTGTCTTTTATTTGTTTGCTTTTTTGGGTTTCTGTTATCACATATTTTGTTTTTTGTTAAAGAGGCCGTAATTTAATGGGTGACTGGAAACTGTTGCATTTTGACGATATTCCTAGCACAAATGAATTGGCAAAAGAACTTGTGTTGAAATCTGAAATATCTTATAATTCTGTCATTTATGCGGATAGTCAGTCATCTGGTAAAGGAAGATATGACAGAAAATGGCACAGTCCAAAAGGAAATCTTTATTGTTCTTTTGTGGTTGAAAATAAAAACCCTAGTTGCTATTCTTTTGTCTCGGCATTGTCGGTTCTCGATTCTTTTTTTGAATTAGGATTAAAAAAAGGGACTAGTTGCAAATGGCCAAATGATGTTTTGATTGATGGAAAAAAATCTTCAGGAATATTGCTGGAAGTTTGCGAAAGTGCGTTGATAATAGGTATAGGAATAAATATAATATCGTCATTTTTAAATTCAAAATATGAAACATGTTCGCTTAGCGATTATGGGATAGAGATATCTCCTCAGCAACTTTTAGAAGTTTTATCCAATAATTTATCATCCAATATTAAAATATTAAATGATAAAGGATTTGCTTTAATTCGCGAAAAATGGTTAAATTACGCTCACAATTTGGATTCGCAAATAGAAGTAACAACAATCAATGAAAAAATGGTTGGAATTTTTAAAGGCATATCGGAACAAGGTGCTTTATTGCTGGATACAGGCAAAGAAACAAAACAAATAATGGCAGGGGATGTATTTTACTTATGAATAATGATATAGCAAAATTATTGGAACAATATAATAATAAACTGATTTTTCTTCCATTAGGAGGTGTTGGTGAAATAGGTCTTAACTGTTATCTTTATCATCATAAAGGTAAATGGTTGATGGTAGACTTGGGCATTGGTTTTGCTGATGATAGCATCCCTGGTATTGATATTTTGTTGCCTTCTATTGATTTTATAGAGCCATTTGCAAAAGATTTGTTGGGCATTGTAATCACTCACGCGCATGAAGATCACGTTGGTGCAATTTCTCATTTATGGTCTAAGCTTCGTTGCCCTTTATACATGAGCGAATTTGCAAAAGAAATGCTTTCATCTCGTCTTGATGAAGCGGGATTGTTGGGCAGGGTGGAAATAAACACAATTTCGCCTGACACAACTATTTCTATATCGCCTTTTGAGATTTCTTTTGTTGCGATGAATCATTCGATTCCAGAAGCTCATACCTTGATGATAAAAGCAGGCGAAACAAAAGTAATCCACACAGGAGATTGGAAATTTGATAACAACAAAGATATTGAATTAAAACCTAATTATGAAACTTTTGAAAATTTTGGTAAATCAGGAATAACAGCTGTAATAGGCGATTCAACAAGTGTGTTCACTGAAGGTTTTTCAAAATCTGAAATGACGGTAAGAGAAACTTTAATAGATTTATTTGCAAAGTATAATAAAGGTATATTAGTTGGATGTTTTGCTTCTAACATTGCAAGATTGGAAAGTATTGCAATTGCGGCGGCCAAAAACAATCGTAAAGTTTGTTTGGTGGGCAGATCGCTATGGCGTGCAGACGGAGCAGCAAGGGCAAGTGGATACTTAATAGATATTGATGACTTCTTATCGGAACAAGAAGCAGCAGAATATGATAAAAGTGAATTGGTATATGTTTGTACAGGTTCGCAAGGGGAACGTAGGTCGGCAATGCATAGCATCGCAAAAAATGATAATCGATTCGTACGTGTTGGAAAAGGAGATGTAGTTATTTTTTCAGCAAGAGTAATTCCAGGTAATGAAACCGAAGTGTCATTGGTTCAAAATCGTTTATCAATATTGGGTGCAGAAGTTATAAGCAATACGGATATTCCAGAAATTCACGTATCAGGCCACCCAGCAAGAGGCGATATGGCAAAAATGTATGAACTTGTGAAGCCTAAATATGTTATCCCAGTTCACGGAGAGCCTGTTCATTTGGAAGAGCATGCAAAATTCGCTCTTGAATGTGGTTGTGAAAAATCATTAGAAATAAAAGACGGTGATATGGTTTTAATCAGCAATGAAGATGTCAAAACCCTATCTTCGATTGAAACTGGAATATTGGCAATAGACGGAAAACGCATAATCCGTATGGATTCGAGCGTCCTTAAAAGTCGTAAAAAAATTATCTATAGCGGTAGTATCGTTGCAACAATAGTAATTAATAAAGATGCTGAATTGTTGGGTGAGCCACAAATTTCCAGCATTGGACTTTATGATGAAGAAAGCGAAGAGATAACTGTAATCAAAGAAAAGGTAAAAGAAGTAATCGGTGGATTGCAAGGGTTAGAGAGAAATAACGATTTTACAATCAAAGAACAAGTAAAAATGGCGATTCGCAAATATGTGGCGCAAGTTCAAGGTAATAAACCTTTAACGGAAGTGCATTTAGTTAGAATTTAAAATATGAACTATTTATTTTTAATGATGTCGTTAATGATTGACGACGTGTCATTTCTAGAAATTTCTTTATAATTAATGCGAGATTCATCAAGATAATTTTTCATCTCGACATCAACTTTTTTGGCTGCTTCTTCTGTTTGAACTCTGCCGTGTTCTTTGTATTCATCTGAATCATCACGCGTTATAAGGTAATTGATGTTATCGTATTTATTAAAGATTTGTATGATAAATTCATCAAAATATGTATCTAAATATTTATCGCTTTTATAGTGTTTGTTATAATATCCACTAAGCAAGATAGATCCATCTACTATAACAAAATCAGCCTTGCCAATTAATATATTTTGTCTGTGGTTTTGCTCTCCAAAAACGTAAAGTTGGTCCTTTAAATCATCGATTCGGCCTGCCCATGCAAGTTCTTTTGCAAATTCGTTAACTATTTCGCATAAATATCCCATAGAACTTAATTCAGCATAAATTTTTGCTGCTATCGTTGATTTTCCTATGCCTGGACCACCAAAAAAGTTGATTACTTTTGTCATTAAAAGCCTCTTCGAAAATATAATAAGCCTTTATAGCATAATAAATTTGATTTAAAAACACTTTTTTCAATGCTTTTTCTTGACAAATTCGCTTTTTTATAGTATTAAAGCAAAGTTTACCGAGTCTTTTATTTCAACATTAATCAGGGAAAAAATATGGCTAAAACTTCTTCTGCGAAAATTGCAAAAAAATCGCAAAATACTACGAAAAAATCAGCACCAGCATCAAAATCAAAACCGACTTCTAAAAAACTACCATCAAAAAAAGCTGTGGTGGCTAAAAAAGACGCTCCCAAAAAAGCGGCGGCAAAAAAGCCTGTTCCGGCTAAAAAGGCAATAAAAAAAACAGAAGAAATTAAGAAGGTTATGAAAAAAGAAACTTCTAATAAAATTACAAAAAAAACAGAAGATAAAAAAGCAAAAGTAGAAAAAGTAAAAGCAGAAAAAAGTAAAAAATCCGAAGTAAAAGTTGTTATAGCTGAGCCAGAAGTTCTAGAAATAAAATTACCACTTGGTTTAAGGCGTGCAATTGACAGAGCAAAATCAGAAGGTAAAATAACAATTGATGAAATAAATAAATCTATTCCTGCTCAAAAACGCGCTCCTGAATTAATTGAAGAGGCTATGAAAGTTATTTCTGATTTGGGAATTCAAATTTCTCAAAGCACTCCTCGCAAGGGAAAAAACCGCAAAGAAGGAACAGAAGGCGAAGACGGTGAAGTAATGGATGGCGAACTAACCGTAGAAGACGTTGGTATATCTGGTAAAACGGATGACCCTGTTCGTTTGTATTTACGTGAAATGGGCGCAGTAGAATTACTTTCTCGTGAAGGCGAAATCGCAATTGCAAAAAGGATGGAAGCCGGCAAAGATTTACTTATCAGTGGTCTTTGTGAAAGTTCATTGACCATGCGTGCAATAAATCGTTGGCATACAGCATTACTTGCCGGCGAAATGTTGTTACGTGATATTATCGATCTTGATGCTACATATGATGAAGCAGATTTTGCAAAAAGTGTAAAGTCAGAAGGCAAAACAAAACTAGCAAAGAAAAAGAAAAAAGAAGTAGTCGATGGTCAAAATTCAGATGACGAAGATGATGACGATTTAATTTCAGGCGATGATTTTGGTGATTACGACGATCCAGCCCTAGATAAAGAGCCAGAAGAAGATGAAGAAGAGGAAGATGATGATTCTCCTGCTGTTTCATTGCTTCAAATGGAAACATCTTTGATGCCTCAAGTTTTGGAAATGTTTGATGCGATAAGTCAAGTATACAAAAAATTTAAAAAAGCTCGTGATAACAGACTTAATTTGATAATAGAAGGTGAAATTCCTTCTGATTCGGTTAGGAAAAAATACAACGAAATTAAAAGAGAACTTGTATTGTTGTTGGAAAAAATCCAACTAAACCCTAGAAGGATAGAAGAGCTCGTTGATCAACTTAACGTTTATAACAAAAAAATATTGATGTTAGAAGGTAGGTTGTTGCGTCTTGCTCTTGATGTAAGAATTTCAAGGGATGAATTTTTATCAAAATATGGCCAAGGCGAAAAAGGCATAAGATGGATTCAATTAATTGAAAAATCATCTGATAAAAAATGGAAAAAGTTTTTAGATTTACATAAAAACGAAATTGATGAAATTCATGGCGAAATTTCAGATACAGTCCAAGAAGTAGGTATGCCATTGTCAGAATATCGTCGTATTGTTATGATGGTTAAAAAGGGTGAACAAGAAGTAACAAAAGCAAAACGTGAGATGATAGAAGCAAACCTTAGGTTGGTTATTTCTATTGCCAAAAAATATATGAACCGTGGTTTGCAATTTTTGGATTTAATTCAAGAAGGTAATATAGGTTTGATGAAAGCAGTGGATAAGTTTGAATATCGTCGTGGTTACAAGTTTTCAACCTATGCAACTTGGTGGATAAGACAGGCAATTACAAGGTCGATAGCAGACCAAGCAAGAACGATTCGTATTCCGGTTCATATGATTGAAACGATTAACAAATTGGTGCGTACTTCACGTCAAATGATGCATGAAACAGGTAAAGAACCTATTCCAGAAGAATTGGCAGTGCGTTTAAATATGTCAGTTGATAAAATTAAAAAAGTTATGAAAATAGCAAAAGAGCCGATAAGTTTGGAAACACCAGTAGGTGATGAAGAAGATTCACATCTAGGCGATTTTATCGAGGATAAAAACTCTGTTCAACCGCTTGATGCAGCAATCCAAGCAAACTTGCGTGCTACTTGTACAATGGTATTGTCTAGTTTAACACCAAGAGAAGAACGCGTTTTAAGGATGCGTTTTGGTATTGGTATGAATACCGACCATACATTAGAAGAGGTTGGTCAGCAGTTTTCAGTAACCAGAGAACGTATCCGTCAAATCGAGGCAAAAGCTCTAAGAAAATTAAAACATCCTAGTCGTTCTAGAAAATTGAGAAGTTTTTTGGATAATTACTAGATTGTTTGAGGGATGAGTAGCTAGAAATCGAGTTTAAATGTGGGGTTGTTATCTTTAAAAATTCTAGCTACTCATAAAAATACTTTATCACCAATACAATAAGTTGTAAATCTATCAATAAGTATATATTATGAGGAAAAATGTCATATCAAATAATCTTTGAAAATGCGATAAATTTTTATAGAGAAGGAGAGCTAGACAAAGCAGAAAGCTTAGCAAGAGAGCTGTTGCAATCAATGCCAGAAGAGCCTCAGATAAAAAAGATGCTAGGATTAATTGCTTATGAAAAAGAATTTTATGAGCAATCTGCTGAAATTTTTTATGATATACTTTCAACAGATAAAAATAATCCTGAAATATTGCTGAACTTAGCCCAAACTTTAGAAGCCTGGGGAAAACATAGTGAGGCGCTTGATTATTATGAAAAAATTATTGAAATAAACCCTAGTGAAATAGCATGTTATTATGGCAAAGGGGTATGTTTGCAATCGCTGAATGAACTGTCTCAGGCAAAAAAAGCATATGAAAAAGCACTTTCAATCGATGAAAATTGCTATCAAGCATTGTTAGGTCTTGCCTCGCTTGAAACAGAAGATGTTAAAAAAGCTTTAAATATATTGAAAAAGGCATTAGAAGTGTCTCCTAAAAACCCTTTCGTTCTGTATCAAACTGCGCAAATTCACAAACAAGAAAAAGATTATGAAAGTGCATTTATAGCGATTGAAGCTGCTGTGTCAGAATATCCTCACCCAAAAATGAAAGAGTTGCTGGGTGTTTTATATGATTTAAAAGGCGAAGAGGAAAAAGCTTTTGAAACATATAATCAGATTTTAAATGAGCATAATAATTATATTCCAGCCACAATTCTAATCTCAGAAATATATGTTCGTCGGGGCGATTTAAAAAAGGCTAAAGAAGTCCTTAAAAATGCATTGGAATGGGATAAAAATAATATAGATGTTTTAATAAATTTAGGTATTATTGCTCACAAACAAGGACTTTTATTAGAAGCAATTGAAAATTATCGCAAAGTTATTGAAATAAACCCAAATATCCCAGAAGTATTATTAAATTTTGCTTTCATCTTGCATGAACAAGGTGATTTAGATGAAGCCTTGGGAATGTATTTTAATGTTTTATCGATGAAAAAGGATATTCCAAATCTAGACAAAGGTCTTTTTGAAGCAATTTCAGACTACATTGAAATCGATAAAGTAAATGCAAAAAAATTGGCTGATTTATGGTTAAAAGAGCAACCGGAAAATGCATTCGCCCAAAAAATCCATAAAACACTAACCATTTAATTTGTCAAAAAACAAGGCAAAAAAGCATTGACTTTTTAATGAAAAGCGAGTATATTAATAATTATGAAACCAATAGCAAAAGAAATAAAAGAAGCGATTGATAAATATTTTTCTCCGATATCATCGGATAATATTTTCACAGTTGTAGATAAAAAAAATACTGACGACCTGCTTGTAGATGTCGACTTTGTAAAAGGCAAAAAGAAAGACGACGCAGCAGGAGAAAGGTTAATAAGAAAGTATATAACTGACGATTTTATAGCGCCGCTTGCCGATAAATATAAAGATGATAACGTAATATTATTAAGCGTTCCAAGCACAAGCAAAACCAACACAATACCAGTACAACTAGGTAATGTTTTAAAAGAAAAGCTTAACGCAAAAGGCTGTAACACAAATACTTTGGAATCTGATAATTTCATAGATACTTTGCACTCTATTGCGATGAAAGATGTAACAAAGGCGTTAAGACCATATGCATCAAGATTATATGAAATAGGGGATAATGACACTTTTTCAGCGTTAAAAATAGCAAGTAAAGATTGTAAAATAGTCCTTGTGGAAGATATTTTAACAACTGGTGCTTCATTAAATGCATTCAAAAATTTTTTGAAGAAAAATGGAATTGAAACCGATTCTGTTATAGCTGTAAAAGGCAGCAATAACATATATCCGAATCAACAAGAAATAGCAAAGGCTGTTAAATTATTTAAAGATTATGATATGGATGAAAATCGTGCGTGCGAATTATGCAGCACATTTACATCTAGTGAATTATGGGCAGTATCAACTGAGTTCAGTACAGCCAGAAAAGAAATGCAAAAAGAGCCATCAGAAAAAAAACTTGAAGAGCTAAAGTACACTCTTGATATGCTTTATGAAGGCAGAATAAAAGGCGATGAAGATGCTGCCTTTTGGTTACAAAAAAAGGTTGAAGTTGAAACCAAAGAAGCTGCAAGAAAAAAAGCCGAAAAAGCAGAGGCAAAAACAAAAAACAAAATAGAGTTTTCTAATAAATCAGATGTCGATAAAAAGGATAATACATTAAATATCATAAACCATCTAAAAGGAGCGGTAAATGGATAAGGAATTATATAATAAATGGCAACAAATGGTTGCAGGCGAAATCAAAGCAATGCACCCTAGGGAAGTTAGGGAAGTTTTAAATTATGTGAAAGAAAACCACATAGATGAAACAATTTTATCAAAAGATAAAGTTGATATATTATCTTTTATTAAAAAAGAAAAATCACACGAAAAATAAAAAAAATTAAACATAAGCCTAATTTAAAAAACACTTTTGATTATTCATCAGTGTTTTTTTAATAAAAAAATTGCCTTATTTGATTAACATGATAAAATCAGCTTCAATAATTAAACAACAAGAGATTTTATAAAATGGGTATGGAACTTTATCTTCATAGTATGCTTGGACTTTGCTTTGTCATTGGTTTGATATTCCTATGCGCTTATCTTGCTAAAAGATACGGACTAAATGGCAGTGTATCTGGTATAAACAGCCGTTTAAAAGTTTTGGCTTCAAAAACTCTTGATGTTAAAACAAAGGTGGTTTTAATGCAAAAAGACGATCGTGAATATTTGATTTTAATATCTGGGCAATCGGCCCAAGTAATCGATAGATCTGGTTATAAAAGCGATTCGCAAACTCCATCAAAAAGACATTATAATAATAGAAAGCGAGAAAAAAATGATTAAAAAATTAACTCTTGCTTTGATGTTTGTTTTAATGGCATTTCCTGCATTTGCCCAAAACATCTCTATTGATTTAGGAAATGACGCGTCTGGTTCTGTAACCGGAAATATGATTGAAATAATTCTTGTTGTAACCGTTTTATCTGTTGCTCCTAGTATTTTGGTTATGGCTACATCCTTTACAAGGATAATTATTGTTTTTTCAATAGTTCGTCAAGCATTGGCAACAGGTCAAACACCGCCGAATATGGTTATGTTGTCGCTGGCGTTATTTATGACCGCATTTATTATGGCTCCTACGTTTGAAAAATCGTGGAATGACGGTATTGTCCCAATAACCCAAGAAAAAATTGAAACAATGGAAGGTATAGAACGTGCTGTTCAGCCTTTTAAAAAGTTTATGCTTGAAAATGTGCGTCAAAAAGATTTGCAATTATTTGTGGATATGCATGAAGATTTAAAAATAGAAAAACCAGAAGAAGTTCCTCTTAGCGCTTTATTACCTGCGTTTATGATCAGCGAACTTAGACGTGCATTCGAAATAGGCTTTTTGATATATTTACCATTCATTATTATTGATATGATTGTTGCATCTGTACTGATGAGCATGGGTATGATGATGTTACCGCCTACAATGCTTGCGATGCCATTTAAGTTGATATTTTTTGTAATGATTGATGGCTGGTATCTATTAACCGGCAGCTTAGTCAACTCATTCAACAAAGGCGTGCCCTGACCGTTTTAGGTAAAATAATTAATTAACATCTTTTATGAAAGAAACTAGATTAGTAAGAGTTTCTGTTAAGTACGGTATGTTCAGTGCGATTATTTCGCTAAGGATTTTATACGCTAATGCAAGAACAATTGCTGTTCCAACGGTAAAGCCTAATCCCCTAGCCATTCCATATAAAAAACCCATATAAAATAAACGCCATGGCTTTTGCGAAAGCTCTACATACTCGGCTATTTTTGCTGCTTCTAAATGATTTGCTACTTTTTCAAGTTTTGTTATTTGATCGTTATTCATATTATTTCACAATATCGCTGAGGTTGTTATCTTTGAGATCTTTTGTATATCCATTCAAAAAAGATGCAAAGTTTTCAGCAGATTTAATTTCTTTTGTAAGATTATTGACATCGATAGCTTCAAAACTAGAAGACGTAATTATATTAAACGGTTCATAGAAAGAAGTATCTTTCATATAGGTTATGAAATTTTCTCTAAGTCTATTAAGACCTGTTTCATTACCACCCAATCTCATAGCCGTTGCCCAAGCTATTAATAGTTGAGCTTGTTCGTTTGAAATAGGTTTTCCAATCATAGGTTTTTTAATTAAAGGTTTAATAGCGTCTGAAACTTTCTCCCAGTCTTTTTTCGCCCAATAAATATCTATTTTAAGTTTTTGAGAGTTAGGGGAGTTGTCAATTTCAAGCAGCTTAATTGCTTCATCAACTTGCCCCATATTAGCAAGAGCCTTTGCCCTTATAATAGTTCTGTGATCATCAAGCGTTCCAGAAATAGGGAAGAATATACTTTCATCAAGAGCGCTAATCGCATTTTCCGATTGATTTTCAAGTAAATAAATTAATGCAAGTCTAGTTCCAATTTCGCTGCGCTGTTTACCCATCAATAGTGGATTGTCCATTTGGTTTTGCAATAATTTAGCAGCATTGTTTAATAAATCCACGCTGACCATTCTATCTGCCAGCTTTTTAATCATTTCATTGCCAGTATTATTATTTGGAATTAAATCTGTAAATTCGTTAAACAGTGCAATTGCAGTAACTGGATCTATTTTAGAAGACTTATCATTAAAATATAAATCTTCAAAAGTTTTTATTGCTAAATTTTTAATTTCAGCTGTTTTCTTATGTTTAGGGAATGCTTTTATAATTTCTCGCATTTTCCTTAACGCTTCTGGATACTTTTCATTTTCCATGTAGATATTAACTAAGTCAAGCATAGTGTTATATTCAATATCATCACCACGCCACGCATAACGATGTCTTTCCAGCCTTCTAGCGAGTTCATTAATGTCAATCATATCCAATTTAAATGCAAGTTTAGCCAAAGCAACAGAACCCAATGCATGATATAATTGAGAAGGGCTATCTTTTGCTTTTGTAAGGTGTTCGCCAGCCTCTTTGAACGCTGCAAGAGCTTCTAAATTTATACCTTTATAGTAATCGTAAGCGGCTTGTTGATATGGATTATTTTTTTCAGGAGTAAGCATCTCTAAAAATGAATCCATAGTTGCATCATCTTGTTGAGAATACGCAGTTTCTGCTGCAAGGAGCGCTATTTCGGCACGAGTATCATAAGGCAGCAGAGAAATAGCTTTTTGATATTTTTTAAACACGTTAAATTGGGCTGGGCTGAAATTATCTTTTTGAGCATAAGCAGCTGCAAGCCACACTTTCGCCATATCACTATCATCAAAATCTTCACGATTAAGGTTTTCAATAGCTTTATCTGGGCGGTTAAATAATACATTTGCCATACCACGAATAGCAAGGAAAGTAGGGGTTTGCGATAAATCATAATCATCACTTTCCACTAGTTTCAAGATTGATAAAGCTTCTGCTGTGAAACCGTTTGCAAGATAGAATTTCGCAAGATTAAGCCTTTGTAAATTACGTTGTTTATTTGATCCAACAGTGCTTCTGGCTAAGAAGTTAGGTAATAATTCATGGAATTCGTCATAAGTTTCTTTTTCAAACGCTTTTAAATCAAAAAGCCTGTCTAATGCTTCCATAGTATAATTAATATCTTCTTCTGCCATAACCATTGCATCAGATGACAGCGACAAGCCACCAGAAACTTTTGAAATTTCAATTCCACTGTTATTTGTTTTTACTATAATGTCTGATGAAATAGGTTCAATAACAACCCCTTGAATAGTTTTCGGCAAAACAAGATTTGGATAACTATGTTCCTTAGCAATACCCCAACCAAGACCGTAAACAGGAACAACAGTAAAAGAATCACCAAACAAAGGATCGGAAATTCTTTGAATAACACCTACTTTATTACTTGCAATAAATAATCTGTTATTTACTCTATCTTTTATAGGTTGAACGTCGAGGTTGATAGTAGGTCCAGTCTCTCTTCCAACGATATCCATAATCCACAACAATCCTTCTTTACGAACTGTTGGATTGTATCCTGCGTCAATAATCATTCTTATAACTGTCGCAGAGTTATTAGGCAGTTGAACTATTTCATGAACTACGTCACCGCCAAGTCTTTTAAGTAAAGAGAAATCAATCTCAGCTTTTCTATCAAAAACAATCCACCAATATCCTTGTTTTTCAAATAGCGCAGCAGCAGTATCCCTACTCCATGGGAAGCTGAGGCTAAACGATCTTGAATCATCGTCTTCGTCAATAGTTTCAGTACGAGAGCCAATAGTCATAACTTCGGCATCATCAGCAGTGATTGGTAGGTTATCTGATATATGAATTTTTTCATGAGTGACAGGAGGAATATCAGCAATTTCAGTTGTTTTTGCTACTTCATTTGTTTTAGATTCCGTAACTACTTTTTCTATTTTTTTAGTATTTTCAGTTTTTGTATCGGAACCAGAAGATGTTTCAATGGCCGTTTTATTAGAAGTTTTTGTTGTTTTAGTGGTAGCTACTTTCTCAACTTGTGCTTTTACAGTAACATCAGATTTTTTAGCAGTAGACTTTTTCGTGGCAACAACTGCTTTTTTTACAGCAGCTTTTACAGGGATTTGTTTCTTATCTAAAATAACCGAAACATTATTACCTTGTTCAATAATAGATGACATATAATTTTTAGGGATAGGAATAAAAATGGATAATTTATTTTCATTATTTTTCGCGTTGAATTGTTTTAATTCGCTCACAAGCAGGCTTTTTACATCATTATTATCAATATCTACGTTTGCATCAAATGATAAGTTAAGCCCATTTTTGTTATCAGATAGTTTAAAATCAACTTTTTTATCCCAGTTAAAATTGAATACGGTTTTATTCTTTTCGCTATTAATACCAAGATCAAGTACAGGTTGAGGTTCTAAAAATTCTTTTCTTATATATACTCTTTCATTAACAGTAGGAAGATTTTCTAAATTTTGATTATTTTTTTGCAATTGAAAGAAATCCATTTCAGGATTTATATCAGCATCAGGTTTTATATTTTTTAGATTTGTACTAGGAGTGCCGACCAATTCAAGGAAAAAGTTATTACGTAATAATAAATTATTGAGCGGATAAGGTTTGGCCGTAGAAATTATAATAGAAGATAGGTCTTTACTTAATACTGCATCAGTTATATAACCAGGAGCAAGGTTCAGTAAAATAGAAGGGTCAGCATTAATTTGTTGGTTGAAGTTTATTATAATAGTTTTATCTGTTTGCTGCAAAGTAACATTATTATTAATACCTTGCATAGAAAATTCAACCCGTGCCATGTCGCCAAGTAAACTTGCATTTATGTTCATTTGCGCAGAAAAGCTTGATTTTGTGGGAACAAAAACACTAAATATAAAGCACAAAAAAATAATCCAAGAACGATTCAAGATAAACTCCTTATTGTTTCTTGGATTATAATAAACACTTTTGTGATTTTTTACAAGCAAATATCTTATTCAAATTCGCCTAATACACTCATCATTTTAGATTTCAAAGTTCCAGCGTTAAAAGGTTTAACGATATAGTTTGAAACCCCAGCCTCTTTTGCTGCGATTACGTTTTCAGACTTACTTTCTGCTGTAACCATGATGAAAGGAGTTTTTTTGAATTGTGCATGAGCTCTAACTTCTTTAAGAAGTTCAAGCCCAGTCATAGGTTCCATATTCCAATCTGAAATAATCAAACCATGAGGCCCACTTTCTTCAAGAACTTTAAGTGCTTCTGTACCATCAGCAGCCTCATCAATGTTTTCAAAACCCAACTGTTTCAACAGGTTCCCTATGATTCTTCTCATAGTATTATAGTCATCAACTACTAACACTCTCATAGTTTTATCAACAGCCATAAAAAATCTCCTTACTATATTTTTTTATAAATTTTAAACATTCTACAAGATTTATTTTAAAAAAACAACACTCGAAACAAAAATATTTTCATTTTAGTCCTTTTTTATAAAATCTGGTCTGGTTTTATTAGCTAATTCAATGGTTAAGGCGTTTGCCTTTGTAACATCCATAGCAGATAAAATAGTAGCAGCTTTTGATTCTTTCATCTGCGAGAATAGTTTTATAAGAATTTCCATGTCTAAATCATTAAAAATTCTAGCTGCATCTTTTGGTTTCATATTTGAATATATAGTAACCAAACTAGTCAGTTGCGATTTTTCATTTTCATCATATTCATCAACAAGCGTTTGAATAGATGTTTCAAGTTCTTTTAGTTTAAGAACTTTTTTATCAATTTGCATTTCAGCAGCATTAAGCATAGCTATTTTTAATTCTAATTCTTTTGATTTTTCTTCGATTTCATTTCTTCTTGCGGCTAAATCTTGTAAAATAGCAAGTTCGCTTTCAGTATATTTTTCATCTTCAGTGCTACTTGTTACAGCAGATACTAGGTTTCCTGCATCCATAGATATTTCAGGAGGGGTTGTTGAAATATTTGGCGCGCGTTCTTCTGGCTTTTCATCACTTATAGGGCTTGGATCTTGTGCTTGCGCACTAGGCAACGCAAGAAAAGATAATTCCTTCTTAGTAGTTTCTGAAGAGCTTTTTTCGAATAAACTTTCTATTTTAAGTGAAAAAATAATTGCGCATAAGAATATTATAATAGGCAAAAGGCGAAAATGAGATTTATTTGTTTGTTTCATATTTATAAACCTTTATTATCCGATAGCTTGCAACGCTTTTAAAAGTTCTCTTTCAGCCTCTGATCTATTTTCATCAAGATCAAGAAAGTCATCCTCATCAGCATATGTTTTAATTTTTTTGCGAGGAGCTGTCATTTCTTTTTTTGGCATAGGTCTTATTTCAGCAATTTCATCCATAAATATAGGTGCTCTTTTTCGTGTTTCAATATTTTGAATCTCGGCCTGACCTTGACGAATAGATGTTTCTAGTTTTGAAGAGACACTCTCAGCTTTTTCTAAAAAGTATGCAAGATCTTCTCTTAATACTTTTGCTGTATCAACTTGACCTTTAAGTTCACTTCCAGCATGCTCAGCAAGCTGGCGAAGTTTTATAGTACCCGATTCTGCTCTGGTCGTAGCGTCGTTAAACGCTAGAATTAATTTTGCAAAATCTTCTTGATTAGAGCGTAAACTTTTAAGTCTATGGTTAAGAATAACAGCATAAATAATAGTTGGAAACAATAAACATATAATTAGAATGTCAAAAATTAAATCAATTTTCATTTTAATTATTACCCCTTTGGTCTTCTAATTTTATCATTAATTTGTACTGCAACATTATTGCCTTTTCTGCCCATAGCACCTTTAAACATAGGAAAATCACCACATACAAGTTCAATATTTGAATCAGGAGAAGTGTTGAGCATAAGTTGCGATCCAACCTGCCAGTTTAAAACTTTATCAAGAGGCATTTCTTGTCTGTCTAAAATAGCACTTATATCGACCTCAGTCAGCCATAATTCTTCCGCTAAGTGGGTTTCCCAAATAGAGTCACGACCGAATTTTTCACCCATAAACATTTGTAGTAATAGTTCACGCACAGGCTCCAAAGTGGCATAAGGGATAAGAAGCTCTAGTCTGCCACCCCGATCTTCCATATCGATTCGAAGCTTGGCAACAATAGCAGCATTAGAAGGACGAGAAATAGTTGCAAATCTTGGATTTGTTTCAAGTCTGTCATAACGGAAAGTAACAGGGGACAACGGATCAAAAGCAGCAGATAAGTCAGAAAGAATTACATGGATAAGCCTTTCAACCAAAGTTCTTTCAATGGTTGTATAAGGTCTGCCTTCAACTCTCATAGCTGCTGTTCCGCGTCTTCCACCCAATAATACGTCAACAGTAGAATATATTAAAGATGAATCAATGGTCATCAAGCCATAGTTATCCCATTCTTCTGCTTTAAATACAGCAAGCATAGCAGGAAGAGGAATAGAGTTCAAGTAATCAGCAAATCTAAGAGACAGAATACTATCTAGCGAAACCTCAACATTATCTTGGGTGAAATTCCTAAGCGAAGTAGACATCATACGAACCAAACGGTCAAAAACAATCTCCAACATAGGAAGACGTTCATATGAAACCATAGAGGAATTTAAAATAGCCTTCATTCCTGATTTGTCAATTTCGCTCTCAGTATCATCTGTAAAACCAAGAAGACTGTCAATTTCATCTTGGTTTAAAATACGGGTTGCGGATTGACCGGGAACTAATGAATCAAGGGAGGCGCTATCCGCATCGCCATCGCCATCATCATCGCCAAGCATGGCAGCCCATTCGGCAGCCATTGCATCTTGATCAACTAAACCATCATTTTCTTCATCTGACATTATTATATATTATCTTTCATTTATTGAATTAACATTTCTTTAAATAATACATCACTTATTCTTGATGGAGAAATCAAACGATTGATTCTTTCAACAAGCTCTTCTTTAAGTCTGAACATCCCAGCAGAACCTTGAATTTCATCAATGGTAAGTTCACGTAAATAAATTTGAAATCCATCAAGAATTTTAGGCATTTCGTTTTCAACTCTAGTAGCTGCGTCTGCATCAGGTAAAGCTAAAGTAACAAGAACTTTTAAATAAACTTGCTTTTTTCCGCCAGAATTTATATTAACCAAAATGTCAGGCAAGTCATAGTATATATCTTTAGGAGGAATGTCTGGTTTTGCCGCGCCTTCTTCTCCTTCTGCCACATCATCGCCTTTAGTTGTTTCTTCTGGTTTTTCGCCATCGGCATTAGCTTGCTCTTCTGCTCCTTCAACAACTTCTTCTGATTTTTCTTCAGTATCGCCGCCAATAGGACCAAGCATGTACATACCGCCAAGCCCAAGCAATAATATAAGCAAAGGAATAGCGATAAGAATTATTTTTTTCTTAGGAGATACGCCGGACTTTACCTCGCCTTCCCCATCTTCATCATCAGCAGGAATGTCGTCTTCTCTTTTTTCTTCATCTAAATTTTCTTCGTCAGCCATAGCCCCAATCCTTTAAAAATAATTAACTTTTTTTTAACTATATAGGTCATTTTCAATTTTTACAATAACAATATATAGTTTTTTTTATTTTTTTTAAACGACTCCAATAATAAAAAAAACAGCATCAAAATAAATGTAATAAAAACAAAAATATACCATAAGGTCTGCGGGTTTGCGAGGCCTGTGGATAAAGAAAGAAGGTATAAAAAAAAGACAAAATTAAATTAACTTTTTTTTGAATTTTTTATATAAAACAATCCGAAAAAAAATAATTATTTTTTGCTTTGACAATACCCTTATTCTAGTATGTATTGGATATTAAATTTTTTATTACGATTACTATATATAGTATGCAAATATACAAATAGACTCTATATATACGAAATATTAATAATAATGTGCAATAATGGTTTAACAGTTCAGATAGATGGGAATAATTTAAAAGTGAGTGATGTTTTGATGAAAGAAGACGATAAAAAAGTAATTTCTTTGGCGACTTTATCTTTTGTAATTAAAAGAGATAATACAAAAATGCCTTTTGATCAGGAAAAAATCCTTTCTGCTGTAAAAATGGCAGGTGAGGCTACTGGCGAATTTGAAGAAGAAGAAGCTCGTTTGCTTGCAAAACAAGTTTTAAAAGTTCTTAAATATCGTACTTATGAAAAAAATTATCCTACTATTGAACAAATACAAGATGTAGTAGAGCAAACATTAATTGTTAACAATTTTATTAAAACTGCACGTGCGTATATAGTATATCGTGAACAACGCGCAAAAATGCGTCAAGATAAAAAAGCTGTTGTTGATGCAGTATCATCTATCAATGAATATTTATCACAAGCAGATTGGCGTGTTAATGCAAATGCAAACCAAGGATATTCATTAGGCGGGCTTATTCTTAATATATCTGGTAAATTAACTGCTAATTATTGGTTGTCTCATGTTTATTCTCCTGAAATTGGCGATGCTCATAGAAATGGCGATTTTTACATTCATGATTTAGATATGTTGGCTGGTTATTGCGCAGGTTGGTCGTTGAAAACTTTATTATTAGAAGGATTTAATGGCGTAGCTAATAAAGTTGAATCTTCTCCTCCTAAACATTTGGGAAGTGCTCTTGGTCAAGCTGTAAATTTCTTTGGTACTGTGCAAAACGAATGGGCTGGTGCACAAGCATTTTCATCATTTGACACTTATCTTGCACCATTCATCAGAAAAGATAATCTAGATTATGCAGAAGTAAAACAGCATATCCAAGAATTTATTTATAATTTGAATGTGCCATCACGTTGGGGTACTCAAACTCCATTTACAAACCTAACTTTTGATTGGGTATGCCCAGAAGATTTGGAAAATAATCACCCAGTAATAGCTGGCGAAGAAATGTCATTTACTTATAGCGAATTAAAAGATGAAATGGCAATGATAAACCGCGCATACATAGAAGTAATGACAAAGGGAGATAGTAAAGGTCGTTTATTTACTTTCCCGATTCCTACTTATAATATTACTAAGGATTTTCCTTGGGATGATGAAAACACAACATTATTGTTTGAAATGACTGCCAAATATGGTTTGCCATACTTCCAAAATTTCATAAACTCTCCATTGTCACCAAAAATGGTACGTTCTATGTGCTGTCGTTTGCAATTGGATTTAAGAGAGTTGCTTGCAAAAGGTAATGGTTTGTTTGGTTCTGCGGAACAAACTGGCTCTATTGGTGTGGTTACATTAAACTGTGCTCGTATGGGTTATGAATATAAAGGTGATGAAGAAGGTTTATATAAAAGACTAGATGTGTTGCTTGAAATGGCTAAGAATTCACTAGAAGTGAAAAGAAAAACAATTCAAAAGCATATGGATGAAGGATTGTTCCCATTTACAAAACGTTATCTTGGTACATTAAGGAATCATTTCTCTACTATTGGCGTAAACGGCATAAATGAGATGATAAGAAACTTTACCAACGATAAAAATAACATCACTGATAAATTTGGCAACGAATTTGCAATAAAGTTCTTAGATCACATCAGAAATAAGATGGTAGAATTTCAAAATGAAACGGGACATATGTATAATTTAGAAGCAACCCCAGCCGAAGGCGCAACATACCGTATGGTAAAAAGTGATATTGCTAAATATCCTGATATTTTACATGCTGGTACTGATGAAAATCCGTTTTATACGAATTCATCACAACTTCCAGTAGGATTTACTGATGATCCTTTCACTGCATTGGATTTACAAGAAGACTTACAAACAAAATACACAGGTGGTACAGTACTTCACCTTTACATGAATGAAAGAATTTCAGATTCAGAAGTATGTAAAAATTTAGTACGTAAAGTGCTTACGAATTACCGTTTGCCTTATATAACTGTAACTCCGACATTCTCTATATGTCCAAAACATGGTTATATTTCTGGCGAACATAAATTTTGCCCACTATGCGATCAAGAAATTATTGCAAAAAAGCAAAAAGATAAAAAAGATAATTAATTAACAATAACAAAGGAGGATAAAATGGGAAGCGTAGAAACACTATTAAAAGATGAAGAAAGACAACCTTGTGAAGTTTGGACAAGGGTAATGGGATATCACCGTCCATATTCTCAATTCAATATTGGGAAAAAAGGTGAGTATAACGAAAGAGTATGCTTTACTGAAAATCAAGCAACAGCTGAAAAAGCAGCTAAAGTTCAAGCAGCATAAGGTTATTTTTTAACCAAGACATGAAAAGGGGCAATGAAAAGTTGCCCCTTTTAAAATTAGAGAACTTAACCAATGTAATAATTAATATCTCTAACCGAAACTTTTTTAATTTTAAAACGTATAATATGGGTAAGTTTTATTTTATTGCAATATTTGAAGATAGGTATATCCTGTTTGAAAATAAACTTTTAAGGAAATCGTAATGAAAAACGTTATTTTTCTGGTTATAATTATAACATCTTCTCTTATTGCGGGTTGGTTTGTACGTGGTGCGACGTCAGGACCTCCTGCTAATGTTAAGGCTATGATGATGCGTAAAGGTGGCGCGCAAGGCGATGTTGCCGTTTTTTCTCAGGAAGTCAAAAAACAAGACATTTCACCAAAGATTGAATATATAGGAATAGTAGAGCCAATAAAATTTGTTGATTTAAAGCCTGAAATTTCTGGAAACGTAGAAAGGGTTTTATTTGAAGAAGGTTCATTAGTAAAAAAAGGGCAAGTATTATTTAAAATAGACTCTGATAAATATTCAGCAAATTTGTCTTTAAAAACAGCGGAACTTGAACATGCAAATGCAAATGTTGTGATGTTGGAAAAAGATTTCATAAGAACTGTAACGCTATATAAAGATAATCATATTTCTGAATCAAGTTTGGAAAAGGCTGAATCAGAATTGGCGCAGGCTCGTGCATCGCAAAAACAAGCAGCAGCAAATGTAAAGCTTGCAGAAATTGACCTAGAAAATTCTAAGATAAAAGCACCAATCGCAGGTATGATAGGTACAGCATTGGTAACAGAAGGAAACTTTGTAACCTCAGGTCAAACAAGCTTGGCAAGAATAGTCCAGCAAAATCCGATAAGGGTTGCTTTTTCTGTATCTGATAAGGAATATTTGAATGGTAAAGTTTTGGGGACTGAAAACATTGATATAGAAATAGAGCTTGCAAATGGCAAAATTTTACCTGAAAAAATGACTTCACTTTTTGTGGACAATCAAATAGATAAAGATACTGCCACGATAACATTATATGGGGAGTACAAGAACACAGAAAATTTATTAACTGCAGGCAATTATGTAAAAGTAATAGTTTTTGAAAAAATGGACAGTCCAGTTGTCGTTGTGCCAGCAACAGCAATAGGTGAAGACAAATATGGCAGTTATGTTTATTTAATAGACAAAGATAATAAAGCTATCCAAACAAGGATTAAATCAGGATCATTAATCGGTAAAACGCAAGTTGTTGATGAAGGATTAAATGGCGGGGAAAAAATAATAATAGAAGGTCTGCAAAAAATAAGTAACGGCGCAAAAGTAAAACCGCAAGAGGTTGAATAATGTTTTCTAAATTTTTCATAAATCGCCCAAAATTCGCTATGGTAATATCGATAGTATTGTCATTGGCGGGGGCGATATCATTATTTTCTTTATCAATTTCGTTATATCCTCAGGTAACTCCTCCTGTTGTATCTATTTTTGCAAGCTATCCTGGCGCATCTGCTGATGTTATTGCAAAATCTGTGGGGATTCCGATAGAAGACAGTGTAAATGGTGTTCCAGGTATGCTTTATATGGAATCAACCTCATCAAACAAAGGTACGTATTCATTAAGCATAACTTTTGACACTGATGTGGATCAAGATATTGCTCAAACTGAGGTTCAAAACCGTATTCAACAAGCAACAGCAAGATTGCCATCTGAGGTTTCTAGGACAGGACTTTCGGTCAGGACAAAGTCTCCTGATTCTCTTGGATATATTTCATTATATTCCACTGATGGCAAAGTAGGGATACTAGAGCTTGCTGATTATGTAGAAAACAATGTAAAAAACGAATTGATTCGTACTGCTGGTGTTGGTGATGTTATGGTCAGAGCATCAAAAGCAAGTATGAGGGTTTGGTTAAATTCAAACAAATTAACAGCGCTTGGCATTTCGCTTAATGATGTAAAGATTGCAATCGAAAGTCAAAACACACAAACATCTCTTGGTTCAGTTGGTGCAATGCCTAATGAAGAGGCAACATCTCTTACCTATAGCCTTGAAACGCTAGGCAGACTTAATACGGTGGAAACATTCAAGGATATTATTATCAGGACAAATGAATCAGGAGGTGTCGTAAGGCTTTCTGATGTTGCTGATATTGAAATTGGTAATGAAAGTTATGGAATAGTAGCAGAGCTTAGAAATAATCCATCTGTATCAATAGTGATAAGTATGTTATCAGGCGCAAATGCAGTGCAAACTATGTCTAATGTCAAAGAGACAATCGAAAAACTTAAAAAAATGCTACCAGAAGGAATAGGAATAGAAGTTTCTTATGACACTACTGAATATATATCTGCATCGATTACAGAAGTTATTTATACATTACTTTTGACTTTTGTTTTGGTTGCTGTGGTTTGTTATTTGTTTTTACAAGATGTCAGGGCTACGATTATACCTGTTTTAACGATTCCAACTTCTTTGCTTGCTACTTTTGCTGTTTTATTGGTGTTGGGTTACAGTATTAATATTTTAACATTGTTTGGATTGGTTTTGGCAATTGGTCTTGTGGTTGATGATGCTATTGTTGTGGTTGAACGTGTTCTTGCTATTATGCAAAAAGAGAAGCTAAGTGGTAAAGAAGCAGCGTTAAAAGCAATGGATGAAGTATCGGGTGCGGTGATTGCAACAACTCTTGTGTTGCTTGCGATCTTTGTTCCAATAGGTTTTTTAGGCGGAATTACGGGTAAAATTTACCAGCAATTTGCAGTTGCTATTTCAACGGCGGTTGTGTTTTCTTCACTTAATGCATTGACATTATCTCCTGCACTATGTGGGTTGATTTTAAAGCCTTTAAAAGAAAGAAAAACTGGATTTTTTGCAACTTTTAATAAAAGGTTAAAGAATTTAAGCAATGTTTACGCATATTGGTTACAAGTTTTGGGCAAGAAAATTATTTTTGTATTATTGTTTTTACTGGCATTCATAGTTGCTACAATAGGGATTTTAAACATATCTTCGACCAGCTTTATTCCGCAAGAAGATCAAGGCGTAATGTTTGCTAATATCCAATTGCCAGAAGGAGCAACTTTAAGCAGAACGCAAGAAGTTGTGGAAAAAATGAAAAAAATATATAAGCAAGAAGAAGAAATCGTTTCGGATCTTGCTATTTATGGTGCTGACGGAGAAAATACAGCATTTGTAATTTTACCTCTTTCTCCATGGAATGAAAGAGGCGAAGATAAAACTCCTACTGCCATTATTAATGAATTTAGAAAACAAACAGAACAAATCCCAGAAGCAAGAGTCAACTTCTTTCAACGTCCATCGATTCCTGGTCTTGGACTTTCTGCTGGTATTGATATGAAATTGCAATCCTTGTTAACTTCAGATCCGCAAGAGCTAGACGATAAAACGGGGGAAGTGGTTGCAAAAATCAGCGCTATTCCAGGCGTTGCATATGCCTATACAAGCTATACTGCAAAAAAGGCAAGTATTTTTATAGAAATAGATAGGAAAAAAGCCGAAGCAATGGGTGTGAAAACTGGCGAAATATTAGGAGTTTTACAAAATTATTTAGGTTCAAGTTATATAAATGATGTTAATTTTGGAACTCAAGTAAATAAAGTAGTTTTGCAGGCCAGTTGGGATTACAGGAAAAGTCCTGAGGCAATAAAAAATCTGCATGTACTTTCTTCAAAGGGAAAATTCGTGCCTTTATCTTCGTTGATAGAACTTAAAAAAGTGTTATCTCCTCGTATTGTGTCAAGATACAACCAATATCCGGCCGCAGGAATTTCTATCGTCCTTATGCCCACTGCTGCATCTGGCGATGTTATGGCATCAATAGAAAATCTATTTATGGATGAAAGTATGTATGGATACACTTTCGAATGGAGCGGGCTTACTTATCAAGAGGCTAAAAGTCAAGGGCAGGTAGGATTTTTAATAATTCTTGCTATTGTTTTTGGATATTTATTCTTGGTTGCTCAATACGAAAGTTGGACCACGCCTATTCCTGTGTTGTTGTCGGTATTTGTCGCAATGTTTGGAGCATTAGCTGCACTTTACGTGTTGGGGTTGTCACTCAGTATTTATGCTCAGTTGGGATTGATATTAATAGTAGGACTTGGTTCGAAAAGCGCGATTTTGATTGTAGAGTTCGCTCAAACCGAACGGGAAAAAGGTGCTGGGGTTATTGCTGCGGCTAAAATTGGTACGCAAGAACGTTTCCGTGCTGTTTTGATGACTGCCTTTACTTTTATATTAGGGGTATTCCCAATGATAATAGCAACAGGAGCAGGAGCAGCAGCAAGAAGAGCTCTTGGTTCTCCGGTATTCTATGGAATGGTTATGGGGACTGTGGTTGGATTACTTGCTACACCATTGTTTTATATATTAATCATGAAAATGAAGGATACATTAAAGAAAAATTAAGAAAAATAGTTTAATTCTGAATCTGAGTCATTTTTTTCGGAGGAATTGCTATGAAAAAGATTTTTTTGTGTTCTCTTGCTGTTATAATTTTTAATCAAAATCCCGCATACTCACAAGTTGATTTCAGAGTTATAAACGGTGCAAAAACAAATAATATGAATCTTGTTATGCAAACTATAAATCCATATAATGTTAATGTCGTGGACAGGTTTGGTAATACTCCACTTAGTTATTCTTTGATGAATCAAAATTATGAAATAACAAATATTTTGCTTTCAAATGGAGCAAGACCATTAGTAAGAGATGCAAGCAGAGATTTCGTTTATTGCGCCGGAATGCTAAGTAGAGATGCAAGAATACGACATCTTTTTTCAAGATTTAATCCAAATAATTGTTCACAATCAGCAATGATAAAACAAATAAACTCATACCAAGCTCAAGCATCAACGCCAATTTCATCTACAACTATAGCCTCTGCTACTTCTGGAGGGTTTTCTATAGGAAAAGTAGGCTTAACAGTAGGTGCGGTTGCACTAGTAGGTGGTGGAGTTGCAATAGCTGCAGGTGGTGGAGGCGGCAGCGATAGCGGTGGTTCAAGCGGTGGAGGGTCTTCCGGTGGAACTTCATCTATTGATAAAAATTATGATGAAGTTGGTTTTGTAAGGCAAACAGATTTAGACGCTGTACTAAATGATAGTGAATATATAAGATCTGCAACAAGCGGTAGTTTAACTTTTTCAAACAAAGACGATTTTGATTTAATGAGAATGGCATATGCGCATGCAAGGGGTTTTACTGGTAAAAAATCAGATGGCAGCACTTCTCCTAATTATTTAGGTACAGATGGTTCAGGTTCTTTTGGTGAAGGTGATGCTATAAAAATTGCTATTATGGATACGGGTGTTGAAATATCGCATGTAGAGCTAATTGATAACAGATCAGATGATTTAAGAAATACTAACGTAGCTTTTAATTTTTGTGAAGTAGCAACTGGTCTTGCTATTTGTGGAGAATCACAAGGCTCAGATGGTAATCCAAGCCCTAATAGAGAATATGGAGATGGCAAAGATGCAACAACTACAAATGTTGCCCACGGAACTAATATGGCAGGACTTATGGTTGCTGCAGACAACAATACAGGAATAATTGGGGTTGCTCCTGATGCTGAAATTATCCCATATAAAATATCATTAAGCGACGAGAGTTTTGTACCTAATTATTATATAGGTGAAGCATTTGCAGATGCTGCATTAAAAGGAGCATCAGTAATAAATAACAGCTATGGTCTGGTTGCAACAGAAGACACTCAAACAGAAATTGGTTTAAATGCTTCAACTCCTGGGCAATTTGGATCACAAGCACAAAATGTATTAAAGTATGCATTCGGAGATGTACTGGTTGGTTCAGGTGCAAATTCTTATTATACTGATACTACTAGTAACTATAATCCAAATACAAATTATACCAGTAATTATATAGATAAAATGAATCAAGCCGTTATTAATAATGATGTCATATTTGTGTTCGCAGCAGGAAATGAAGGGTTATCACAACCTAGTATGAATAATGCGATTCCATTACATTATCAAGATGTGTATTATGATAGCAGTACAGGATATTACAAAAATTTTGTAACTGTTGTGAATTATGATGTTGATGAAGGAGAATTGCATGCCTCAAGCAATAAATGTGGTGTGGCAATGGAATATTGTATTTCTGCTCCTGGTACTTGGACATTAACGACAGGATACAGTATTGTACCATCTGAAGTAAATGGTTATAGCGCTGTTGTAGGAACATCAGGTGCAGCAGCAATAGTCAGTGGCGCAGTAGCAGTTATAGAAGGAGCTTTCCCGTACCTTAGTGGCGCAGAGATAACTCAACTATTATTTTCAACAGCAAGAGATTTAGGCGAAGAAGGTGTAGATGAAATTTATGGATGGGGAATGTTGGATTTGGAAAGAGCAACAAGACCATCAGACGCTTTATCAGTAGGGTTAGATAGTAAAATAACTGCTGCAAAACAAAGTATCAATGTAAGTACTATGAAACTTGATTCTTCAATCGCTTATAATATCAAAAGCAAAGATTTGAAGATGGTAGTTTTTGATGAATATAACCGTACTTATGATATAAAATTAAACAATTTGATCCAAACAGATACCAACAGAATAGATGCAAAAAAAGTTTTAGAAAATTTTGCTTCAAAAACCCATAAAACAATATCGTTTGGCAAGGATGAAAGCTTTAATTTATATTACAGCAAATCAACAAGCGAAGAGATAAAAGATTCGGAAGAAATTGAATTGTCATATCAAGACAGCAAAAAAGAATATGGATTTAATTTTTATTACGGTAATAACCCATACAATACATTTGTGAATGAAAAATCGAATTTTTACAATAATTTCACATTGGCTAATTCTAATGATTACAATCCATTAAATCCTTATTTCAAAAATGATAGTGATGATAATTATGGATTTAACTCATCATTTAAAATTTCGCAAAATTCGTATTTTAACGTTGGATTTATTCAACAAAATTACACTATGGAATATGATGAATACGACAGTTTTTCAGAAGGCGAATATATAGGAAATGCCACAGCATTTATGGCAGGTATAAGTTATGACGTTAATGAAAATATTAATACTAAAATAGAACTTGGTATAATTAATGAAAATGAAACTCTGTTCGGAAATTCTTGGAATGGTGCTTTTGGAATAGGGGAAAATAACACAACATATATGACAAGCTTTCAAACAGACATGAAATTTTTTAATGATAAGCTGTCTTTAATAGGTGCTGTTAATATAGGTTTTACTGTTGTGAATGAATCTGACAATTCTTTGATAAAAAATATCAGCGACTTTTATTCAAGCTCATATGCAGTGGGACTAAGCTATAATTTTGACAGAGTGCATGGGCAAACTAGTAATATTTCATTTTTAATATCACAACCGGTTAAAATAAATTCTGGTAAATTCGATTTGTCATTGGCTAATTCTAGGGATATTGATGGAAATATTTATTATGATAACTATGAAATAGATATGAAAACACCTAATGAAACTAATTTCCAAATGTCATATAATCATGAAATTGACGAAAGCTCATCTTTCAATTTCGGAGCATTGTATAGGGATTATATCGATAATGAAATAGTAGTGTTGTTTAAATACAGCAAAAGGATAGAAGTAAGATAATGGAATTTTCTTTCCCAAAAATAAAGAATGTAAAATGTTTTTTTGGGACAATAAAGGAAGATTTGAATCTTGATAGAGATTTGACAAGAGAGCTTAATCAAGTGCATCAAGACAGTGTTATTTTTAATCCAGACATATTGTCAGAACAACCGCAAGCAGATGGACATGCCACAAATGAAAAAGGAATATATTTAAAAATTAAAACAGCAGATTGTCAGTCTATTTTAATATCACATAAAAGTGGAAAATATATAATGGCGCTTCATGTTGGTTGGCGCGGGAATAGGATAAATTTCATAGGTAAAGCCATTGATGAATTTTGCAATACTTATAATGTGTCGGCAAATGATATAATGGCTGTAAGAGGACCAAGTTTGTCTCCACAAGTTTCTGAATTTATAAATTTTGACAGCGAATGGGGACAAGATTTTATAGGGTGGTTTTCTATATGTAATCAAACTATGAACTTGTGGGAATTAACAAATCATCAATTAATGCAATCGGGAATACCTAAAGAAAATATTTTCGGCATTGATATGTGTACATTTTCAATGAAAGATAGTTTTTATTCATACCGCAGACAAAAAGAAAAAGCATTAAGGCAAAATAGTTATATTTGGATAGAAAAGTAATCAATTATTCCCAATATTTCATATTTCATAATGAATTTTATATTTTTGTTGATTATATATTATTTTTTTATTTAAACTAAAATAAATATTTAAGCTTTTATCCCAAGTCTTATTGCGTTCATAACCGCATGTGTTCTGTTTCTTGCATTCAAAGACCGCAACAACGATTTAATATGTAATTTAACTGTTGATTCTGTTACATTCATTTCATATGCTATTTGCTTGTTTGAAAGACCTTTGTATAATTTTTCAAGTACTTCTCCTTGACGGTTTGTTAAATATTTAGGGCTGATATAAATTTCATGCTCATTAAGATTACGAGAAGTGTTATTTTCACTTTTAACATCGTAAATTTCAGGCGGATAAAAACATCCTCCTTCTATTACAAATTCAAAAATGCTTTTTAACATTTTCGGGGAAAAGTCGTCAGGAATGAAACTTGCTACATTATGTTTATAGGCATATTTTATATCGATTGCATTTTTAGATTTTGCAAACACAACAATTTTAACGTTTGGAAATTCAGATGAAATATCAACCACAAACTGTTTCCAATTTTCTTCGTCGTTTATAATAATCATAGATATTTGGTTGTCATTTTCCAAAAGGGTAAAAATATCATCGAGTTGTTTTGATGTTAAAGTTGTAACATCGTTTTTATTTTGCACTAGATGATTTTTTATTTTTGCAATTTTGTTAGAAATCAAGATTTTCATAATTATATCCTTTACACGTATTAATTGCTTATCTATGTTTTAATTATATCTAAAGTTTTATAAGACTGCAAGAAAAAAATCAACCAACACTACTTGTGGTTGAAATTCATCGCAACCATAAAGTGTATTAATTTTTGTAATAGGCTATAATCAGCCAAAAGGATGACTGAAGAAAAAGTTAACTTTTTACAAATTCATATTATGTTTTATTCAGAAACAAGGGTGATAGAAATAATTTCATCTGGTTCGTCAACCTCACCTGAGTTTTCGTCGCCTTTTTTGATGGCATCTACAAATTCCATACCAGCAGTAACCTTGCCCCAAACGGTATATTGACCGTCCAACCAAGAACAATCTTCAAAGCAAATGAAAAATTGACTATCTCCTGAATTAATATCCATTGATCTGGCCATAGAAACTGTTCCGCGTGTATGAGGAATATCACTGAATTCAGCTTTTAATTTTTGGCCGCTTCCTCCTGTGCCTGTGCCTTTTGGGCAACCTGTTTGAGCCATAAATTCATCTATTACACGGTGAAATTTAAGGCCGTCATAAAATCCTTCGCTAACCAATTCTTTGATTCTCGCAACGTGATTAGGCGCAATATCAGGCAACATTTCAATTCTTACATCGCCGTCTTTTAATTTAAGTAATAGAGTATTTTGTTCGCTCATTTTTATTTTCCTTATTTAAATGTTTTATGCAATAATAAATGAATTACGATATAAGTCAATTTTATAAAAGGAAAATTTTTGTGAAAATAGGTTATCAAGGTGATATAGGCAGCAATAGCGAAGCGGCTGCTAAATCTTTTGCCATAAAGTTGGGATTCATAAATGTTGAATTTATACCTTTGATATCATCGGCAAGAGTAGCAGATTCGTTGTTAAAAAAAGAAATTGATTATGGTGTGGTTGCAATAGAAAATTCGATAGGAGGCATAGTTCAGGAAACAAAGATTGCTTTTGAAAATATTAATACAGAAATAATATCTATTGAAATTTTATCTATTCATCATTGTGTTTTTAAAAAATCCATTGATATTCCTAATGACAGTTTAAAGTATATAGCATCGCATCCCCAAGCATTATTACAAACAAAAGAAACCAGAAAAAAGATCGTTTCGGATTTAAAGGAAAAAGAAATAGCAGATACTGCAATAGGTGCTTTATATTTGTCAACAGGCGAAATAGATTCTGATACAGCTATAATATGTCGGAAAAATGCAGGCGAAATGTATGGTCTTTACTTGATGTATGAAAATATAGAAGATGACAATAATAATAAAACAACATTTCATTTATTAAAAATAAAAGAAAAATAGGGCAAAAAGATTTAAAATATATTTACTAACTCGGATAGCGTCTTGATGATTAATAAATCTTGACGATTTTTAGTAGTTAAGCTAGATTCGTTATTAGTATAAATCATTATAATATAGGAGATAGTTATGATAGGAACATCAGAAATTTTAATAATATTAGTGTTAGTTTTATTGTTGTTTGGTTCTCGCCAAATACCTAAGCTGGCTAAGTCTTTAGGTAAAGCTAAAAAAGATTTTAAAGAAGGACTAGAAGAAGGAAAATCAGAAGATAGTTCTGAAAATACCACACCAAAAGATATAAACCAATAATTACTATATATTAACTTTTTAAAAGTTATAGTAGCACCAGTTTGTATTTGGAACTAGTTTTATAAAGAGAGATTTATTATGAAAATAAGTATGAAAATTGTATTAGGTTATTGCTTGGCTTTGGCAATCGTTTTTGTTGTGGCTATAAATGGTTACTTTTCTTTGTCCCAAATGAATAATGTTTTGGAGAGATCTACATCGTTGACGTTACAGGAAGTAATTGAAATAGGTGAGGTTAAAAATCAAGCATCAAACCTCAGCAATGACGTTCAAATATATATTCGTGCACCAATTTTGGATAATCAAACAATTGCGCAAACTTCTATTGCCACGACTAGATCTACTATTGAAAAATCTATAAGTTTGCTAGAAACAAATGGATCAGAAGAAACAATAATTGAAGATTTGAAAAATATACAAAAAGAATTGGAAGAGTCATCAAAACTGTTTAGTACATTGGTTGAAAATAACAAATCAATAGAAGAAAATAAGCAAGCAAGTGTTCGCGAAGGTTCAAGATTGACTTCATTTATTAAAGATTTCGTAATTGTGATGTCGGGCAGACAGGTTTATATGCTAAATAAAAATCAATTTTCTAGTATTAAAAGCTTGATGAAAACCACGAACACAATAGCAACTTTGGAACGTGATATTTCTGAATTGCGTCGTTTTGGAACAGCATTTATTAATAATATTTCAAATGAAAATTATAAAGGACTTGTTCGTTATATTAATCGTGTGAAATCTAGGGCAAAATTAATAGCTAAGACCAATAAGGATAGCCAAGTTCAAGAAAGATTGCAATTCACAGAAGAAAGTATTGCTAAATATGAAACAAGTATGGGAAAACTTTATGAGCTAGCTAATAATAATTCTACGATAGAAGATTTAATGAATAATTTAATATCAAATATTCAAAATGAATCAAATTCATTAATGCAGGAAGTAAGCGGATCATCAAAAGAAACAGCTGTTTCATCTCTTGCATCTGCAGAAACTTCACGAATTATCATTGCGGTAGTGGGACTGGGCTCGTTTGTTGTGTTGGCATTTGTTGCAATTGTAATAGTCAGAAGCATAACACCACCACTTCTTAAAATGGTAAATGTAATGGGTGAATTATCAAATGGTAATGATGAAGTAGAGGTTCCAAGTTTAAATAGAGCTGACGAAATAGGAATGATGGCAAAAGCGGTTCAAGTGTTTAAGGAAAATGTGGCTAAAGTTAAGGGCTTAGACAAATTGAAAGAGGAAGCGGATGCTGTTCAAAAAGGCAAACAAATAAGACTTGCTAATGATTTCGAAGAAAGAGTAGGAGTAATTGTAGATAGGCTAGCAGAATCAGCAGTAACAATGAATGAGGTAGCGTCGCATTTGCTTGATGATGCGGGTAAATCATCTTCACAAGCAAGTGATGGTTCAGCCGCAGCATCAAGGGTGGCGGAAAGTATAAACACGGTATCTGCGTCGATAGAAGAACTCTCTGCATCTATTAATGAAATATCGCAACAAGTAATGGAATCAACTGATATAGCTGGAAAGTCCGTGGAACAGGCTGAGAACACAAATGCGACAATGGAAAATTTATCGTTTGCGGCAGGAAAAATTGGTCAGGTTCTTGATTTAATCAAAGATATCGCAGACCAAACTAATCTATTGGCTCTTAACGCAACCATAGAAGCAGCCAGAGCAGGCGAGGCAGGTAAAGGGTTCGCAGTTGTGGCAAATGAAGTTAAATCTTTGGCAGCACAAACAGGTAAAGCAACAGAAGAAATTTCTGCTCAAATTCTTGAAATGCAAACAGTGGTAGGTGAAGCAACATCATCAATTGCACTGATACGTGATATCATAGACAGGCTTAACGCAATATCGCAAAGTATTGATAATTCGGTAAGTCAACAAAATGTAGCAGCAGAAGAAATTTCACAAAATATATCGCTGGTATCAACCGAAACTCAAAAAGTTTCTGGTAACATTAATCAAGTATTCGATTCGATAAAGCAAACAGAAATAGCAGCACATAATATGAAAGATTCTTCAGACAATCTTACTGAAGAAACTAATAATTTAAAACAAGCAATAACTTCTTTCTTAAAAGAAATTAAATCATAAAAAGCTATGAAGAAGGGATTAAAAAGATGAGAAAAATTTTATTAACATTGATAGTTTTTTTAACAACAATTTCAAATGTAAAAGCGCAAAATATAAACGATTTAATTTTATATACAGAAGATTATCCTCCGTATAATTTCAAGGTAAAAGGAAAAAACACAGGAATAGCTGTTGATTTATTGGCGCTAGCTCTTAAGAAAGCTGGCTCTTCTTTGACAGCTAAAGATGTGATTCTAACTGATTGGAATGCAGGTTATAATGCAGCATTAAACAATCCTAATACGGTAATTTTTTCCACAACTAGAAGTGATGCTCGTGACCCATTATTTAAATGGGTAGGGCCGGTAGCACCTACTAGAACAGCTATAATCGCAAAAAAAGGAACAAAAAAAATCACAGATCCTAAACAGTTAAAAGGTTCTAAAATTGCGGTGATAAAAGGTGATATAGGTCAAGTTCTTGCAAAAAGTGAAGCAGGGGTAGCAGATAAAGATTTCTTAGAATTTTCAAATTTGAATGATGTTGTAAGTGCTCTTGAATCGGGAAAAGCAAAATATTGGACTTATGAAGGAAACGTAGCAATTTGGACACTTAAAAATAAAGGGCTATTGGATAAATATGAAATTATAGGCTCTCTTGGTACTAATGATTTATCATATTCATTTAATAAAAATATTCCTGACGAAGTTATTTTAAAAATCCAAGATGCGATAGATGAAATTAAATTGTCTGGTGAATATCAAGCCATTCTTGAAAAATATAGTAAATAACAAAGATTAAATGGAAAATGTAATAGGGTTAATTGATTGCGATTCTTTTTTTGCATCGTGTGAACAAGCGGACAATCATGAATTAATGGGCAAACCTGTCTGTGTGATGAGCAGAATAACAGACAGGGGTATAGTTCTAGCAAGATCTAAGGAAGTAAAAGCTTTAGGCATAAAAATGTGCGACCCTTATTTTAAGATAAAGGATAAATATGATAACGTCGTTTTTATTTCTTCACGAATGCAAAGGTATAAAGAAATTTCAGCGCAAGTTATGGAACTGGTTAAAAATTTCAGCCCAGTAGTAGAGATTGCATCAATAGATGAAGCATACATAGATTTATCTACTTTGGATAAAGTATATAAAAAAAGCTATGCAGAAATAGGGAAAGATATTAAGCAAGAAATTTATGACAAGTTGAAAATTTCTGTTTCAATAGGCATTTCTTCGACAAAGCTACTGGCCAAATTGGCAAGCGAGCAAGCAAAATCATCTGGCGGAATTTACGAAATAAAACCACAAGAATTAGTGGAAAAATTGGGACATTTGCCTATTAACCATGTTTCCGGTATTGGCAAACAACATCATAAACAATTACAACAAGCAAAGATTTTAACTATTTCAGATTTTATGAGTGCGAACGATATAGACATCAAAAAAGCATTAGGAATAAGCGGTGCGCAAATTAAAAATGAACTTTCAGGAATTTTGATTAATAAAATAGAAAAAGACCCTATCCCTCCTAAATCTATTCAAAGTTCTCAAGCTTTTTCAGAATTTACTCAGGATAAATATTTTATAAGCACTTCGCTTAATTATCATATTCAACAAGCATGTCGTAAATTGCGCGCATGGAATGGGTACACTAGCGTTGTTGGCGTAATGCTAAGGTATAAAGATTTTGAAATGGTTGTAAAAAAAGAAAGATTACCTAAAAAAACAAATTCAGAACAAGAAGTAAAAGAAGTTGTAACAAAGTTGTTTAATCAGTTATTTAAAACAAATAAAATTTATCGCAGCTGCGGAATTTCTTTAGACGACATTTCTTTTAATGCAGAAGTTCAGCAAAGTTTGTTTAGTGAAGAAAATCAAAAACCAAAAGATGATGAATTAAGTAAAGCAATAGATGCGCTTGAAAATAAATTCGGTGCTAATATTGTAAAAACAGGTTGGCTTTAAAATAGATTGACAGTGTTGTATAGGGTGCTATAACTATATGATATAATTAATTTTTTATGGAGATTGAAATGGAAAAAAGTAAAGTTTATTTTTCTGATATGCGTGCATTACCAGGAACAAGTTTATTAAAAAAATTGGAAAAGTTGGTAAGAAAAGCTGGAATAGAAAATATAGATTTCGCTGAAAAATTTTGTGCAATCAAAATTCATTTTGGTGAACCAGGCAATCTTGCTTTTCTTCGCCCTAATTACTCAAAAGTAATAGCAGATGTTGTAAAATCTTTGGGCGGAAAGCCATTCTTAACCGATTGTAATACACTTTATGTGGGCAGACGCAAAAATGCATTGGAACATATCGATGCTGCTTATGAAAATGGTTATACGCCTTTTTCGACTGGATGTCATGTGATAATAGCAGATGGCTTAAAAGGCACGGATGAAACTTTGGTGCCGATTGATGGAGAACTTGTGAAAGAGGCAAAAATAGGAACAGCCATAATGGATGCAGATATTTTTATTTCTCTAAATCATTTTAAAGGTCATGAATTAACAGGATTTGGCGGAGCATTAAAAAATATAGGTATGGGTTGTGGCAGTAGGGCTGGCAAAATGGAACAACATTCTGCAGGCAAGCCAAAGGTAAATTCATCTGTGTGTAGAAAGTGTAAAGCTTGTTTTAAAAATTGTGCTCATGGGGCAATTTCTTTTGTAGCTTCTGGTATTGCTCAAATTAATCATGATAAATGCGTAGGTTGTGGCAGATGTTTAGGTTCTTGTGTGTTTGATGCAATATATCCAGAATGGGATTCTGCTGAATCTGATTTGAATAAGAAAATGGCCGAATATGCACTAGCTGTTGTAAAAGACAGACCGCATTTCCACATCAGCCTTGTTATTGATGTATCTCCATATTGTGATTGCCATGCTGAAAATGACGCCCCTGTCATTCCTGATATTGGGATGTTTGCTTCATTCGATCCTGTGGCTTTGGACAAGGCTTGCGCCGACGCTTGTAATAATCAAAAAGCATTTGAAAACAGCTTTATTGGCGATAAATTAAATAAATGCAAAAGTGGTTGCGGATGTTCTGAACATAATGAATCAAAAGATCATTTTAAAACTATGCATTCTAATACAGATTGGCAAGTATGTGTTGACCATGCCGAAAAACTTGGTATAGGTACGCAAAATTATGAACTAATAGAAGTAAAATAAGCGGATAAATGAACGGTTTAATAGAAAAAGCATATAAATTTGCAGAAGAATTTCACTCAAAAGACAATTCTGGACACGATTTTTCACATATAAAAAGGGTTTATAAAAACGCAAAAGAAATTTTAAAATCTGAACCTTCCGCTAATGAACAAATTGTTTTAATGTCAGCATTATTGCATGATGTCGATGATTATAAGATGAATACCGGTGGTGGAAATGTTTTAAAATTCCTATCTTCATTAAATCTTGATGAGGATTTTATTTCTGATATTGTGGAAGCTATCGAAAATAGCAGCTTTTCAAAAAGTGGTGGTAATCCAAACTTTAAATCAATAGAAATGAAAATACTTTCTGATGCTGATAAGCTAGATACATTAGGTGCAATAGGAATTTGCAGGACAATTATGTATGGTTGTTCAAAGGGAAAAGATTTGTTTGATGAAAACATATTTCCAATAAAAAATATAACTCTTGAGCAATATAAACAGGTAAGAAAAGAAGATAATTCAATTAATCATTTTTTCGATAAATTATTGAAATTAAAAGGCGCAATGCAAACCCAAACAGGTAAAAAAATAGCAAAAGATCGCCATGATTTTATGGTTTTATTCTTGCGTAATTTTTTTAATGAACAAGGTTTGGATAACTGGAATGAATACCTTGATAATTATCTAGCGTAAACTTTTTGAATTTTTAAGTATGCAAAGAGATAAAATAACAACTATAATTTTTGCGCTGACCCCGATAATTAAAGCAATTTTTGGAGAATATATATCAGCCAAAACTCCTAATCCGAACATGGCAAATGCATTAATTATATTACCAGCAAAAGATATAATAGATTTCATAGTAGCCCGTTGCGATGGCGTGAATTCGTTGTGAAGAATATCCGAACTGGCTGTGTGTCCAGGTCCATAACATATATTTCCCAATGAAATTATAAAAGACGTGTAAATGTTATTTAAAAACAGCCCCCAAATCCTGATAAATATATTGCTTATGATAGAAAAAAATAAGATTTTAACTGAGCCTAAAAATTTTATTTTAGGCAATAAATAAAATCCAACTGCACCTGAAATTTGTTTTAACATTCTTGCAACATTAACCATCCACAGAGGAACAAGAGAAGCGAAATAAGCGCTTTCAAATCTATTTGCAGATAAAGAAATAGAATTGTCAAAAATATTTATAAGGGCAAAAAACCTTAACCTTTTATTCCGCCACAGTTTTCTTGCAGCTATTTTTAAATGGATAATAGAATTTTTCTTTTTCTTTTTATATTTTTTGGTTCTTTTCGGTTCGATGTAAAAGAATTTCACGATAACGCAAGGAGAGATAGCTACCACAGCAACCCACGCCAACACCACCATATCAAAATAGTAGGTTATAACAGCCCCGATAACAGCAGCCCCTAAAAGCCCCATTTGAATCCAAAATCCAGACTTAGCAAATATGATATCAAAATCTTTTTTGTTACCCATTTCTTCTGCTGTTTCATAGATAAGAGCTTCATCAGTGCCAGAAAGCAAGGCTTTTGAAATTCCAAAAATAACCGCCCCAATAAAAAGAAATGAAGTAGAATTAAAACTCCCCGCAAGCGCCATTAATACAGCGGTAACAAAAAAAGCTATACTATGCAGGATAAGGGTTTTCCTTCTTCCTATTTTATCGGAAAAAATCCCAGCAGGAATTTCCATAATAGAAACAGTAATACTAGTAAAAGAAAGTATAAGCATAGCGATGGCATAGGAATTTGTTATGCTTTCAAGATATACCACCATAATTACAGTGATAGGGTAGAGATAACTGAAAAAATTATCGATTTTAAAAAGGGTAAGGTTACGTTTTATCATGATAATAAAGAATAAAACTTATTACATAAATTGTCAAATATTGACATTTAAATATTTTATATTATTCTTTAGATGTTAAGGAGATATTATCATGGATAAAGAAAACGAAAATAAAAAAATAGATGCAGTTTTAACAGATGATGAAATAAACCAATCTAATGTTCCTGCAGTGAAGACTTGTTCTGAAATGGAAAAGGAAATAGCTCGAATAGCAAAAGAAAATAACTGGGAAGTTAATGAGGTTTCACTTGATGCAATAGTAATGGCAAAATTAAAAAATTTCGGATTAGAAAATTGGGGCCCATGCCCTTGTGATGCAAATAATAATCAACGTTATTGCGGTTCGCCATTGTGTGTAGAAGAAGTAAAAGAAAATGGCGTCTGTGTTTGTGGACTTTTTAAATTACCAGAAAATTCATAACCTAAACCGCCTTAACGAATGAAATTGGTCATAGTCCTTGCTTCTGGCGTTGGTTGTTCTATTCCTTTTTCCTTTCCGGCTTCAATATTTTTTAACATCCAAGCCATATTACGCCCAAGCGTTCTCATAATTTGGACACCTTCCTCATCTTGCATAGCTTCTTCTGGCGTGTTTCCATGAATTTCATTCCAATACATCGATGATACAATAGGCATGTTTGCAAATGAAAAATATTTGTTAATCCTATCAATAGTAGCGGTAGTTCCAGCCCTTCTGGCACTTGCTATTGCTGCGGCTGGTTTGAAATTAAATTTTGCATTTGCTGAAAAAAACATCCGATCCAGCATAGCACATAAAGCAGAATTTGGACCAGCAAAGTAAACAGGTGATCCAACAATAATCCCATCAGCCTGTTCTGCTAGCTCGATACATTTATTTGTAACATCATTATCAAAAATACATTTGCCTAGATTATTTTTATGACATTGTTTGCATGCAATACATCCGATAATAGGCGTTGTTCCTATGTTAAAAATTTCGCTTTCAATTCCTTGTTCGCTTAATTCTTTCGCAATAATTGATAATGCTGTGAATGTGCATCCTTTTGGTTTAGGACTGCCATTTATTAATAATACTTTCATGATGTTTCCTTTTATTTAAAAATATTATATACTATAAAAAATTAATAAATTCAACTTTAAAGGAGATTATGTAATGACTAAGAAATTAACACCTATGGTAATATGTTATGATTTTGACGGGACACTATCTCCTGGCAATATGCAAGAATACGACTTTATGAACGCTTTAGGTATTGATAGCCCTAAGGATTTTTGGGTTAAATCTAATGGTCTTGCAAAAGAACAGCAAGGTGATGAAGTCAGCGCATATATGTATATGATGTTAAAAGAAACAAGAAACAAAGACTTGCCTTTTAAACGCGAAACCTTAAACAATTACGGTAAAAACATAACGCTTTTCCCAGGGGTAGAAGGATGGTTTTCTAGGGTAAATGAATATGCTGCAACAAAAGGAATTGATTTAAAGCATTATATAATTTCATCAGGACTAAAAGAAATTGTTGAGGGAACTAAAATAGCATCAGAATTCACTCAAATTTTTGCTTCTTCATTTATGTATGATGCTAATGGAGTTGCCTATTGGCCTGCGATTGTGCTGAATTACACATCTAAAACGCAATATTTATTCAGAATAAATAAAGGTTGCGAAGATATATCAGATAATAAATTAATAAACAGCTATTCAGACCCAGACAACAGACCTGTTCCTTTTTCTAGCATGGTTTATATTGGTGATGGTGATACCGATGTGCCATGTATGAAGATTATAAAAAACGAAAAAGGACATTCAATAGCAGTTTACAAACATGATGATCTATTTGCAAAAGAAAAGGTACAAGGATTAATCGACGGTGATAGAGTTAACATCTCAGCCCCAGCAGATTATTCCGAAGGGAGTGTAATCGATATTTATGTAAAAGCAATAATTGATAAACTAGCAGCTGATTCCGCCCTAAAATCACTGGAAGAATAATAGCATCAATGAAAATATTAGTAATAGGGCCATTAGGCGCAGGAAAATCTACACTAGCCTATACGATTAATAAAAAATATGGAATGCCCCGTCTTATAATAGATGAAATATGCAGACGCCCAAAGGACGGAAGCTATTATGAAAAAGAAGAACAATATAAAAAACTAGATAATTTTTTATTGCAAAACAATTCATGGGTTATGGAGGGTTGTCAAAAATATTTATACGAAAAAACTACCCCAGATTTAATAGTAGATATGAGAATTAACAGGTTTATTGCGATATGGCGTTTTACTACAAGATTTATAAAGGCAAAAAAATTAATTGGAAAAGATATAGATAAGGAATTGCCTGTCCAAGCTTATCATTACCGCAAGATAACGCTTAAAAAAATTCGTGATTATGATGTAGGCGGACAAGAAATAAATGCAGAAATAAAAGATTATTTAAAAACGACATCAATCCCTGTAATAAAATGCAAAAACTTTAAAGATTACAAAAAAGTATTTAGAGTAATTGAGGACAATTTATGAAGATAATTGATGAAAATAAATTAATTGAATTTGTAACGCCATATTACGCAGATAAAGATTTAATGCATAATATGAATCATATAACGCTTGTGTTAAAGTATGTAGATAAGGTTATAAGTTGGGGAAATTATAAAGAAATTGATTATGAAAAACTAATGATAGCTGGATATTTTCATGGATTCGTTTATTCTCATGAACCAAAAATAAGAGACTGGCTTTCATCACAAAATGTTTCTGAAAATGATGCTGAGTTTATTTTAAAAATAGCAAATGAATCTCAACGTTCACAAGAGCCAGAAACGCTAGAGGGTAAAATTTTACACGATGCTCATGTGATAGAGGGTGGCGAAACATATTTGCTAACTAAATGTTTGCTTACTGGCACCGCAAGAGGACAAGGGTTAATGGAAACAATCGAATTCATGGGAAAATATGTGATAGATAAAAATAAATGTTATTTGCCAGAAACAATCCCAGTTCATGAAAAAGCAAACACTTTCGCAAAAGAATATATAGCCAAACTCAAAAAAGATTTAATGTAAAGGAAACTGCATGCATTATTTAATAGACTTAGACAATACACTGCTTGATGCTTTTTACACTGATGAAAATGGCAAAGAGCATTTTTATTGGGTAGAAAATTTTGAAAATGATTTTGGAATTAATGGAAATATTTTTGAAGAGCTGTTTGATAATAATTTTATAACGGCGCTTTTTGCAAACACTGAAATAAACGATTATATAATTCCATTTATTGAAAAACATAAGATACTTATGACTTCGGATGAGTTGTTAGAATATTGGTTGTCGCGTGATGCAAGGCTTAATTTAGATGTGTTTGAATGGATAAAAAATAAAAAACAACAGGGTCATTATCTTCATATAGCATCGAACCAGCCTCATATTCGTATGAATTATTTATGGAACAAGTTTTCAGAATGGCATATTTTATTTGATGAGGTTTTTACATCTGCAAAAATAGGAATAGCAAAACCAGAAAAAGGTTTTTTCGAATATGTAAAAAAAGAATTAGGGATACCTTATTGCGAAATGGTTCTTATAGATGATTGCCCTAAAAACTTTGCAACAGCAAAAGAATTAGGAATGCAAGCCGTTTTATTTAATTCAATAGAAGATGTAAGAAATATATGATTAAACGCAATATAACACTTTTTAAAATTAATGGATTTTTCGATGGGCTATTTCCTCTGTCGGCATTGTTTGTTGTTTATTTCGAAAGCATAACAAACAGTTATGCAACGGCGATGTTGGTGTTTTCAACTTCATTCATTATTCAATCAATAATGGAAATACCAGCAGGCATTTATTCCGATAAAATAGGCAGGAAGAAAACGCTAATTTTATCAGGATTTCTTTTTGTTTTATCAGCACTTTTATGGGCATTGGCTGGAACTTTTGATTATATTTTATTGCTTTTTATTGGGGCTGTCTTATTTGGGATAAGTGATGCTTTTTTATCAGGAACTGATGAAGCTCTTATGTATGAAACTATGGAGGAATTAGGTGATAAACGAGATTTTTCAGTACTTTTTTCCAGATATAATTTTTGGAATCAAGTAGGGCTAGGTTCGGCAGCAATAAGTGCGGCTTTTATCACATATTATTTTGATATGGTTGTTTTGGCGTGGATTTCTTGTCTTCCTATCTTAGGGTCATTAATTGTTGCTTGTTTTTATATAGAGCCAGCTAAATTAACCAAAACTCACGAAATAAACAGCCTAAGTCATTTTGTAAAAGCCTTTAAAGAAATAATAAAAAATAGAAAGTTAATGTTTTTTTCCTCTATAAATATAATAAGCAATTCGTTAGGAATGACTTCGCATCGTTTTGAACTTGCTTATTTCGCTACATTGGTTCCTATTTGGGTGGTAACGGTAGCAAAAGCGTTTAAACAAATCTGTGGAGGTTTGGGCTTTTTCATTGTTCCTAGATTAAAAAAATATAGTACTATCAAAATTTTATTCACTTCTTTGATAGCCTCATCAGTGATAAAAATTATTTCAGTTTTGATGAATACCTTTGTAACTCCATTTTTGATGAGCATTTCTAATCTTTTTTATGGACCAAGCCTGACGTCTAATAAAGAAATAATGCAAAAAGAATTTACCTCAGAACAAAGGGCAACAATGGGTTCTATAATTGCTTTTATAAAAGGAATAGCAACAGGCATTTTTATGTATATTTTTGGTCTCATAGCTGATTTTACTTCGCCTATGATTTGTGTTTTATTATTGGCAATTATCCAATTGCTTGTTAAATTGGGTTTTGTGGCAGGTGTAAAAAACAAAAGAAAATTTTACAAAAAAAGGAAAATCTAAATGAAGATATTTATTGAATATGGATTGGATTTTGATAATAATAAATATGGTCTGGGCAGAAGCGTTGAGGTTGAAAATGAAGACGGAACTGAATATAGAACCAAGGAAAAAATAAAATTAAAAGAAAAGTCATACTATTTCCGTTTTTGGATTTTTAAAAAGTCATTTGTGATAGATGGCACAGGTTTTAAAATTTTAACAAAATCACGCAATAATTTAAAAATAATTTTTGGAATAGAAGGAGGGATAGCAGATGCAAAATAAAAAATTTATAAAGCCAAAAGCGCTGGTAAAAGGCGATGTGGTTGCAACCGTTTCATTGTCATGGGGCGGGGCAAATACTTTTCATTCTAGATATCTTCAAGGAATACAACAATTCAAAGAAACTTTTGAAGTAAAAATGGTGGAGGCTCCAAACTCTGTCAAATCTGCTGGGGAATTATACGATAACCCGCAAATGCGTTTAGACGATTTGATGTGGGCATTTAAAAATCCAGAAGTAAAAGCAGTTTTATGCAATATAGGCGGAGATGATACTATTCGTTTATTGCGTTTTATGAATGATGAACATTTCGAAATTATAAGGAATAATCCAAAAATATTTTTAGGGATGAGCGATACAACGATAAATCACCTAATGTGTTACAAGGCAGGATTGTCATCTTTTTACAGCGCTTGTACAATGTTTGGATATGCAGAAAATGGCGGTATCCCAGATTATATGATAGAAAACACAAAAAAGACTTTGTTTGATAATAATGAAATAGGAATTATCCCAGAAAGCGATGAATTTATAGTTGAAATATCAGATTGGGGCAAAGAACCTTTTATACGGAAAAGGGAAAAAGCACCTGGTTGGCGTTATATTCAAGGTAACAAAACAGTACAAGGCAGGTTAATTGGTGGATGTACCGAATGTCTTTTGCAATTTAGCTTAGGCACAAGTTTGTTTCCAGATGTAAAAGATTTTGAAAATGTAATTTTGTTTTTGGAAAATTCAGAAGAAAAAATATCTCCTGATACGTTTAAATATTTCCTTAGAAATTTAGGAGCCTCTGGGATATTGGAAAAATTAAATGGTATTATATTTGGTCGTCCTGGCGGCGAATTTTTCCCAAATGAAACCGTAGAAAAAGCAAAGTGGTTGGTAGGATACGAAGATTTTGATAAAGTTTTATTATCGGTTTGTAAAGAATATGACAGGCAAGATTTAGCGATTATAACCAATATGGATTTTGGACATACTGTACCGATGTTTATACTTCCTTATGGTGCTTTGGCTGAAATAAATCCAACATCTAAAACTTTTTCAATTTTGGAAAATGCAGTAGAGTAATGAATTTTTTAGAATATGATGAAAGCCACCTAAACCATTTAAAGTCAAAAGATAAGCGTTTAGGCGAGGCTATTGATAAAATTGGTTTCATAAAAAGAGAAACCTATCCAGATTTATTTGATTCGCTGATTAATGCAATAATAGGTCAACAGATTTCCAGGAAAGCTCACGTTACCATCTATGAACGGTTTAGGGATAAAGTGGGTGAAATTACTCCCCTAAACATATTAAAATTTTCTGATGACGAATTGCAATCTTGCGGGTTAACGTATCGCAAAGTTGATTACATTAAAAATGTTTCCAATGAAATTGTTGCAGGCAACTTGGATTTGCAATCTCTATTTGATTTAGACGATGAAGCGGTTTGTGAAAAACTATCAAACCTAAAAGGAATAGGCAAATGGACAGCCCAGATGTTAATGATTTTTTCAATGAACCGAATGAATATAATAGCCTATGATGATTTGATAATTCAAAGGGGTTTAAGAATGTTATATCGTCATAAGAAAATCACTAAGCAGCTATTTGAAAAATATAAAAACAGATATTCTCCTTATGCGTCTGTGGCAAGTTTGTATTTATGGCGCATAGGCAATGGCGAAATAGCAGGCTATCACGATCCTATGCCATCTAAGAAATAGAGTTTTGCTGTTTAAATAGCTTATTAACATAATTTCCTCTATAATATTTTAGTAAGGAGAGGTTATCATGAAAATTTATCATTATGTGCCCAAAGGAAGTAAAGTTTTAGAAGAAGGTATTTTATCTTTTGCTAAAAATCCAAATGCAGAATTAGGATATTATAAAAAACGTGCAAATGCTAAAACTCATTTAGAAATTGTTAATTGGATGGAGGAAAGTTTTAAAGGTAGGTCTAAATCTGTTCGCGTTTTAACTGAGCCCGTTCAATGGCATGATGAAAGTTTATCTCTTAAAGAGTTTATTCAAAATTCTGATTTACTATCTATTGATATTTTATCTCTTGAAAAGGATGGATTGTTGGAAGATATTTATTATTCTCCTCCCGCTGATATAAATACAGTAGAAGAAAATTATAACGGAGATGAAATTTTAATTAAGCTAGAAGATATTAATGATATTGATTTGTCTTCTATTGATTGGTCGGTTTGTAATGATGAAAAAGGTAGAAGATTTTACTTTCTTCCGTATTATCTTATTGTGTTAAAAAATGGAATAATTCCTCCAACTTACTTGACGCATATAGAAAATTATTAAAATGCAAAGTTTAAAGGACAGTAATATATGAAAATTCATATAATCGGCGAAAGTGGCAGTGGAAAAACAACCGTTGCAAAACAGCTTGTGTCACAGCATAATATTCCTCTACTTGAACTTGACGATATATTTTGGGATAATAATGTAAAAGGTTACGGACAAAAAAGAGACAAAGAAGAACGCCATAAATTATTAAAAGACTTTATGCAAAATTCGAACTATATTATTGAAGGTATATATTTTTCATGGCTTTATGAATCTTTTGAAAATGCTGATAAAATTTATGTTCTTGATGTAAATATTCATATTAGGAATTTTAGAATTTTAAAAAGATTTTTGCTACGAAAGTTAGGTGTTTTAGCAAGTAAAGGCGAAACATTCAAAAGTATTATAAATCTAATAAAATGGAATTTTGAAAATCTTAAAAAAGGAAAAGAGAATATTAATACCTTAAAAGAAAAATACTTTAATAAAGTTATAATTTTAAAAAATGATAAAGATATAAATAAAGTGATAGGTGCAAAATGAATGAAATAATAAAATCGGTTGGTTGGAATTGGGAAATAGTTTCTGGGGACAATGAAAATGTTTGGAAAAATCCTGCTCCGGAAAGTTTTTATTTGCTTAGTCGTTGGATTTCTCAACATAAAAAAGAAATTTTGGACTTGGGTTGTGGTTTAGGCAGGCATTCTATTTTATTTGCAAAAAATGGTTTTAATGTGTTTGCATTTGACATAAGTGAAAATGCCATAGCCAGAACAAAAGAATGGGCAGAAACGGAAAATCTTATTGTCGATTTTGCCATAGGAGATATGTTAAATCTGCCATATCAAGATAATTCTATGGACTGTATTTTATGCAGAAACGTAATCTCTCACACCGACACAAATGGCGTAAAGCAGATTATAAAAGAATTGTATAGAATTCTTAAATCTGGTGGGGAATGTTACCTAACTTTAGGGTCAAAGGACACGTGGGGATTTAAAAAAGATTGGCCTATGGTTGATGAAAATACTAAACTTAGAATGGATCAAGGTCCAGAATATAAAGTTCCGCATTTTTATGCTGATTATGATTTAATAGGCGAGTTATTCAAAGAATTTCAGATAGTTGACCTTGAACACGTTTGCAGATATTATGAAGTAGAAGGCGAGCTAAGTCAAAGTTATCACTATCACATTTTAATAAGGAAAGATTAGTTATGACAGGAAATCAAAGACCATTAATAGGTGCGTATCTAGTATTAATCCAAGATGAAAAGGTGTTATTAAGTAAAAGTAAATCTGAAATTTTGGCTGGTAAATACAGCATGATTGCAGGGCACACTGAAAAAGGCGAAACAGTTATAAATGCAATAATCAGAGAGGCAAAAGAAGAGGCAGGAATAGACATAACCCCAGAAGATTTGCAAGTTGTGTTAACAATGCAACGTCCAAATGCGCCATATAAAGGCGATCCAACCGATATAATTGATATTTTTATCAAAGCTACAAAATTCTCAGGACAAATTCAAAATAACGAACCAGAAAAATGCGAAGAAATTGTTTTTTTTGATATAAATAACCTGCCTGAACAAACTTTGCCCCACGTTAAAAAGGCAATTGATTTAATAGCAAAAAATCAACATTTCTGCATTTATGAATAGGAAATAAAAGAAAAATAAAATGAATATAGTAAATAGTGAAGTTAAAGATGTATGTTATAAGACAGCGGATAATAAGCGGTTTAGGTTGCGGGCAGCGGCAATTATAATCGAAGAAAATCATGTTCTTTTTGCAACGAATGATTCTGAAAATTATTATTATTCCATTGGTGGGGCAGTTGAAATAGGTGAAAGTGCAGAGAGTGCCGTTCTGCGTGAAGTGGCTGAGGAGGTAGGCATATATTATGAAATAGACAGGCTTGCATTTGTTCAAGAAAACTTTTTCAAACGAAAAGACGGGATGTTAAGTGGGCTTGCATGCCACGAAATAACTTTTTTCTTTTTGATGAAGCCAAAAGGTAAAAGAGTTGAAATAACCAAAGAAAGCAAAACTTTCAACGGCGAAATAACCGAAAGAATGGAATGGTTGCCGATTGAAAAGTTAAGAGAATATGAGGCATATCCCGCATTTTTTGCAGATAAACTGAACAATATAAAGCCATATCCGGAGCACATTACAACTTTTCAATAAAAGTAATACGACATACTTTGTCGGAAATAAGTTTTATCCTTTTTATAGATATTTAATAAGGAGGTTAAAATGTATAAAAATATGACATTGCAGCAAGGTATTTATAATTTCATAGAAGAAGCTAAAAAAATTAAATCAGGTTTGCAAGGCGCCTGTTGTGGAATAAAAGAAATTGATAATGCTATTCAGGGTTTTCGTAAGGGCGAAGTGACATTTATTGTCAATACAACCCTTAGAAATTCAATCGTACAGAAATTTGATAAAAGTATTATGTTAGGAATTGCTGATAAGTTGAGCCAAAATGAAGATGGAAATTTGTTATGGATAGCGGGAGATAATAACTTCTCTCATTACAAAAATATTTTAAAAAGCGATTTTTGCGATGCCAAAAAAATCAAAAATTTAGATATTAATGAACTTGAAAAAGAAGTCAAAAAGTATAAACATTATCCAATAGAAACTTATCACAATTTTGAATATTCTTTTAAACAGATTGAAAAGATTATAAAAAATGCATCAATGTCTGAAGTGGTTTATATAGAAGAATATTTTTTAATAGAGCGTAACAAAAAAAAGAAAAATATTGATGAGTATATAGTTAAAAAATTAAAAGAAATGGCTGAGAAGTATCAAGTACACATTATATGTAAAAAATATGTATCAATAAGAAAGAAAAACTATTTTAATATACAAGATGTTTTTTCCAAAAACTTAAAGCCGTTTAATTATATTGATAATGTAATAGAAATTGAAGATCCATATTTTTCAGTATGGCGAGATTTTTATAAAAAAGGTAAAAAGAAAAAAGATAAGAATTTTACAGAAGAATGGAAAAACAAGTTAAAAGTTTATGTAGTGAAAAGTAATTATTTCAATTTTTACTTTGTTATGGAATTAAACAATTGCTAAATAAATGATAGGCTGTTAATCTAAAATATAAATTAGGAGGGATTATGTTTTTATCAAAATCTGACTATATGATGGCGCTGGATTGTGCTAAGGCCTTGTGGTTAAAGAAAAATCGCAAAGATTTGATTCCTCCTACCCCACAAGAATTGCAAGCCATTTTTGATAAGGGTAATGAAACTCAAGACCTTGCACGTGATTTCTTTGATGGCGGTTATATGGTGGAAGCAGACTATTGGAACATCACAGGCGGTTGTTTGATAACTCAAGAACAAAGCAAAAAGCACGATATTTTATTTGAGGCTTTTGCAAAAACCACTTGGGGCGCATACTGCCGAATTGACGTAATGCAAAGGAACTCTAACGGCTGGGATTTGATTGAAATAAAGGCTACTAACGAAGCAAAATCAGAACATTATGTCGATTTGGCCTTTCAACGTTATGTGTTTATGCAAGCTGGTTATCCAATAAAAAGCTGTTATGTTTTGCATTTTAACAAGGAATATAAGAAAGATGGCAAGATTGATGTTAAACAGTTATTTACCTTAACGGATGTATCTGAACAAGTGGAATATGAGTATCACGACGTGCAAAAAAAAGCTTTAGAATTTTATAAAATCCAAAAAGGAAAATCAGAACCAAAAATAGAACTTCATAAGGCGTGCAAAGGCTGTCAATTTTATCATTATTGTGGTAAAGATATCCCAGAATTTTCGCTTTTTGATGTTATTCGAAATCCAAAGGCTGACAAGCTATACATCCAAAGGAAAAGCGCAGAAATCACGCCTGATATTTTGCCAGAATGTTCTGATGCGGCAAAGGTGGCTGTGCAAGCGTTCATTGATAACAAAGAATACGTCGACAAAGACAGAATAAAAGAATTTTTGGATACGTTGGAATATCCATTATATTATCTTGATTATGAAACAATCCAACCAGCAATTCCTTTGTTTGATAACAGCGGAACTTACAACCAAATCCCGTTTCAATTTTCGCTCCATATTCAAAAAGAAAAGGGAGGGACGCTGGAACATATCGAGTTTCTTCATAAAGAAAAATCAGACCCTCGCAGATTGTTTGCCGAAAAATTGGTTGATAGTTGCGGTAAAAAAGGATCTGTTATCGTATATAATCAAGCATTTGAAGAAACTAGGAATAAAGAACTTGCAAATCTATTTCCGGATTTAAACTCTGATATTTTATCAATTAACGCCCGTATGATTGATTTGTTGAAGCCATTTAGAGACAGGGTTTTATACAATCCAAAACAACAAAATTCAAACTCTATCAAATATGTGTTGCCAGCTTTCACCGACCTAAGCTATGACGATATGGAAATAGCAAACGGCGGCGAAGCAATGGATAGATACCTATCATTTATGCAAAACAAACTATCAGAGGAAGAAGAACAAACTCTGTTCTCAGGTCTAACCCAATACTGCCACCAAGACACCCTTGCTATGGCAAAGTTGATAGATGTGTTGTATAGTAAAATATAAGGAGAAAAATATGGAAAAAGAAGTTTATTTTATAAGGCATAATTTTTTACAATATTGTAAAACGGAAGATGAAAGAAAAAATAATTTCGCACAAAGAGCATTTGATAAAAAAAGAATATGTTTTGGCCATTTTCCTGTTTCATATAAAGATTATAAAAAGTATGATAATGATAATGATTCTTTGATAAACTTAGCTAAAAAATATTATAAAGATAATGAACCTAAATTGCTTGAAAATGCAAATGAAAAATCATTAAAAAATATGTTAAATATCCAAAAAACTTTTGAAAATATAATAAAAAACAAAAATAATATTCTTATAGTAGCCGAATATGAACTTTTAGTAGATGATGTTCAAGTAAAAAAAATTCTTATAGGGGAGATAGATAGCGACGAAATAAAAGACGTTGAAGATAATATGTTTCCAATGAAATATCTAACTATAAAAAACGTAAAGGAAATTTTTTATGAAGATTATCCTGCTTTATTATCAGCCAGGCCTCCTTACAATACAATATGTAGACCAAAATCTCCTATATATAATACAATAATTCCTCTTATTTATAAAGGAGAGCAAATAGATTTATCCATAGATTTAATGCATTATAAAGCGGTAGAGCAAATGTGCGAAGAGTACTTGCGGTTAAATTGGTTTAAAGATAAAAAATATGAATACAGTAATGTAAGAGTAGGCAAAAGTTTAGCAATTTATGATATAATAGGCCGATTTTCTGACGGTTGTTATTTGTACGCTCAAGTTAAATTTGATGGTAATTCAGGTTATACGAATATTTTTAATGGGTCACCAAAATCAGATGATAAAATATATATACTATTTTCTCGAGATAGTAGCAAGCAAATGGAAGGTAAGAATTGTTTTCATGTATCAATAGAAGATGTATTTAATAAGTTTAAGCAAGAAAAAAAAGAATTCTTAGAAGACTTAATCGGATTAAAATATAATATAAAACATAATGATGTATGTTTTTGCTCTTCACAGAGTAATGATAATAATGACAATATTTGATATAGAAGCGTCATAAGGTTAATATTTAAAATAATAAAAAGGAGATGTATAATGACAAATCAACTTCAAAAACCAAATTTATTTCAATTTGCAACGAAAGAGTTGTCGCAAGATGCCTTTATCGCCTGGCTCCTTGAATGGTCACGAGAAGAAAATGAAAAAAAAGATGATAATTTACATAAAGCAGGAAAATCATTCGCCGATGCATTATTTGAAAAGGCTGGAATAGAAGGGGATTATAAAATAACAGAGGTGAAAGTTCAAAAAGACAATATCGATGTGTTAGTTTATTTTGAGCAGGTTGATAAAAATAATAATATAAAAAAAGCCCTTATTATAGAAGATAAAACAGATTCCGATATTCATGATAGCAATATAAAAAAAAGCAAAAAAGAAAAAGAAGTAAAAGCGAAAAATAAAAAAAATAACAACGACAAGGAATCTCAATTATCTAAGTATAGAAAAATTGTAGAAGCAAAAGGTTTTAAAGAAAATGATATTTTTGGCATCGTTACAAAAACAGGAAATTTTTTAAATAATAAAGATTTTAAGGGTATGTTAGATAAGGAGAAATACACCCTTTTTGATAGAGTGGATTTTTTAAATTCATTAGAAAGTAATGTTAATAAAGATATGTGGATAATTGATGAATTTTTTAATTATTGGACATATGTTAATAAAAAAACAGATGAGTATAAAGAATGTAATGATTTGAAGAATTGGTCTAAATGGACATGGCAAGGTTTTTTTAATGATATATGTGTAAATGATAAACAAAATAAATGGTATTTTCTCTATGACGGATGGAAAAAAGATAATGCTTTAAAAATAAAAGGGTTTGATATATCAAACAGAATGTTTTTATATTACTCAGTTCTTGGATACGACAAAGAGGAAACTTCGAAAAAGAATAAAATAGATATAAGGGTGAAATATGAAAAGTTCAGATCATCTAAGGTTCGATTGGACATGATTAATAAAATAAAATGTGAATTGGAAAAAGTTGAAGGGTTCAAAAAATCAAGAGAAAAGCTGAAAATATCAAAAACAGCACAAACAACCAAAATAGGTGATGTTTTATTGACAAGTAAAAAAAATGATTTTTTGATATCAAAAGAAACTTTAATAAAAAAGATAAATGAAATTGATGAAGTAATAATGCAAATTGCTAAAAAAATTATGGAGGTTTAGCAATATGGAAAATTATGGGAAGATGTTGGATATGTTTGACCTTGCGTTTATGATGCAAGGCAATAGCGAAGGAATAACCTTAGATGACATTCAAGAAAGATTTGGTGTAGGCAGAAGAACTGCAGAGCGTATGCGAAATGCAATCGCAAACTATTTCGCTGCAGATTTTTTAGAAGAATATGGAGATGATAATAAAAAGCATTTCAGATTAACTTCCAATAAATTGACAGGGTTGGCAAGTCTGACAAAAAGTGAGCTTGCAGCAATTAATAGTGCGATTAAACATTTGCAAAAAAATAACCTAGATGAAAAAGCAAAGAATTTAGAAACAGCAAGAAATAAATTCTTATCATTGATAAAGCCAAAATCTAGCGTTGCAATGGATGTCGAGGATATTTTGAAATCAGAAGGGCTTGCGTTACGCCCTGGTCCTAAGATAAAAATGGACAACACTATCGTTAGTGTGTTAAGAGACGCATTGCACTCTTTCCGACAAATCAAAATTGATTATTTTAATCAATCTAGCGGGAAAATTAATTATACTAAACTTATACCTATGGGTTTTGTTTATGGAGATAGGAATCATTATTTGTTAGCAAAATATGTTGATGGAAGGTCAAAAGGTGAGCTGCGCTATTATATTCTTGGAAATATTAAAAAGGTAACGATTTTAAAAGAAACCTTTGAAGAAGATGCAAAATTTTCACTTGAAAAATATGTTGAAAATTCTTTTGGGACCTATCAAGAAGAACCTTTTGATGTTGAATGGTTATTTGCAAAAGAAGCGGCAGATGAGGCAGAACGTTATGTCTTCCACCCCACTCAAAAAGTAAAACGCAAAAAAGACGGATCGCTTTTGGTGAAATTTAGGGCAGGAGGTAGACGTGAAATGTCTTGGCATCTATACACTTGGGGCGATAAGGTAAAGGTAATAAAGCCAACAAATTTCTGGGAAAGCTTGCCTGAATATTAATAGTTTTATTCGTATGCGTTAATAGGTAAATCCCAATGCGCAGCTGCATCATAACATAGTTTTTTATATTCATCCGAATATGGAATATCTTGATTAAACTCTCTATAGCTTTCGGTCATTTCGTACACGATAGCTTTATGCTTTTGATCTTGGTAATAAACATCGATGTATTTGCGGTCATAGCCATCAGGGTAACCTTCATAATGGTCTAAGGCGGTTAAATCATCTTCTGATATCTTGTAAAGTACACCGAAAACAGTGGAATTTTTGCAAGGTTCTATGTCCGCAAATTTGCGTTCAACAACCTTATGTTCTGGCAGTTTCGCAACCCCAATAGCAACAGATTCAGGACATCTTTTTTTCATTCGAGCCCAATCCATATTGCTACCATATCCAAAGTAATAAAACTCGTTAGTCATTTTTCTTCACTTCTTGAAAGTTAGGATTGTTGCACCGGCTTAGATTATTACAGAGATAAAATTTTTCTTTAATCTCGCAAATGCTAGTAAGCTTTTTTTCTAATTGTTCAAAAATGGATTTTGTGTGGCCAATCCAAATTAAATTTTCCTTTTTATCTGCCAGCTCTTTTGCTAATTCATTAATATGACCTAAATTTTCAGCTTCTGCTAAAAGTATTTCTTTTTCCTTTTTATCAATTTCATCCCATCCTTCTTTCGCAATATAAGGAGATAGGTTGGTGAAAATTAGGTGGAAATCACCAATAGGGTCAGTGTTGAAAGAATTATTAATATGGTTGTTTAAAAAGTTTTTAATTCGTGTATTTGTAGCATCTTTTTTAGGTTCTTCAACTCCATTTAAACAGAACTCCTTGTATTCTTCACCCCCATATTGCCAATAATTAGCTCCGACAACGATGACAATTGGCAAATCTTTATCATTTTCTTTTGCATTCGTATCTAGGACAAAATATTGTCGCATATAATTATCTTTATGAAATTTAGTATCTCTATATTTGCTTTCGAGTTTTTCTAATATGTCTTTTAGTTGGTTGTACTTCATTTTACATCCTTTTCTTTTTTAACGTATCATATCAAATTTATTTGAATATTAAAAGCCGATTTTAGGTTTTGTGATTATGCCTTTCGCTTCTTGTTCGCTTTGTAGCATTTCGATAAGGTCGAACCGATTTTCTATTTCTAAAATCTCTGCTTTATTTTTCACTACCATAAAATCTCCAGGAGCAAGATGACCCAGGTTTATAAGTTCACCAAGATTTGCATCTTTATTAAAGAAGTGTTTGAAAGCTTTTTGAACTTGTTCAGATTTCAAATAGTCGTATTTTACCTTGAATGTAAAACGTCGCAAGCTCGCTTTATCCAAACTTTCCATTAAATTTGTGGTGCAAATAAATGGGTATGGATGATTTTCCATCCATGTTAGCATCTCGTTTACGCTGGAAACCTCCCACGTTCTCTGAGCAAGGCTTCTGTCTTGTAAAAAACTATCTGCTTCATCAAAGATTAATAGTGATTTCTTTTCTTTTGCTTGTTTAAATACTTCTGCAATATTTTGTTCTGTTTCACCGACATATTTGCTGATTAAGTCTGATGCTCGTTTGTGGATTATTGGCAATTTCAATTCATTTGCAAGGTACCTTGCATATTCAGATTTGCCAGTTCCTGCAGCCCCAAAAAGACACAAAGAAAATCGTTTTGTTTCTTTATTTTTAAGGCTCATTGCAAGTTTTTTTAAATCAATATCGGTGTTAAGTATGTCAGTATTAAAGTTTGTGTTATATTCGCCATTATATTTTTTTTTATTTTTATCAGTTTCGTTTTTAGTAAAATCTTTTCCTGTAATAGCTTTCTTAAGGCTTTGGATTGTTTTATCAATAGCACTTTCGTCATCTAAAAGTGCTGCTGACCGTATCGCTCTGTTGATAAAAGAAGGCGCAATTTCATATTTTTTTGCATATTCTTTTGCTTTTTTAATGGATAGTTTGTATTTATTTTTCTTTGCGATATTTTTCCATAAACTTTCACGTACGCTTTCGGGTGGTTCTGGAAACTCTATTGCATAAGTATATCTACGTAAATACGCGGGATCCATCCACCTTATGTTATTGCTTATCCAAATAACAGGGGTTTGGTTTTTTTCAAGTGCGCGATTAACATACATTTTAGAAGCGGTATCAGAACCATAGAAAACATCTTCAGCTTCATCAAGAAGCAATACTGTGTTTTTATCATCTTTTGTTAAAGACTGAGCAAGCCGTAATTCGGTCAATCTGCTTTTGTTTTTAAGATCATCTGCATTTTCGGAAAGCATATACAGATCTGCTTTTAATTCTTTACATAACACTTTTGAAAATTCTGTTTTTCCTGTGCCAGGAGGGCCATAAAGCATTATATTTACGCCTAATTCTTTTTTTTCAAAACATTTAGTTAGTATTTTAATTAAAAAATTAAGTTCGTTTTCAACGTGTTGGAAGTCTTTTTTTGAAAGTTTGGTTTTAGCTTTTTCATCTAATACAACTCGCCGTATTTCATTATAGTTTCTGCAAGGAGATATAAGAACTTTATTTAATATATTAGTTTTTGAGTAATTACTGCGATATGAAAACTCTAATAAACCTTTTTTTATTAAAGGAGATTGGTCGCCTAGAGCTTGTTTTACAGAGTTAATAGGTTTTTGCAATAGCCAAGAAATTAAATTAATGTCAAAATCTTTTTTTTCAACACTTTTAATTAGGTCTCTTATTGTTTCAAATTCTTTTATAAAAACAGATAGCCTTATAATTTCGCGATCAATATCATGTATCCCCAATGCATCGCAAATCATATTAGCTTTTTTGTAAGTTTTCCCTGTACATGAAAGGCGTTTAGGCGCTTTTACAGCTTTTAATAATAATCCAAGATTTTTTTCGTTTTTATGAGACTTATTATGTTTGCTAATTAATGCCTTTTCATCATCATCGTCGTCAACAAAGTATTCATCATTTACGTCGTTGGTATACAGTTTTTCATCAAATATCTCGGGTGCATGTTCTGTAGCCCAATCTATGAAGTTTTCACGATAAGATTTAGACATTTTGGTGTTATATAAAATGGATGCATAGTATAGGGCAATTCTTTTTTCTTCGGTCATAATTTTCTCCATTGTTTTGTTGTTAATATATAAAATATATCATCAATATACGTCAAAATGCGACGTATAAAATAATGGAGAAAAATGGTTAAAAATCAATAACTTGTCCGTCAGAAGAAATGATTGTGTTTGGAAATAATTCACAAAACTTACCTGCGTGCATTGTGTGAATAGGAATGATATTTTTAGGTGTCATATTTTGGACAAGAGTGATTATCGCTTTGTCGCTTGCATGGCCAGAAGTGTGAATATGCTTTGTTTCTATATTATATTTTTCAAGAAAAGATTGTAGTCTTTTATCTTTTTCAAAATACCCTTGCCACATAGAATATGCTAGTTTCGCCTTAGTTGCACATTCAGGAACTTCAGAGAATAATTTATTGTAACTTGCTTTGTAAAGTACGATGTAATTCTTGTAATTTTCTTTGAAGTCTTCTTCAAAAACTCTTTGATTCTTTGGGCATAATTTATCGAAACGTTCAGAGTTTACTATTTTAATTTTTTGATTGTCTGGCAGAAAAACTTTAACCTTTGTTAATGCCCCATTTAAAGCGTTATTTTCGTAAGTGTGTAAAATGTTATAAGTGTACATATCAATCACAAGTTCTTTTTTTAACAAATTCGCAGTTTTTATAATATTCACAATTCTATCAAAATTTTGCGAGGAACAGGCAATCAAGGGCAGTCCTTCGTGATTATTAAAAAACTGAACAAATTCTGGGATAAGGTCTTTTTCTGATTTAGCCTTGTGTTCTTCATCATTGCCTATGGTCGTACCTTCGATTAACATTATATCGGCATTTTTTATTTCTTCGTGCTGTAATAATTTGCTGAAAAAATCTACATTGCCATGGTTTCTGAAATCCCCAGTATAAAAGATTTTTTTGCCATCGATATAAATTAAAAAAGCCACAGCATCATAAGTGTGGTCGACTCTATAAGTTTTTATTTTAAACTCACCAATTTCAAAGAATTCATCGACTTTAAAGTTTGAGATAGGCAAATCTTCATCTTGATCTCTTAGCCAAAATCCTGATTCGTTTATGATATTGGTTGTAATTTCATTCGCATAAATATCTATCTCGCGCTCAGTGGCAAGCTCTATCAAGCCAAAGTGGTCTTGGTGGGCATGGGAAATCAAAACTCCGAGATGTTTATTTTTATCAAGGGTTAATGAGGCAGGTATTAATTTCTCTAAAGCCATATCATTTGCTTCATCAGTCAATGGGATACCCATATCCAACAAAATAGACTTGCCACTGGCTGATTTTATTTCAACACAGCTACCCCCAATTTCCTTTGACCCTCTATGAACAATTATCTGCATTTTTCGTACAATGATATAAAATCTTCAAAATTTAACATATTCTCTTCATACAAACCATATCCAAGAAAAGATGCTGTTGCAAAACGCAAATCTATTGCCTCAAAATTTATTTTCTTTATCTCTTCTAATTCAGTGTGCAGTTTTGCTGATTCATTGTCATGATTAGCCAAAGCAAAAATTAACTGAGGCTTGAACTCTTCACGATTTAATTTAATTTCATTTTTATTTGTTTTTATCTCATCTTTGTCATTTTTATAACTATTAAATTTCCATAATCCCATTTCTCTTAGTTGAGCAATCATTTCCTCAATATCTTCTAAAAAAGCTTCTTTATTGCTTTCTGTGATATTGGTTACAAAATTTACAACATCTTTACAATGCTCACTTACTCCTGAATGGCCAGTTATTGCATCAATTCCAGCTTTGACCTCTATAAATGCAAGTTGCAAATTTGCCCCATTTTTCCTCTGTTTCTTTGACCAGTAAACGGCAAGACAATCAAATCTTCCATTCTTTACATCATCTTTTGATTTTTGCGTATATTCTATGTCAATAATGTAATAGTCAGTAGCATTAGCAAGTCTAGTGTTATTGTTTTCTCTAACTATTAATTGCTGAACTTCTTTTTCAAGCTGTTCTTGTCCTTTTATCTTGTTGTATTCGTTTATAGCTTGTTTTGCGTTTGAAAAATATTTTTTCCAATCATCACTGCAATTTTTAAGGTCTATATTATATCTTTCATCCACATAATATTTTTCTTTTTTATCAACTTCTAAAATTTTCATGCTTTTGTAATATATCATAACGTTGTCGCCACGTAAAAATAAGGCTAAATCGTCATCATTTTTAACCGTTTCTAGTAACTTGTTAAATGTTGTTCCTTTGTTCATAAAATTTTCAAAAAATGTTCTGCTTAATGCTCTTTTTTTCATAATAATCTCCACTACATAGTTTGTAATAAGTGGCTAGGATAGGCGCTCCTAGCCGTGGCGATGAACCTGCGCCAGAGGACACATCCCCTCTGAGGATTTTTACATCGTCGCTGTAAAACGCTAGCCTTTGTTATTAAAGTCCCAAGACGGACTGTGACATCTTGTGCCACTAGGTTTGATATATTTCCAAACCTATATTAAGAGATCATCAAGCTCTTAATAAAAAGTATAGAATAATCTATATTAATTACAATACTATAGTGCTCTGTCATAATATGTCGTATTAGCTTGTTATATCTTTAATATAACAACGGAGGGTGTAATGAAAACAAACATAAAATCTTTTTCTCAAGGGTTTAGTGATTTTTTAAAAAGTTTAGAAAAAATAGGTAATGTTACAGATGGTATTATCGGTATTTCGTCAGGATTTCCAGAACTGGATAATTTAACGAAAGGTTTTCACAAAGGAGAAGTAACTTTTATTGCTGAAAATGAAAAAAGTCTACCTTATTATAGCTTGTTTTATAAGACAGTTATTATGAATACGGCAAAGACATTTTTAAATAGTGGTAGTGAAAGGATATTGTGGCTTAATGATAATAAAAGTTTCCGGTTTTATGGCGAATTTTTGAAACATGCTAACTTGATTAATCAGCTCAATATTGACGAGATTAATATAGCGAAAATCCGTAAGAAATTAGATGTAATCAAAAAACTACCTATTGATGTTATTAATCAATATTATATAAATTCTTCTGAAATAGAGGAAGAGCTAAAGAGAAATAAAAATATAAGGATAATTTTTATAGATGACCTGAATATGATAGAGCCACCTATTAAAGGCAATTTTTATGAAGAAGTAACGTTGTTGTCGTTATTGGATATAGCGTGTCGATATGGTGTTTCTATTGTTATAAAAGAAAGCGTTTATGTCTGTAAATACGATGATTTCTCTCCAACCCAATTATTTAACGAACTGCGAGCAAGTAATTATGTAAACAGCGTGATTTTTGTTGACAATCCTTCAAAATATGAAGGAGATGTAGATTTTAAAGCAGAGTGGGCAGAAAAAATTCAAATCAAAGTGGCAGAAAGTTCTTTTTTTACAGGTGATGTAAAGTTGTCAGTAGATAAGTTATTAATCATATAAGTGCAGTTTTTATAAGGTGGTAGTGTATATCAGGATTTGCGAATTAGCTATGCGCAATTTCCCCATTTCGGGATTGCTCGGGTTTTAATCCTGTGCACCCCCTCGCTCTCACACAGTATTTCACCCGTGTTAGCTCGTGAATATAGGTTTATTCAACACACCCACCATAAAAAATAAAAAAAAATACCTCCACAATGGGAGGCATATTTCTTAAATTGGTTGCGGGGGCAGGATTTGAACCTACGACCTTCAGGTTATGAGAAGTTTTAGGGGTATAAATGAAAATCAATCGCAATAAATAAAAACAATAAAATCAAATATTTAATTAAAATTACTTGTTGCCTTTATTTGTGATTTTTTGCCTTTTTTTATTTTTAGTGTCCCACCAGTGTCCCATGAAATTTTATAAACTTTCACGTCTTTTAACTAAATCAATTGTTTTTTGATCATGACTTCCATTATAAAATACATTTAAAACATCTTTAAATACATCATTACTTGAAACCATGTCAAATAATGTCATAGAGGAACATAATTTTAACGCATCAATATCACCAAGTATAGCTTCAATATCCTTTCCTTTATGTTTTAATAATTCAGTAGATATTTCTCTCAAATTATGCCCCAGCGCATTATGGTCTAGATAGTCAACAGCTTCTTCCAAATTTTCTATCCCATAAAATTCCGAGTTATAACTATGTCCCAAACCTTTTATTTGGGGAAAGATAAACCACATCCAATGCGAAGTCTTATAACCTCGGCTAACTTCCCCCAAAGCAATATTATAATACTTATTTTGCGCATCTATAAATCTATTTAAGTTATATTCGCTCATTACTTTGTAAAAATTGAAGAACTTAACCAGTGTAATTGACTATCATCGAATTTATTTAAAATAGATTCTACAATTTTTTTATTCATAATAATAATCCATTGTAGTCCTATCGAAAATTCTATCCCTTTATTTAAATCGTTATAACTTTTCTTTAAATATTTATTAATCACACGTTTTAAATCCTTAAATTCCTTATCTGTATAAATAGTTTTATTTTCATTTAATTTCTCTGATATTTCTATGTATTTTCTATTTAATCGAGAGTATGGTTTATTAGAATTTTTAGTATCGTTAACCCCAAAAATATAAGCCAAAAGAACGCTTAAAAAAGAGATTTCTTCATTGGTAAATTCAACCTCTATCCAAGATATTGTCATTAATTTTTCCTTTTTTGAATCTAGATTATTATGATTAACTATAATATAAAAACAGCAAAAAGTATAGGATCCATTATAAAACGTTAAGCATATATATACGTTTTGACTAGAAGAACAATTGTCAATGAAGTCAATATAAATCATTTTACACTTTTATTTGGGGGAATATAAACCACATTCAATGTGAAGTTTTATAACCTTGTTTAACTTCCTTCAATGCAACATTATAATATCTATCTTGTGCACATATAAATCTATTTAGGTTAAAATTATTTATATAGTTGTCTTGACTATATCTTTCTATAGCTATCTATTACCTTTTGCTCGATTATGTGTTTTACACAACATTTCGCAATTTGCAAGATCTGTTGCTCCTCCTTTGCTCCAAGCTGTAACATGATCGGCATCCATTTCTGAGATTTTCCATATCTTATTTTTATTGCTATTATTTCCCAATGCGCAAAGAGGACAATTTGAAACTCCTTTTGCTTCTGCTTGTTTAGTTTGCTTTGCATATACGGTTTTCTTGTCTCTATCATTGAAAATTCTAATATTTAATAAGCTATAATTTTGACAGCCGTCTAAAGCGAACTCAAAAATACCTTTTTTATCTGTGATAAATTCGTCTGAAAATAACTCATCAATACTATTTTTTATTTCTTGAGGATTAAATGGCTTGTTATGATATAATTCGTAAAGGCGTCCCCACTCTAAACCTTTCATTTCGTTATGGATGTCAATAAAAATACTTGAAGCCCAATCAATAACAGAATTAAAATATGTCTTTAATTCGTTAATATTGTCATCGTGCCTATGTTTGCTCATATAATCACTTATGTTGCCTTTACTAACCCAGTCAAGAGCGCATTCTAAGAATTCTTGTCTATCTGCGCTTCCTTTGATATAAGCACTCCACTTTTGAATGTTTGAATTTTGCGAATTACTGAAAGTTTCTTTTGCTAGAGTAACAAATTTTCCTGAATGGACTGCATTTAAAAGTTCTTGATTGTTAAGAGGAACTCCTGCAATATTGATTGTCTTAAACCACTCTTTTATTTCGCTTTCATTGCCTTCACAAACATAAATCAATAATTCTGATTGCAGTATTTTTTCTTGTTTATCTTTTGCAATTCCACTGAAGTATTGAGGAATATCATTATCATCTTTGATGGCAAATTTACCTGTAACATATCTTCCAAAACTTGTGATCCGTTGTTGTCCGTCTAAAACCTCTAACTGTCCATCATCTCTTTTATTAAAATATATCAATCCTAAAGGATAGCCTTTTAACAAAGAGGTTATAACCGCAACATCTTTTTTGCCATCAGCATATATATAATTTCTTTGATATTCTGGTTGAATTGTTAGCTTACCATTAAGACCATATAAGCCCTTTCCCTCCAACTCATTATAAATAAAGCCTTCGCAAATATCTTTTATTGTTATTTTTGTAAGTAATTCTGTTTTCATAACTAAGCTCCTTTTTTGCGAATTAAAATACGTACATATTTAGGCTTTCCGTTAATACTTCCATCTTTGTCTTTAATTAAACCATGTTCTTTATAAGGGACCTTTTCATTTAATCTAAAATCATTGCTGCTTAATATTTCAAACTGTTCAGGACAATATTTATCTAAAAAGCTAATAGGAACCCCCATAGCTCCCTCATAATCATTTGGAATTGCGTCTGTGAAAGAAACATCAATAGCATCATAATTATCGTACCTTTGATATTTTTTTCCTTTAATTTCTTTATGTTTGCTAAATTTAACATTATCTGACATTGTCATAAGAGGAAGAGGTTTGTGTCTTTTTCCATGCTCAATATTTGTAAACCAGCAACAGTTTCTAAATTTTACCAAACCTGTATTTTCATTAAAAACACCATTTGCGTATTGAGAGCCGCTTTGATTTGTTATTTTAAAATAAGCATTGCCTGCATGAAACCCATTACCTAGCCATAATTTATTCTCTTTTATAAGCTTAAACACATCTTTATAAGTTATAGCATTCATATTTCCAATTATCACAAACTCCTTATTAGCCTCTACAATCCAAGATAAAAATTCTCTAAACAAGGAGAAGGGAGGGTTTGTAATAACAATGTCAGCCTCGTCTCTTAACGATTTCACTTCTTCACTTCTAAAATCCCCATCTCCGTCAAGATATTTCCACTGTAAATCATCTATATCAATTTTCCCATTATTATTTATATCATCAGTCAAAGTAAATATTTTGCCTTTACATTTTGTTTTAGATATATCAAATTGAGGTGATTGTTCTTCAAATAAGGATAGTTGAAATTCAGCTTTAAAACTCTTACTATCATAAGCATAGCTGGTGCTAATTAGTTTTTTTAATCCAAATCGTTCAAAGTTTTGAGCAAAATATTTGGTAAAATTACTCCACTCGGGATCATCACAAGGCAACAATATAGTTTTTCCCTTAAAAACATTTGGATTATACTCTATATAAGCATTAATTTCTTTTTCAATATCTATCCATTGTGTATAAAATTCATCGTTTTTAGCTCTTCTTGCTTGTTTTAAATTCTCGTTTGCCATATCACCTACCTGTATCTATTTTAAGGAAGGGCAAAATGATTTTATTCTTTTTGTGATTTTTTTATTGTATTTCTTACTATTTGGTATATCGTTGAGTGATACCATTTAATGGTTCTTTTAATTGGTTTTAAGATTGCGGATAAAAAAGCGGTTAAGGGTTGCTGCTGTCACTTTGAGTTTCTTTGATAATTTGCGCTTTGAAGTACCTTTCGCTAATTCTGCAAATATATAATCTTTTTTGCTATCTAGCTTATATTGGTTATTTTTACTTCCAGCCTTGCGACCTAAAACAATTCCATTGTTTTTTCTTATAGCTAAAGCCTCTTTAGTTCTTTGTGATATTAAATCACGTTCAATTTCTGCTGAAATTCCAAAAGCAAAAGCTAGAACCTTAGATTGAATATTATCACCAAGTTCGTAATTATCTTTTACAGTGTATAATTTTGCTCCTGATTTCATAATATGTTCTAGAATTCTTAATATCATAAAAAGTTTTCTTCCAAGTCTTGAAAGTTCTGAGCATATTATAATATCCTTATCTTTCAGCTTCTTTAAACAACCTCCTAAAGCTCTTTTTTCAGGCTCTTTTGTTCCAGAGATACCGTCATCTTCAATATATTTATCTATTGCTACACCTAAATTTTTTGCTTTTTTCTCAATTCCAAGTTTTTGATTATCACAATCTTGTTTGTCTGTGCTGACCCTTATATACCCATATACTGTCATTAAAATAAATCCTCTGTTTTTTTAATTATATTAATTTTGCAAACATTGCCATTCCGATGCCTTCATAATAATCTGCTTTGTCCATTAAGGAATAAAATGTTTTCCAGTGCATTCCTTTTTTCTTTGTACCTTTTTTGTTTAAGGCTTTGTTTCTATATTTATCAGATTTTTCCATCATTCTATCTGTTGTGTTTAATTGTTGCGTTTCATAACAAAGGTTTTGACAGGTTCTGCATAAAAAGTATTTGCCACCGTATAAAAATGTAACCCTCTTGTGACATTTAGGACAAATAAACCAATAACGTATTCCGCCATAATTTGGCGTTGTAGTTTCAATAAAAACTTTATATCTAATATCTTCAGTTTTGTTATGTGTATAGATTAATTCAATATAGTTTTTGTTATTTACAATGTTTACAATGATGTTTATAGAAGCAATCTTTTTCTTGTTAGATTTATACCATGCAATCCCAGCGCTTTTATAGCATTCAGATTCTATATATTTATTTTTAACAAGCCATTGTATGCTTAGTTTTAGCAAATCCTTTGTTGTTTGTTTTTTATTTAATTTGTATCTTACCATATAATCCTCCCGCAATCGAAATCAATAAGCAACTTAATATTTAGCTATATTTGTTATCTGTTAAATTAGCCTGCTTTTTAAGATATCTTAGCTGATTTTCTATATCGGAATATATAGACTTTGTTTTTCTTCTTATTCCATTGCATATGTAAATATCGAATTGAGGGGAATTATGAGTTTTCATAATATAATTAATCCATCCTTCTTTACTATGCAAGCTATCACAAATGATTTTTTTATTTCTAGGTATAGAGTTTCTTTTATAATATCTGCCAAATGCGCTGGTTTTAAAAACGCGTTTTATTTCTGTTATATTGTCACAAGGATTGATGATGCCGTGTATGTGAAAGTTATCATTATCAAACTCTATCGTGAATAAATAGTCTGGAATGAACCCAAGGTTGTTTTTCAAGTTTTGATTAATATTTCTTCGTATTGCATCTGTTATTTTGATTTTGTTTTTATTCTTTTCAATATACTCTAAAGAAAATAACAGCGTTAGAGTTTGCCAATTATCATCAATTAAAAATTCGAATATTAAACCAAGTTTTTGGTGGATGGAAAGTTGTTCCCATTTAGGTAATTTATATTTAATAATATTATATATTATATTATTATTTATAACTAAAGATTGCTCAAATTTTCTAACGTTTTTACATTGATCTAATAAAGGGATATATTGGGATTTTGAGATTTTATATTCAAAAATTCTGTTTTCCTTTTTTATCATTTTATAACCCTCCATTTATAGCACCGAGCCACACAAAAAAATTATCCTCGTTTATGTAGACTCTTTTCCCTAATTTGAGAGTAACTTTGAATTCATCCATTTTGTTCTGAGAACTATAAAATATTTTATTTCTTAATGCTGATGCAGTCAAAAAAGAGTGCTTTTTGCAAAAATCATTAATTGTTAAAATTGATGGTAAATTGTTTGTTTGAGATTGTTTGTCACTCATTGCTATTCTCCTAAGTAGATTAATGTTTCGTTTAAGCAATTCAATCTTGCTTAGGAGCAATATAGATTATTTTTTTAAGGTAAAAAATTATAGAAGGGGGCTTTTGTTATGATAGAAGGGGTCTTTTATAACCTATCTTTTATAAGGCTATAATATTTTTTTGCTGTCGTTTCTCCAACTCTATATTTTCGCATAATAACATCTATTCGTGCCTCATATTTCATAGCACCATCAAATATATTTATTCCTTTCGCCTCAAAAACTTCTACAAATTTTTCTCTCTTTTCGTGTCCTTTCATTTTTCCATATTGTCTTGATTGAAATTTGTCATTATCAAAATCAGGGAACGCTATATTCCGGACTGTATTAAAGTTTGTTGATTTATGTATTACGTCAGTAATAAATCCAAATTTACAACTTCTTATAATTATATCTATGTATAATAAAAGCAGTAATCCTGCCATATGTTTTTTTGAGATTCCACATAAAGTTTCTGTTTCTGAGCATAAATCTTTATTTGTTATGATATAGAACAGAGGGCTTGAAAAATGATCAAAGTCTCCATAGGATATAGACTTTATCCCTTTCCAATTTTCAATATGTTTAAATAACTTTGACAACATTTCATTAATTTTTTTAAGGTATTTCTTGTGAGAGAAACCTTCTTCTTGTTTTCCGAATAGTAAATTTAGAGCAAGCCCTTGATATATTGATATAAAACTGTTGTTTATCTCTTCGTCTTTATATAAACAAATAGTATTTTTAGAAAATTCATTTGCCGTGGGGTTGTAATAATGAAACCATCCCCACTTACCGTCTGGTTTTGAATAGTCAGGCAATATTTTATTCATCATTTATCTCCAAAGATTGTTTTGTTCATGTCAGCGGTTAAGGATTTTTTGTGTGCATCGGATAGGTGGGCATACCTTTTAACCATCTGTAGAGTTTTGTGCCCTAATACTTCGGATAGTTCCCCAGCTGATTTGCCCTGCATTGCAAGATAGCTTGCTGTTGTATGGCGGAGGTCATGAAATCTAAAATCTTCTATCTTTGCCGCTTTTACTGCATTTTTCCAGCTTCTAGTTATGTCAAAAGGTCTTTTGCCATCTATACTAGGGAATACATAAATATCATTTTTTCTTTTTATTTTATAAAGTTCTTGGATAAGATTTTTGACATCACCTATAAGGCTTAAACTTCTTATTTCGTTGTTTTTGGTTTCTCGCAATATTGCTCTTTCTCCTTGCAGATCCACATCTTCCCATTTCAAGCCAAGAACTTCCATTTTTCTAGCTCCCGTTGATAAGGCTACGATAACAGCAGGGTATAAATAAGGATTTGCTGCTTTCTTGCATTCTTCAAGCAGTCTCTTTCTTTCATCATTACTTAAAAATCTTATTCGTCCGTTTGGTTCTTTTAGTTTTTTTACCCTGAAGAATGGATTGTTATCTAATAATTCCCATTCTTTTACAGCTACTGAAAAAACACATTGTAAGGTTGTTAAATATCTATTTATTGTTGCGTTGCTTCTAGGTTTTCCTTTCGCACCATTTTCTTTTAATAAAACATCTCTTGTTTGAGATATAAGCGCTGGGGTTGCATCTGCAAGGGTGTATTGTCCTATTTTATCATCCCACCAGTTAAGTTGACTATTCCAATCGCTTCTGATTTTATCTTTATGGATTAATACGGTTTCTTTGTATCTTTTTATTATGTCTGAAACAGTGTGTTTGCGAGATTGGATTTCATTTATATATTTGCCATCTTTTATCTTTGTTTCCGTTCTTGCAACCCAGTCTTTTGCTGTTGTAAGTTTTGAAAATGTAGCTGTTTGAGTAGGGAAGCCTTTAATCCTTATTTTCGCTCTATAAGAAGTTTCCCCTTTATTATTGATTCTTTTTTCAATAGTCGCCATTTTTGCCCCTTTATATACTCATAACAAATAATAAGAATAGTATAAAGCAAATGACAAAAAGTGTCAATAAGTTTTGTAGCCTGATTGTCGCATTGAGTTAATTGTTTGAAATATAATAATAATTATCTTATAAAAAATAGCTATGGGACAATAAAGGGACATTTGTAAAAATAAATATGCTAATTTAGGCTTATTTGTTGCAAAAATTATTTGGATTTATTTTTATTTGTTTTGGATTCTTTTCTTAATTGTCCCACTAGTGTCCCATGAGACAAAAAAATAAGGCTTTGAGATTTCTCTCTAAGCCTTTATTTGATTGGTTGCGGGGGCAGGATTTGAACCTACGACCTTCAGGTTATGAGCCTGACGAGCTACCGGGCTGCTCCACCCCGCGTCATTTCAATTCGGTAACTATAATACATATTTTATTATATGTCAATGACTTTTTTGTAAAAATACAAAAATAATTTAAAATAGTTGTTGTTTCATGAATGAGATAGTCAAATATGTTAAAATATTATATTTTGAAAAAATGGTTGCAATTTTTGTGAAAAAGGTTTATAAGATTCGCACTTCACATGCAAGAGGGCGGTCGATTCGGGGAGAAATCCCGTTTTATATCGCTTCCAGTGCCCTTATGGTTAGGGTATCAACTTGCAGAGGTATGTAACTGGAAAAAGAAAGGAAATTTTAAAATGGCACTTCCAACATTCACTATGCGCCAGCTTATGGAAGCGGGCGTTCACTTTGGTCACAACGCAAGAAGATGGAACCCAAAAATGCAAGAATACATTTTTGGCGAAAGAGACAAAGTTCATATTCTTGATTTAGGAAAAACAGTTCCCGCATTATATCGTGCAATGCAAGCAGTAAGAGACGTTGCTGCTGCTGGTGGTAAAGTTTTGTTCGTAGGAACAAAAAAACAAGCATCAGAAAGAATTGCTGAAGCAGCTGGTAAATGTGGTCAATATTATGTAAATTATCGTTGGTTGGGTGGAACATTGACTAACTGGTCGACTGTTTCTCAATCAATCAAAACACTTAAAGACATCGATTCAAAAGAAGAAAAAGGCGAAAATGATGGCCTAACTAAGAAAGAAAGATTGAATCTTGCAAGAACAAAAGAAAAATTAGTTCGTGGTCTTGGTGGTATTAAAAACATGGGCGGCGTTCCAGATATCGTATTCATCGTTGATGTTCAAAAAGAAATGTTAGCAATTAAAGAAGCAAGAAAATTAGGTATTCCAGTTGTTGCAATTTGTGACACTAATGCTGATCCTGATTTAGTTGATTATGTAATCCCAGGAAACGACGATGCATCAAGAGCGATTGCTTTGTATTGCGATTTGATGAGCGGTGCGGTACTAGACGGCATTAAAGCAGAACTTACTGCTGCTGGCGTTGACGTTGCTAAAGCTCAAACAGCAGAAGAAACAGAATAATCTTCCGCTAACGAAAAAATTAAAAGTAAATTGAGGCGGGGATAGCTTTTTTAAAATAGCTAAGTCCCGCCTTAAAATTATAAAATATGAAAGGATATAACTATGGTAGAAGTTACTGCAAGTATGGTAAAAGAATTAAGAGAAAAAACTGGTGCTGGTATGATGGACAGCAAAAAAGCTTTGCAAGAATCAAACGGCGATATTGAACAAGCTATTGACTGGTTGCGTCAAAAAGGTTTGGCAAGTGCAGCTAAAAAAGCTGGTCGTGTAGCGTCAGAAGGTCTTGTTGGTGTTTCAACTGATGGTAAAAAAGCAGCTATTGTAGAAGTTAACTCTGAAACAGATTTCGTATCAAGAAATGAATTGTTCCAAGAATTTGTTAAAAAAGCATCTGTTGCTGCATTGTCAGTTAATGGTGATTTTGAAGCATTAAAAACAACTGATATTGATGGCAAAGGCGCTGCTGATACTTTGGTTGACTTGGTTGCTAAAATTGGCGAAAACATGAGCCTTAGAAGAAGTGCGGCAGTAGAAGTTTCAAATGGTGTTGTTGCTTCTTATGTACACTCTTCAATTGCTCCGGATTTAGGTAAAATCGGTGTTATTATTGCTCTTGAATCAACTAAAGACGAAGCTGAACTTAATGCTTTGGGCAAACAACTTGCAATGCATATTGCTGCATCAAACCCTTTATTCGTAAATATCGAAGACGTTGATGGTGATTTAGTTGAACGTGAAAAGAAAATTTTTACTGAACAAGCAAAAGAAAGTGGAAAACCAGAAAATATCATTGAAAAAATGGTAGAAGGTCGTATCCGTAAATATTACGAAGAAATCGTTTTATTGGAACAATCTTATATTATGGATCCAGATAAAAAAGTAAAAGATATTTTAGGTTCAGACGTTAAAGTATCATCTTTCGTTAAATTTACTTTGGGTGAAGGAATTGAAAAGAAAGAAGAAGATTTTGCAGCAGAAGTAGCAGCAACAATCAAAAAATAAAACCTTTATAATAAGGAGAAGTGGTTATGAAATACCAAAGGATAATGCTTAAACTTTCTGGGGAAGGACTAATGGGCTATCAATCCTTTGGTATTGACCCTTCGGTAATGGATAGTATCGCTGATGAAATAGTAGGTTTACATAAAGCAGGTGTAAAAGTAGCGATAACTGTTGGAGGCGGAAACATTTTTAGGGGTGTTTCTGGTGCATCCGCGGGGATGAATAGGATAGAAGCAGACCACATGGGGATGCTTGCAACTATCATAAATGCAATAGCAATAAGAGATGTTTTGGTAAGGAAGGGTGTGCCGTCTACGGTTATGTCTGCAGTTCATATGCCGACAATTTGCGAACCCTTTATCCAAGCAAAGGCGCTTAATTATTATAATAAAGGCAACGTACTAATTTTTGCAGCAGGCACAGGCAATCCATTTTTCACAACAGATTCGGGGGCCGCTTTACGCGCTTCTGAAATGGAATGTGATGCAATTTTAAAAGCAACTCAAGTAGACGGAGTTTACACTGCCGACCCGAAAAAAGACCCATCAGCAAAAAAATATGATGTTATATCTTATGAGGAAGTTCTTGCAAAAGACTTGCGTGTAATGGATATGGCTGCTGTGTCTATTGCAAAAGAATCAAATATTCCTTTAATTGTTTTTGCATTAAAAGATAAAAATGCTATGCTTGATGTAGTAAATGGAAAAGGAAGTTTCACAATAGTTCAAGGAGAGAAATAGAAATGTCTGCGGAATTTAAGGAAATAAAAGATGATGCAACCGATGCTATGGCAAAAGCAGTGGAAAGTTTGGGCAAGGAATTTGCTGGGCTAAGAACGGGTAGAGCGTCTGTTGGTTTGCTTGAAAATATCCAAGTTGAAATTTATGGCGCGATGATGCCAATCAACCAAGTAGCAAGCCTTAGTGTACCAGAAGCAAGAATGATTTCGGTGCAAGTTTGGGACAACACAGCAATTAAAAATGTTGAAAAAGCGATAAGAGATTCTGGTTTGGGTTTAAATCCTGCTGTTGACGGCTCTTTGATAAGGATTCCACTTCCTCCGCTTAGCGAAGAAAGAAGGTTAGAATTAATTAAAATTGCTGGTAAATACACAGAAACAGCAAGAATTTCGGTAAGAAACGCAAGAAGAGACGCCCTTGATACAGTTAAAAAGCTTGAAAAAGAAAGCTCTGTATCAGAAGATGCTGTTGAGCGATTCGAAAAAGAAATTCAAACGATGACTGACGATTCGATAAAGGAATTAGACGAACTTCTAAAGCTAAAAGAAGCTGATATCAAGCAGGTCTAAATTTAAATGTCAGAGATTAATCAACAAGTAAATCACATTGCAATAATAATGGATGGTAATGGTCGGTGGGCTCAAGACAAAGGGCAATCTAGAAGTTATGGTCATCAAAAAGGTGCTGAAAATGTTCTGGATATAGTTAAGGCTTCTGGTGAATTAGGTGTTAAAAATTTGACCTTGTTTGCTTTTTCTTCGGAAAATTGGAACAGACCAAAAGACGAAGTAGAACATTTAATGGGGTTGATGCGTGAATACATTGAAAAACAATTTAAAAACCTTATTGAAAAAAAGGTTAGAGTTCGTGCAATAGGTGATTTATCAAAATTACCAGATGATTTACAACAAAAAATAAAAGAAGCAGAAGAAACATCAAAAGATAATGATGCCATTACGGTTACTTTGGCTGTCAGTTATGGCGGCCGTGATGACATTGTACATGCTTGCAAAAACATTGCTTCGTCAGTGGAAAAAGGCGATATTTCTGTATCTGATATTAATGAAGATTTATTTTCAAAAAATTTATATACTCTTGATGCTCCATATCCTGAAATATTGATAAGAACAGGCGGAGAATACAGAATAAGCAACTTTTTATTATGGCAAATGGCGTACAGTGAATTATTTTTCAGCGAAAAGTATTGGCCAGAGTTTACAAAAAAAGATTTAGAAAATATAATAACTGAATATAAAACAAGAAACAGACGTTTTGGAAAGGTGTAATATATGTTAACGCAAAGAATAATCTCTAGTGTAATTTTATTATCAATTTTATTTGCTTCAATATTTATGGGTTATCCATATTTGAACATTTATTTTGCAGTCATAATCGCTGCTATGGCCTGGGAATGGGATAAGTTGATTAGCAATAAGACCACACCTTTTTCAGTTGTTTATACAGCTCTTGCTATGTTTTGTTTGTTTGTGCCTTTATTTTTGGATTTGCAACTTCGTGTGCCGTTGGCATTAATTGCAATCACAGCACTTTTACTTTATTTTTATGCTAAGAAAAAACAAAAATCTCATCCAAGATTGTTAGCATTTGGCGCAATATATATAGCGCTTCCTGCTTTGGCTCTTAATATAATTGGTGTTGCAAATTCTCCATTTGGAATTATTTGGGTTTTAGCAATTGCTTGGGCTTGTGACACAGGTGGTTTTTGTGTAGGCTGTACTTTAAAAGGTCCTAAATTATGCCCACAAATAAGCCCTAAGAAAACTTGGTCAGGCTTTATCGGTGGTCTTGGTTTGGCTTGTTTATTTTCGTACCTTTATACTATGGCACTAGGGGTAGAGTGGCACGGAATTTATGCTTTGACGATTGCTCTTGGTATTGTTGCTCAGATTGGGGATTTATTGGAATCTTCAGTAAAAAGATATATGCAAGTTAAGGATATGAGCAATCTTATCCCTGGGCACGGCGGAGTGTTCGACAGAATGGATTCTGCAATATTAGTGGTGGTGGTTTATGCCGTGCTAGTGGTTGCAAGTGATTTGGGTTTAATTAATATGATGGTTTTTTAATAGGATAGTTTTATGATTTATTTTTTATCTTTTATACTTTTACTTTCAATAGTAGTGGTGGTTCATGAATTTGGACATTTTTATATGGCTCGTTTATGCAAAGTAAAGGTTGAAGAATTCAGCCTGGGTTTTGGTAAAGAGTTATTTGGTTGGGTCGATAAAAAAGGCACAAGATGGAAAGTCTGTCTTGTTCCTTTTGGCGGATATGTTAAAATGTATGGCGATGTTGATGCTGCTAGTATGGGTGTAAGCGACGAAACCGTAGCAATGACAGAAGAGCAGAAAAAGGAATCTTTTTATCATAAAAGTTTATGGCAAAAAGCTTTGATTGTTGTTATGGGTCCTGGTATGAACTATATTTTTGCGATACTTGTATTAACCGTTGTTATTTCTATTTTTGGTCAAATGAAAATTCCACCTATTGTTGATGGTGTGGCGGAAAATTCAGCAGCTCAATCAGCAGGATTAGAGGCTGGTGACGTTATCCTTTCAATAAATGGTAATGCAATTGAAACTTTTACAGATATTAAAAGAACCGTAATAGTAAGCGGATATAATGAAGAGCTAGATTTTGTAATAGATAGAGATGGCAAGCAATTGATGTTTAAATTATTGCCACAAATAGAAAACGGCTCTCCTATGATTGGTATTTTCGGCGGACAAAAAGCATATTTAGAAGAAGATACAAGTATATTTGATGCATTTATTTATTCTTCTCATACTGCATATACAATGACAACTGATACGTTATCATATGTAAAACAAATGATAACTGGCTCTCGTCCTGCTGATGATTTGCGTGGTCCTCTTGGGATTGCTGAGGCCTCTGGTGATGCGATGCGTCAAGGTATTTTGACTTTCGTTATATTCCTAGCTCAAGTATCAATTGGTATTGGTTTAATTAATTTATTCCCGATTCCAATGCTTGATGGTGGACATCTTGTTGTTTATTTTGTTGAATTTGTTACAAGAAAACCTCTTGGACAAAAAGTGCAAAATGTATTAGGATATATTGGAATAGGGTTTTTAATATTTTTAATGTTGTTAACATTTAAGAATGATATTTTACGATTATTTTAAATTATCGTTACGTAATTGAAATTATAGGTAGGTGAAAATTGAAAAAAATTATAACAGGCTTTTTATTGTTTTTTGTATTAAACAGTGTTGCGATAGCCTCGCAAAATAAAATAAGTAATATTGCTGTAAAAGGTAATCACAGGATTGAAACCTCTACTATCTTATCTTATATTTCATTAAAAAAAGGCGATGAGATAAAGTCTGAATCATTGGACGGTTCGTTAAAAAAATTGTATGACACAGGTTTTTTTGCTGATGTTAATTTTGACATGGCAGGCAATAAATTAACGGTAACTGTTAAAGAAAATCCTATTATAAGTGAAATATATTTTGATGGTAACAACAGGGTAGAAACAGAAGTTTTATTACCAAGTCTAAGTTTGAAATCTCGTTCAATTTACACAAAAGCAAAAGTTCAAAAAGACGCTCTTTCTATTGTTGAATCGTACAGAAGAATGGGAAGATATGCGGTTACTGTTGAACCTAAAATCATTGAAAGAGATCAAAACAGAATTGATTTGATTTTTGAAATTGATGAAGGTCCAGCAACTTATGTAAGTAGTATAAATTTCATTGGTAACAAACAATATTCGGCTTCTGATTTAAAAGACGAGATGATAACTAAAGAAAACAGATGGTACAACTTTTTTGCAACAACTGATACATATGACCCAGACAGATTAAACTATGACAAAGAAATGTTGCGTCGTTTTTATTCTCGTAATGGTTATGCTGATGCAAAAATAACATCAGCAGTAGCAGAGCTTACCCCTGATAAAGAATCTTTTTTCATAACAATCAGAATAGAAGAAGGCCCAAGATATCGTTACGGTAAAGTAGAAATAAACAGTAAAATTAAAAATGTTGATACTGAAAAAATGTTAGACATTGTAGATTTAGATAAAGGTGACTTTTATAATGCAGACAAGGTAGAGCTAGGATCACAAAATTTGGTTGATGATTTGGGTTCTTATGGTTTTGCTTTTGTTGACATAACGCCTATGCTTACAAAAGATGAAGAAAAAGGCATAATTGATGTTTCTTATGACATTCAAGAAGGCAGAAAAATATATGTAAATCGTATTAATATTAATGGTAATACTAGAACAGAAGATAAAGTAATAAGAAGAGAATTAAGATTGTCTGAGGGTGACGCATTTAACACTTCTAAATTCAAACGTTCACGTCAAAACGTTGAAAATTTAGGTTATTTTTCAAAGGTTGATGTAACTCCTAAAAACATTGGAAACGACAGAATGGATGTTGATATAAATGTAGAAGAAACGTCAACCGGTTCATTGTCTTTTGGTGTTGGTTGGTCTACTTACAACGGTGCATTAATAGAAGCTTCGCTGCAAGAAAGAAATTTTTTAGGTAAAGGTTTGATTACTCAAGTAAAAGGTACTTTAGCAATGGAAGGTACTGAATACGACATTTCTATAACAGACCCATACTTCTTGAACAAAAATTTATCAGCAGGCGTTGATTTGTTTTATATAACTCAAGACATCCAAGATGAAAGTTCTTATGATTTGGATACTGCTGGTGGTGCGTTAAGAATGGGTTGGAAATATACAGAAGATTTTCGTCACAGCATAAGATATATGTATAAACGTGAAGATGTAACAAATATTGCTGCAGATGCCTCTATTTATATTAAAGACAGAGCAGGAAGATCTTCATTATCTTCAGTTTCTCATACATTGTCTTATGATAAACGTGATAATCGTTACAGCCCAACTCAAGGATACTTGTTAACATTTTCTAATGAATATGCTGGTATTGGCGGAACAGAAAGCTTTTTCAAAACAGATGTTGGTGCAGGTTTTTATTTCCCTGTAACAGATAGTATAGTTTTTGAATTAAAAGGAAAAGGTGGATATAACGTCGGTATTGATGAAGATGTTGGTCTTGGTTATCGTTATTATCTAGGTGGTGAAGAGGTTAGAGGTTTTGCAAATTATGGTATTGGTGCCAGAGATGCACTATCTGATGATGCTCTTGGTGGTAATTGGTATTGGTCCGGAACGGCCCAATTCACATTCCCGCTAGGACTTCCTTCTGAGCTTGGAATAAAAGGCAGGGTATTTGCAGACGTAGGTGCTATTGGTGAACCTGATGACACTGCTGGATATTCTGTATTATATGATGATACAATTCGCTCGTCTGTTGGGTTCGGTATTGGATGGGCATCTCCTTTAGGAATGATAAGCGTTGATATAGCAAAAGCTATTACAAAAGAAGATTATGATGAAACCGAAGTAATTAAATTAACATTTGGAACAGGATTTTAAAAATGAATAAAACAACTATTTTTCTTTCAGCCACAACAATAATATTTGCAGGTTTATTTGCTGATTTGTATATGCGAGTAGGAATGGATGCAAAAGAGACGACAGTTGCGGCTGTTTCAGATACATCACCAACATCAGAACAATCAGGAATGTTGGTAGCAATCATTGATGAAAAAAAGATTATGATAGAGGGCGACGTTTACGTATCTTTGAAAAAGGATTATGAACAAAAGTTGGCAGAAGTTAAAGTAGAAGCTGATTCAGAAAAAGAAAAGCTTAAAAAAGAAAATGACAGGGTAACTGCTCTTCGTTCAACTGCAACACCTGAAGCATTTAAAAAAGAAGTTGAAAAATTTGCAAAAGCACAACAAAAATCTTCTGAACTTATAGGTGGAAAATTAAAAGATTTGGAGGCTGCTTATATAACGGCAATCAATAAAATTAAAGTTGAAAAAATTGATAAGATATTAGAAGAGCTTGCATCAGAACAAAACCTTAGCTTAATTACATCAAAAAGCGTTTCTTTGTTTTATAAGCCATCACTTGATATCACAGAAACAGTTTTATTTAGATTGAACAAAGAAATCGATAAAGCAAAGTTAGAGATGTAACTTTATAGAAGGGCATTAGTAAATGGCAGATAAAAGATTTTTTGAAAATTTAGGACCTTTCACTATACGTGAATTAGCAGAAGCGTGCTCAGGTGAAATAGTAGGATGTGATCCTGGTATGGAAATAAAAGACGTTGGTCCTTTGGCAAGCGCTCAAGCTGGTGATGTATCTTTTATGTATTCTTTAAAATATAAAGAGCAATTAAAAGAAACAAAAGCATCTGTTTGCGTTGTTCCTCCGGAAGGATTGGATATTGCTCCTCCTAATATGGGGCTGATAGTTGCAAAAGATCCTAAAAGGGCCTCAGCACTAATCATCGAAAAATTTTATCCTCCGCATAGTTTTATCCCAGAAATAAGCGCGCAAGCGATTGTTTCTTCGTCAGCGAAAATTGGTGAAAATTGCCGCATAGATGCAGGAGCAGTTATCGAAGACGGCGTAACTATTGGAGACGGCACTTGGGTTAAATCGGGTGCAGTTATTGGCAAAAATGTAGTAATAGGAATGTCTTGTGTAATTGGCATGAATTGTTCTATTTCTCATTGTGTTATGGGATCAAAAGTTATAATCTACGGTGGGGCTAGAATAGGCGAAGACGGATTTGGATTTGCACTTGGTCCTATGGGGCATAAAAAAGTACCACAAATTGGTATTGTTGAAATTGGCAACGATGTTGAAATAGGTGCAAACACTTGTATTGACAGAGGCGCTTTTGATAATACTGTGATTGGTGATGGTGCACGAATTGATAATTTGGTGCAATTAGGTCATAATGTAAAAGTAGGTAGAGGCTGCTATCTTGTTTCGCAAGTAGGAATAGCAGGCAGCACAACTCTGGAAGATTTTGTTATTTTAGGTGGACAAGTAGGAATAGCAGATAATGTGAAAATCGGAATGGGAACGCAAATTGCGGCACAATCTGGGATAACATCAACTTTGCCTCCTGGTTCAAAAGTAATGGGAACACCAGCAATGCCAATAAAAGACTTTTTCAGGCAAACAGTGTTATTACAAAAAATGTTAAAAGATAGTAAAGTAAAGGTGAAAGATAAAAAAAATGACTAACGAAAACGGATATTGTTTAAATGTAACAGAAGTAATGAAACGTATACCACATAGATTTCCTATGTTATTGGTGGATAAAGTATGTGATATCAAAAAAGGAATTTCAGCAGTTGGAATAAAAAACGTAACAATCAACGAAGATTTTTTTAATGGGCACTTTCCAAACCATCCAATTATGCCAGGAGTTATGATAATTGAAGCAATGGCACAAACAGCAGGGGTACTTGTTGTTGATACGATGGATATAGTAGAAAATAATGATAAAGTAGTATATTTTATGAGTATGGATGAGGTAAAATTCAGAAAGCCTGTTGTTCCAGGCGATACTCTTCATATGCATGTAGAATGTATAAAAAACCGTGGTAACATCTGGAAATTTAAAGGTGTTTCAAAGGTTGATGGCGAAACAACAACAGAAGCAGTTTTCACAGCAATGGTAGTTGATAAATAATATAGAAAGCGAGGTATTATGGTAAATATTCACCCAACAGCAATAGTAGACAATAAGGCAGAAATAGCAGATTCTGTAGAAATAGGTCCATATTGCACAGTAGGTCCAAAAGTAAAATTGTTGGATGGGGTAAAATTAATATCTCACGTAACGGTAAGTAATCAAACAACAGTAGGTGAAGGAACGATTATTCATCCATTTGCTGTTGTTGGTGCAAACTCTCAACATAAAGAATATATGAATGATGGGGACAGCGGAACACTTACCATTGGTAAAAATAATACAATTCGTGAATATGCTTCGCTTCATATAGGCACACCAATTGATAATTCTAAAACAATAGTTGGTGATAATTGTCTAATAATGGGCGGAGTTCATATCGCTCATGATTGTATATTAGGCAACGATATTATATTATCGAATAATGCAACATTGGCAGGTCACGTTAAGGTTGATGATTATGCGATAATCGGTGGTATGAGTGCAATTCATCAGTTTTGTAGAGTTGGAAAGCTTGCGATGCTTGGCGGGATGAGTGCCTTGACCCAAGATTTAATACCTTATGGATTATTTATGGGTGCTTATGGAACTGGTCATTTGCGCGGTTTGAACCTTGTAGGTTTGAAACGTAGAGGTTTCAACAAAGAAGAGATTGCTAAAATGATGAATGCTTATAAATCTTTATTTGATAGAGAAGAAGGTGTTTTCACTGATAGAGTAACAAAAATATCAGAAGAATACAAAGATGAAAAAGGCGTTGTTGATATCGTTAAATTTATTAAATCAGACACTGACCGTCCTTTGGCAATGCCTTTCTCTACAAATATGTTGTAAGGTATTATATGAAAAAAATTACGAAACTAGGAATTATCGCAGGCGGAGGAAGAATTCCAAGGCAAGTTGTTGAATATTGTCAAGAACGTGAAATTCCATTTTTCGTAGTTGCACTTGAATCTCATGCAAACAATGATTTGGTTGTTGATGTTCCTCATATTTGGGCAAGATTGGGCGAGGCAGGCAAAGTTTTTAAGCATCTTAAAGAAAATGAAGTAACAGAAATAATGTTAATAGGGTCGGTCAAACGTCCTTCATTCGTTCAAATTGTCCCAGATTGGGAAGGTCTTAAATTTATCGCAAAGATTGCAAAAAACGCTTTCGGAGACGACAGTTTATTGCGATTGGTAATTGCTGAAATTGAAAAAAGAGGTTATACAGTAATAGGTGTAGAAGATGTATTGCCTAATATATTGGCAACCGAAGGCGTTTACGGAAAAATAAAACCAACAAAAGAAGAATTAAAAGATATTGATTATGGCTTAAAAGCAGCATCTCAACTTGGTTCGCTTGATATTGGGCAAGGTGTGATAGTCCAACAAGGAATAATTTTGGCAGTAGAGGCGATAGAAGGCACAGACGAACTTATTAAAAGATCAAAAGATCTTAAAAGATCTGGTGCAAATCCTATTTTGATAAAAGCAAAAAAACCTAGCCAAGATGGCCGAATTGATTTACCAACAATAGGTAAAAAAACGGTTTTAAACGCAGCAGAATCAGGTTTTTCAGGAATTGCGGTCCAAGCTGGAGGCGCATTGGTAGTTGATAAAGAAGATATGATAAAAGCTGCAGATGAAAAAGGCTTGTTTGTAATTGGGGTAGAGGTAAATGAATAACGATAAAAAACATGTTTATTTCATAGTAGGCGAACCATCGGGTGATTTATTAGCTTCAAGGTTGATGCGAGCATTAAAAAGACAACTAGATGAAAACGTAATTTTTTCAGGCGTCGGCGGCGAAAGTATGACAGACGAAGGGTTTAAAAGTTTGTTTAATATTTCAACTTTATCTGTAATGGGTTTTTTTGAGGTATTACCTAGGATTTTCAAAATTATAAACAGGATAAATAAAACAGTAGATGACATAATTGAAAAACAACCTGATGTAATTATATCGGTGGATAGCTGGGGCTTTGTTAGTGCCGTTTTAAAAAAATTGAAAAAAAAGCAAATTAAAATTCCAGTAATTCATTACGTAGCACCGCAAGTTTGGGCATGGAAAGCAAAACGCGCTGAAAAAGTTCCAAAATTAGTAGACAGGTTGATGACCCTGATGCCTCATGAACCTGATTATTTCAGGGTTCATGGACTAAAATCTGATTTTGTAGGTCACCCAGTAATCGAAAGTATAGCTTTAATCGATGATGATGAAACAACAGAAGAATTTAAAAGTCGTAATGGTATTCCATTAGACCGCCCATTATTGTGCGTATTGCCAGGATCAAGAAAAAGTGAAACCTCTAAATTAATCCCAGTATTTAAAGAAACAATTGAAATTTTAAATAAAAAATTCCCTGATTTGTGTATAGTTTTTCCAACTGTAAATACTGTGGCTAAAAAAATTAGTAACGCTTTTTTTGATGTTAAAAATCCAAATAAAATTATATACGGTCAACAAGAACGCTATAACGCATTTAGGGCAAGTAGTGTTGCAATTGCTGCTTCTGGAACTGTGTCATTGGAACTTGCGATTGCGGGAACTCCGCACGTTATTGCTTATACATTTAATAAATGTTCAAATGCTTTGGTTAAAAAATGGATAAAAATTAAATATGCTAATTTGATAAATTTAATGGCTGATAAAGAAATTATCCCTGAATTTGTTTTGGAAAAATGCGATGCAAAATTAATAGCAGACGAGGTAGAAAAATTATTGCTTGATAAAGAAAAAGCACAAATGCAAGTAAAAGAAGCACAAGAAGCTCTAAAAAAATTTAAAGCAAATAACAGATTACCAAGCGATAATGCGGCTCAAGTAGTCATGGAAGTATTGGGATTAGAATTTGACGAAACAAAATGTATAAGAGAATAATATGCGAAGTATAGTATTTTACATCTGTGGATTGATTATAACTGGTTTTGGCTTGCTTATGACAATTCCAGGGTTTGTAGATATGTACTATGGCAATACGGCGGTGGCCTTAAATACATTTATGGGTTCAATAATATCTATTACTTCTGGTGGATTATTATTTTTAACTTTTCATAACAATATCGACAAGATTAAAAAAGGCGAAATATTTCTTATAACTAGCTCTATTTGGCTTGTGGTTTCTGCGTTTTGTGCTTTGCCTTTTTATTTTAATGTAGCTGAATTTAATTATGTTTCTGCGTATTTTGAGGCGATAAGCTCGCTTACTACAACTGGAATAACCTCTACATCAAGCGTTGATGTCCTGTCTCAAGGTTTATTAATATGGCGTTCATTATTACAATGGATTGGCGGGGTTGGTATTGTTGTTATGGCTATTGCAATTTTGCCTATTTTAAGGGTTGGAGGAATGCAATTATTTTATACTGAATCTTCGGACAAGCTCAGTAAAGCAGCGCCAAGTATGCGTACAATAATTTATCGTATTTGTTCAATCTATTTATTTTTCACAGTTGTTTTTACGTTATTATTATGGATTGTTGAAATGAATTTTTTTGATGCAATCAACTTTTCATTTGCTTCGATTTCTACTGCTGGCGGTAATGTAACCCATAACGATGCTGTTGGTTATTTTAAAAATCCTTTGACCTATTGGTTACTTACTTTTGAAATGATTATTGGTGCACTTCCTTTTGTGTTTTTGTTTTATTCTTTAACTGGAAACAAAACTGAAATGCTTCGAAATGGGCAAGTTAGGTACTATCTAACGTATTTGTTCGTATTTTGGGTGTTTTTGAGTTCTTACATCTGGATAGGTTCTGATGAAAATTTGTTTATGATAATGACTGAAATGGCGTTTTATATAGCGTCATTTGCCACTACCACAGGAATAACAATGGGCGATTACACTTTATTTGGCTCTTTAGTGGTTGGTATTTTATTTGTTATGACATTTGTTGGAGGTTGCACTGGCTCTACTGCAGGTGGATTGAAAATTTTTAGATTCCAAGTTGTAATTATGACAATAAAAAAATATTTAGGAAATATGTTTCATCCTCATCAAGTTATTTTAGTAAAATATAATGATAAAAAGATAGATGACGATATTATAACAGGTGTTTTTGTTTTTATATCTGTTTTTATAATGACTGTAATTGTCCTTAGTTTAGCAATGATTGCGACAGGAATTCCAGTGGCAACAGCTTTTATGTCTGTTATGACTTGCGCAGTTAATAATGGTTTTGGTTTTGGCGAATTAATGGGGGATTATGGTTCATTTGGAAATTTCCCTGCAATTAACAAAATTATCCTATCTCTTACAATGATGTTAGGGCGACTAGAATTTCTAACCGCCCTTGTATTGCTTTCTCCAAAAGTCTGGAAAAATAGTTAATTATTTCGTGATTGTTATTGTTGGGGTTTCATATATTTCAAATTGATTTAAAGTATCTGCATTAATATACTTTTGTACATATTCGTAATCGCCGCTGTTATAAAGATGTTGAATAAAGTCAGCACTAGTAGCGTTACTTCTACTAGGGTCTTCTTTTTTCCATGTGTCAAAAACGCCACCAGGTTCTTCACTTACGCGACTAATTCTACCGTCAGGAACTCCATCTCCATCGTTATCATCACCATAAGGGATATAAGGAAGATTATCACCTTGAGATGAGTTGTTGTTGTTGTTGTTGTTGTTGTTGTTGTTGTTGTTGTTGTTGTTGTTGTTGCTCGCATCTTTTGCCGCGTCAATTTCAGCATTTTCATCAGGTGAAATTCCTGTAGGCAGATCAGTATCACGATCAGTATCAGTATTAGTATCTTCTGTTTTGCCAGATTGTGCATCTTTTGCTGCATCAATTTCAGCATTTTCATCAGGTGAAATTCCTGTAGGCAGATCAGGATCACGATCAGTATCAGTATTAGTATTAGTATCTTCTGTTTTACCAGATTGTGCATCTTTTGCTGCATCTATTTCAGCATTTTCATCAGGTGAAATTCCTGTAGGCAGATCAGGATCTCGGTCAGGATCAGTATCAGTATTAGTATCTTCTGTTTTACCAGATTGTGCATCTTTTGCTGCATCTATTTCA
>CAYJES010000001.1:0-4943 GCA_964369365.1 uncultured Lactobacillales bacterium | reverse complement strand
CATTTTCATCAGGTGAAATTCCTGTAGGCAGATCAGGATCTCGGTCAGGATCAGTTCCAGTATTAGTGCCTGTTCCGGTAGTGTCGGTTGGGCCAAAAGGAGAATTGCCACCTCCAAAATTCTCGTCGCCTTGATCGCCAAGTAAAGGGTCGTCAAAAGGATCAAGGTCTGGATCTGGATCATCAGGAAGTTCGTTAGGAACAGATCCATCAGAAGTTGGTTTTGCCGCAATATATGTTGATATATCTTTTGCAAAAGAAAGAATAAATACTCCGCTTAGAATTAAAACAAGCCATTTAAAAGAAAGTTTTCCGAAAATAGCAGATGTAGCAAAAGCAGCTAGCCCCATAAGTGCAAGTGCATAGGCAAGTTTTTGCAGTCCTCCAAAAACAGTGTGGGCCGCGCCAGTAGCTTCATCAAACATTGCAAACGCAGGTAAGGTTGCAGTCACAATTAACATAAAAGCATACAAAAAATATTTTAACTTCATAATGTTTTTCCTTTTTATATAAATTAGTTATAACACAATTATACTATATTTTACTATATTTGTATATGAATTTTATATTACGAGTTTAAATTAAAAGTTAATATTTGATATTTTACTTATTTTGTTGCAATTTAAGGAAAAATTATATAAAAAGAACATAAATGTAAGGATGAATAATATATAAAGAAAAGTCATGGTGAAAAAGAATATAGCATTGATATCGCACAGTATTTTGCAAGAGTTGTTAGGTGTTGCCGAGGATGGTAATCTTGACAGCCTAGTAGAAATTGTTGCAACAAAGATGGAGGTATCTGTATGCTCTTGCTATTTGCTGCGCCCTGGTGATTTGTTGGAGCTTGTGGCTACTTATGGTCTTGCGCCCTCGGCAATAGGAAATACTTTTTTGCATCTTGATGAAGGAGTGGTAGGAGAAGTTGCTACTTCTCATAGCGTTGTTAATCTTAAAAACGCATGGAAGTCAAAGAATTTTTCTTTCCGTCCTGAAACAGAAGAGAAGGATTTTAAATCATTTTTAGGTGTGCCAATTATTGATAACGATAAATTTTTAGGTGTTTTGTGTATTCAAAATACAACAACTTCTAAATTTTTACCAGAAGAAGAAGAGCTATTAAAAACAATTGCTATGTTAATAGCAGAAAGCTTTACTAATAATCCGACGGTTTCTGATACTTCATTATCTTTGTCTCATGAAGAAAACAATTTTCATGGTTATAAAATATCATCAGGTCTAGGAGTTGGTAAAGCAGTATTGCACAGACAAGTAAAGCCAGTTATAAAACTTGTTGCTAAGGATGTTAAAAAAGAACAAGATCGTCTTAAAAAGGCATTGGAAGATATGCAAGAACAAATTTCGCATATTTTATCTGGATTAAAAGCCCAAAAAGGTGAACACGTGGATATTATGGCTACTTATCTTGTTTTTTCTAATGATAAGAGTTGGGTTTCAAAATTAAATGAAGCAATTTCTTCTGGATTAACAGCAGAGGCTGCAGCCCAAAAAGTGTTTAAAGATATTAAGTCAAGATTAGAACAAAGTTCAGATGATTATTTGCGCGCGAGAATATCAGATTTTGAAGATTTGACTAATCGTATAATTTCTCATTTATCAGGTAACATTTCAATAGATATGGATAGTTTGCCTCATGATATCATTCTTTGTGCACAAAATATGGGACCTGCGGAATTGTTTGATTATGAATTTGGCAGAGTCAAAGGAATTGTGCTAGAAGAAGGTTCAAGAAATATGCATATTGCAATTATTGCGCGGTCTCTTGGTATTCCTGTTGTTGGTGGTCTTGCTAAAATATTGCGTAAAATAGAAAACAACAATACAATAATAATAGATGGGTATAACGCAGAAATTATTATAGATCCTTCACCAGAAATAGAAGATCGCTATAATAATAAAATAATATCTATCCAAGATAAAATTGCGATAAAAGAAAAGCTTGTAAATGTTCCAACAGTAACAAAAAATGGTATAAACATTAGGTTGAATGTTAATGTGGGGTTATTAATAGATGTAGAAGCAATCTCTCAATACAACGCAGATGGAATAGGCTTATATCGTACAGAGCTTGCTTTTATGTTAAATTCGCATCTTCCCGATGTTGATAATCAGGTATCTATTTATAAAAGCGTCATTGATAAAGCCGGGGGAAAGCCGGTTGTTTTTAGAACGCTTGATATAGGATCTGATAAAGTGTTGCAATATTTTCACGGAGATAAAGAGGAAAACCCTGCTATGGGTTGGCGTTCTGTCAGGATAAGTTTGGATAGAAAGGCAATTTTTAGACATCAATTGCGTGCATTGTTGCGGGCGAATTCTGATGGTGATTTGTATGTAATGTTTCCGATGATTTCGAATGTTTCAGAGTTTAAAGAAGCAAAAAAAACATTAGACAGAGAGTTAGAGCTTGAAAAAAATAAAGGGAACGCAGTACCTAAGAAAATAAAAGTAGGTGTGATGTTAGAAGTTCCTGCATTAATTTTTCAATTACAAGCCTTATTACCTTTGGTGGATTTTGTTTCTGTTGGAACCAATGATTTAACCCAATTTATGTATGCTTGCGACAGGTCGAATATGGGTATTTATGAACGTTATGATGTTTTATCCCCTGCCATGATAGAGGCGCTTTCGTTTATTGTAAATGCATGTGATGAAGCAAATGTTCCTTGTTCAGTGTGCGGAGAAATGGCAGGAAATCCACTTGACGCAATGGTTTTGATAGGTTTAGGATTTAGAAGTTTATCTTTAAACCCATTTAGATTAATTTCTGTAAAAGAAATGGTACTTTCTCTTGATACTGTTGCATTAAAAGAGTATATTGAATCATTCAAAGGTTCTTCATACGATTCTGTACGTGAACATTTTCGCAGTTTCGCCATTGATCATGGCATAATAATTGATGATAATTTAATATAAATTTTGATAAGGAAAAATAAAAAGTGTCAAAAGAAATAGGATTGAAATTAAAACAAGAAAGAGTTAATAAAAAGCTTACAATTGATGATGTTGTAAGTAAATTAAAGATAAGAAAATATTATCTAGAGGTAATAGAAGAAGGTAATTTTGGAGAATTGCCAGGTCTTACCTATACAGTTGGCTTCATCCGTTCATATTCAAAATTACTAGGAATTGACCCAGAACCATTTGTGGAAAAATTAAAAGAAGGGAAAAAAGAAAAGCTTGATGCTCCAAATGTAGGTCTTGCTTACGTAAAAATGGAATCAGCCCTACCTTCTAGAAGGACTATTATGTTTTCTTTATTATTGTTGGTTTTGATTTATATCGTGTGGATCATGATATCAGGTGAACCATCTGCGACTAAAACTAAGGAGGTTACCTCAGCACCAGTTGTTATAGATAAGATAATTATTGAAGAGGATAAATCGTCTCTACCTAAAGTTCAAGAAAAAGAAACAGTAGTTGAAAAATCTGAAATACAACCTATTTATCAGCCGCAAACTAACGAAGAAATAGACAGTATTTCTGAGCAAAAAAATAAACCAATCGAACAAGAAGAGGTAAAAGCAAGTGAAGTTCTTGCTTCTCAATTAGAAGAAATGGTTGAGCCAGAAATGACAAGAGCAAACAGCAGTTATGGAGCAACAAATGTAGTAAACCCAAGAATTTCTGTAATAGCATTGGAAGATTCTTGGATACAAATCAGAAGTGAAGATGAATTAATATTTTCAAAAGTTTTATTGGCAGGTGATAAATATTTAATATCAAATTACACGGATGAGATAGTTCTTGATACAGGAAATGCAGGTGGTATTAAAATTTCAATAGATGGAAAAGATTTGCCAGCAATAGGAAAAGCAGGAACAATAGTTAGAGATTTCTTGTTTACAGAAGATTATATTGCTGAATTTTTAAGTAACAAAAATTTATAATATTTATTAAGGACATTTGTTATGGTTAAATATCAACCAGTACGCGGCACACATGATTTATATGGAGATGACAGTTTTTTATTTCGTCATATTGAAAAAACAACCAGAGATATCGCTGGGATTTTTGGGTACGAAGAAATAATAACGCCTATTTTTGAATTTACAGAAGTGTTTGCAAGAGGTATGGGCGAAACTAGTGATGTGGTATCAAAGGAAATGTATTCATTTATGCGTGGTGATGACAGTTTGACTTTACGTCCAGAAGGAACCGCAGGAGTTTGCCGTGCATTAATTTCAAACGGAATGGAACAAGATTTACCGGTAAAGGGATATTATTTCGGTCCGATGTTTCGTTATGAACGCCCACAAAAAGGTAGACAGCGCCAATTCCACCAAGTAGGTGTAGAGTTACTAGGATCGGAAAGTCCAAATGCAGATATTGAAATTATTGCATTAACTAAACAAATGCTAGATAATTTGGGAATTTCAGAGGGTGTGAAAGTTCACATAAATACTTTGGGTGATAATGAAAGTAGAGAAAATTATCGCAAAGCGTTGGTAGAATATCTTGATAAATATAAAGAAGAGTTGTCAGAAGATAGCAAGGTAAGGTTAGAGAAAAATCCTTTACGTATTTTGGATTCAAAAAATGAAGGTGATAAAAAAATAATAGAAAATGCCCCTTTGATGAAAGATTATTTAAACGACGCATCAAAAGAATTTTTTGCAGAAGTTTTAAAAGGATTGGATAGCTTAGGAATTTCGTACTTTGTAAATAACAAAATTGTAAGAGGTCTTGATTACTATAATCATACTGTTTTTGAATTTATAGATGAATCAGAAAAGCTAGGCGCGCAAAGCACAGTAGCGGCAGGCGGCAGATATAATGGGCTTGTTAAATTGCTGGGTGGTGGAAATACTTGTGGTGTTGGAATGGCTGCTGGGGTTGAACGTTTAATGTTGATGATGGGTAAATTGGAAAATCCATCACGTCCAGTTGTCATAGTGCCAGTTTCAAATGAATTTAATCAAG